>JAFRLA010000014.1 GCA_017431465.1 Candidatus Saccharimonadota bacterium
TCCGTTTTCATCGGTATCCGAGTTTTCGTCCTCTTCTTCTGCCGGATCGGCTACGTCTTGGCCGGCAGCTCTACGCTTGGCAATATCAGCTTCTTGAATACGCAAAGAGGCTCGGTAAGCCAAGGCGAGCTGACAATCTGTAAAGGCATCTGGGTTCATCTCTATCTCAGACATAACGCTTTCCATTTCATCAGCCGCAGTTTTCAATAGACCAGAATTGACTAACGCATCTATGTAATTAACTTGCGCTGCTACATAGTCTACGATATTTATGCCTTTGTCAGTCTGGTCGGGTTTTAGCGTAGATATTTCCTCCGGAATGTTCTCGGTATAAGCCTCTTCTTCTTCGGTATAAGCCGGCTCGTCGATTTCTTCTCCCTCAACGGTCTTAGCAGAATCGTCTCGATTATTATTGACTAGTAGGATGACGATCGTTGTACCGCCGATTAAGAGCAAAATCGAAAAAACAATTATCGCTACTCTCAGGAGTTGTTTCTTGTTGACTGATTTAAAACGGCTGCGAGTAGACTTAGGGATAGACGTAAAATTATTGACAGGCTTCTCTTTTCGTTTCAGAAATAGCCTCGATTTTTTTACTCTAGTAAACAAGCTGTCCTTTTTCCCAGCAAGCGATTTATTCAAAATGTCTTGCGAAGAATAGGATATGCTCTCGGACTGGTTATTTTTTCCCTCCACAGAATTGTCCATAGTTATATTTAAGCACAAGAACAACAAAATAGCAAGAAAAGCCCCGCCAAAACGGCGAGGCTAATCTACGGAGGGTTAAACGGCATACTTCTTAATATAGCTTAAAAGCGTGTCAAAATTATGGCCGACATCCGATTTTTTTTCTACGCTACCTTTATAGACATGACTATCATATTCGAATACCCCATCGTAGAAATAGCAACTTGCATACATTTCGTAAGTGTACTTAGCATTCTTTATTGTAACGTAGAACTCAACTCTGGTAAAATAGATGCCGTCTTCATCATCATAGACAATTAGCTCTGGTTCAGTCGCGAATTCAACGGACCAGCCATACTCTTCGACAATAGACAGGATCTTTTTGCGTTGCTTTTTCGCGAGCGCTAAAAGCCCAGCCTTACTCATGTGCGTCTTCAGATTGGTCTTCTTCACATAGCCATACTTGCCAGATGCATAGCGGATCTTTACCCAGCCTTTTTTATTGGCCGAGCCGTACTGCGTGACTTTTTTGTCCTTTTTTAGCGTCGCAACAACTTTGCTAGAGGCAGACGCTTTTTTGTAGACCTTCAACGTAGTTGGTTTTACAAATCGCGTATACTTCGTCGCAGCCTTAGCTACGGGTGAGCCGGTAGTGTTGGCGATTTCCGGAGCGAGTCCTACGCCCCCGAACAGCAAACACAAAACGACCAGAATAGCAGTTACCTTCTTTGATGACCTCTGCATAAGCCATCCCTCCTTTCAAAGAGCTAGGACGATCTGTCCTCCGAGACCTGTACACTATGTACAAGATACTCTTATTTTAGCACATTCGGGGCGATTTTGCAAGCATGAGCAGAATCAACAGGGGCGGCGCGGCGCTATAAATAAGCTACTTTGTCTCTGATTTGTTGTAGTTGATCAAGCCGTCGACATTGCGGTTTGCAACGATTTTAACTTCGCCGCTATTGTTTTTGATCTCAGTAGTTCTGAGACCAATACTGATAACCGTCCCTTTAAAGCCATCAAGCACGACCGTGTCGCCAACACAAAATTGCTCTTCGATAATGATTGTTACGCCGGCGATCAGGTCTTTGATCATGTCTTGGAACGCAAGACCAACGACAGCGGTCAAAATGCCGAGACCGGCGATTAGCGAGGTAACGTTGACGCCAAGGTCTGCTAGGACGACCAGAATCGTCAAAACTATCATCAGATACTTCAAGGCACTGCTGAGAAGTTGGGAGACGGTCTTAATGCGCTGGCGCTGAACCTTTGTCAACTGTTTCCGCTTAATTAAACCGGCCTTCGTGACCTTGGCGCCTTTACTGTTCGCGGCGGCGCTAGCGCTATTGGCGTTCTTACTCGCACGCGTAAAGGCAACCTTCAAAATCCGGCGAAGGATTAGGTAGATCACGAAAATCAGGAGTAGATAAACTGCTAAACCAACAAGTTTTTTCGTGCTAATATGAAGACCGAGGATGTCGAACATAATTCTAAGCGGTGATTAACCCCGCGCTATTGACGTCGTAATCGTCGAGCTTAGCGGATTTGATTGCTGGGTCTTCGTAAGTATTGTAATAGTAGGTCTTGGTCGCAGCGGAATAGCCGCCGGTATAGACGGTCTTCTCGAAGTTACCGTCGGCCATTGCGGCAGCGCCGTCGATCATCGCAACACCGGCCAAAGTATGGAAAAGTCTGGCGACGTTTTCTTCTTCAGTAGATTTTTCCGGATAGTGAGTATTTAAGTAAGCTACACGGACAAAACGAGATGGCGAGTAGTAATCGCCTGGGATGCCGCGCATCAGCGAACCAGAACCGAACGGAGTCATTACGGTCTTCTCGCCCCAAGTAACTTTCTTAGGCTGGAGGCTCATCAAGTTTAGATAGTTTCTCATATTTTCTTGGTGCCAAGCGTAACCTGGCTGGTTCGTCAGGACGTCTGGATCGTTATGGAAGATCTCCATGCCGTCTTTAGTATATTCGACAACAATGCTGCGGTCCTTATCGCCAATTAACCAGTGGAGCATAGAGACTGGATATTTCTCGTTGATCGGCTTTGCGATAATTGCAACGTTCTTTAATGCTTCTTCCACCTCGTCGACAGTCGTAAAGTTCGCCACAACCCAAAGCGGAAATTCGTAAGCGGCAATATTGGTTTTATCGGAGACTGCATCTTTTTCGTATTCAGCATAGCCTGGGAAATTCAGGCCTGCGATCGCGAGACCCGCCTCATTGGCGCAGTCGAAATAGAGCGGCGTGTTTTCTTCAACAATGCCCATGCCAATAACGGCGTATTTTGGATTCATTGGCCCGTCAGCAAAAGCTGGTTTATATTGGTAGCCTTTTGGCGTGACTACGATTTTTTGGCCATAGCCAGTCGACCAGTCTAGGTTTCGGCCGAAATACATATTGTTTTTATCGTCAGTAAAGCGAATGCCCGTACACATAAAATACTCCTTTTTGTCCACTTTATTTTATCATAAGCGTAATCAAATAGCAAGCAAGAACGAAAGCCATTGGCGGAAGTTTGATGGCTCAGCGTAAGAAATTTGAATCTCGGAGTTTTCATGCTTCTTCTTGGCTTCTTCGGAATTTTTTGGAAGATATACTAAGCTCTCGCCAGGCAAGATTTTATTCTCCTTATCGCGAGCGGCAAGCTCTTGATATTCTTCGGAGGCATAATACTGGTTTTCCAAAGCAAGGGTTTCGACTTCCAGCTCTAGAAGCCTTACTTCTCTGCGCTTGCCGATCAGGCGCTGTTCTAATTCCCAATTACGGCTCAGGGATACGATTGCGCCATAAGTCCACGCCAAACAGGCTGCAACAAAAATCAATACTGCTGCGCGTTTGCCGGTCATGCCGCGAGTCAGTTTATATTTAGTCCGCCTGACTTTCTGCTTAAGGTTACCCATCTGACCCTATTATAGCATTTTGTGGTTTTATGGTAAAATATAGGTATGGTCCGGGGGCGTAGCTCAGTGGTTAGAGCAGGCGGCTCATAACCGCTTGGTCGCTGGTTCGAGCCCAGCCGCCCCCACCAACAACAAAAAGGGCCCCCTAAAGGGACTCTTTTTGTTGTTGGAAATACCAATTATTTCTTCTTGAGGGTCAAGAAACCGTTGCGTGGGTTTTCGTTGACGGTGCGATCTGCAGGAAGGTCACAAGGGGTACCTTTGCCGCCTTCAGCAGTCTTAGTGAAGAAGTAAATAGTTTGCTGTTTGCCACCGCGAAGGGTAACTTCAGATTTACGTAGATAGTAAGTGATGCCTTTGCTATTGGTATGCTCGTAGGCCATTTTTCCTCCTTAGTTTGTTATATCCTTATCTTACGCCCTCTTGAAGAAGTAGTCAAGAGGTTTTTTAAATTTTCTGGGGTTTCTCAGATAGCAACAGAGGTAATGTTGTATTTTCTACAACGTCTTTATTTCACAAAAATGATGGCAATTCTGATGAACAACCAGATAAAGAACTTAACGATTATTGTAATAATTACAACAAGATCCAGGATCATCAAGAAGCCGGAGAGAGTCGGGGTCCACATCGGCGACGCGAAATCGTAGCGATAAAGAGTCGTATCTGGGAGAGCGACGGCATATTTGTCCTCAATTCGCTCAGAAGTCGGGAATTTATTGATCTCAGTCATATAGCAATTAATATAGTTTGGGTC
Organism: Candidatus Saccharimonadota bacterium; assembly: GCA_017431465.1. GTDB lineage: Bacteria > Patescibacteriota > Saccharimonadia > Saccharimonadales > Saccharimonadaceae > Nanosyncoccus. The sequence goes on from JAFRLA010000014.1 coordinate 4,354, forward strand.
ATTCCAAGCCCAGCGGTTGGCCTGCGCCTGCGGCTGACAGACGGCCATGGCAGCGGCATAGACATTGCCGTTTGGGTTATCGTCAGTCGGCGGGTTCGCTGCGGCCTGCTCGAGAATCTCTCCAGTCTTTCTTAAGTATTGATTTTCAAGGTAAAGTGGTCCCGTGCCAAAAGTAACGTAACTATCGCCATTTCGCTCAACGACATTAATAACGGTGTGTGTCGTGGTGAACTCTTTTAGCTCGCTTAGCGTCTTCGCAATTTCTGCGTCATTCCCTGCCTCGTCGGCCTTAACGACCGCTTCTTTTAGCTCGTTCATTTTCAAATGATCTAGACGCATTGCGGTTGCAGTCAAGAATAACAGCGGCACTAGAATTATGGCGAGCTGCCAAATCTTGACCGTACCGAATTTTTTCAGGGTCTTTTTGAGGTTGAACTTCGTTTTTGAGATTTTACCCACCATAACTGGTATAATTATAACATATGAATATATATATTTCAGGTATTTCTGGAACTGGTATGGGGCCGCTAGCGTTAATGGCGAAATCGGCTGGTTTTTCAGTTTTTGGGTCAGACCTTTCTGAGGGGGCAATTTCTCGAGAACTTTATAATGCTGATATTCCGTTTGAAACTGGGCCCAACGCCCAGAACGGCGATTTTTTGCAGAAGTGTTTTGATGAGAACGGAGTGGACTGGTTTGTTTATACTTCGGCCTTACCTCCGAATCACCCAGAACTTGTCTTAGCTCAAAAACTCGGGCTTCGCGTGTCTAAAAGAGATGAGCTGATTGCGTTTTTGGTCGATAAACTAGGGCTTAATATGGTCGCAGTAGCGGGGACGCATGGCAAGACTACTACTACTTCGATGATTATTTGGGCTTGTTTGGAGCTTGATATTCCAGTCTCGTATCTTGTTGGGACGACCTTACCGTTTGCGGCCTCGGGCGTTTATGATACTTCGTCGCAATTTTTGATTTATGAGGCTGATGAATATGATCGGAATTTCTTACACTTTTCGCCGTGGCTTTCGGTAATTACGGTGATTTCATATGACCACCCAGATATTTACCCAACGCGCGAGGACTACCAAAAGGCGTTTCGAAGGTTCGAGGGACAAAGCGACCGGGTTGTTCGGATATCAGACGAATTTCCGGCTTCGGATTTCCAGATTTCTGGCGCGGCCCGACGCGAGGATGCAAGTTTGGCGGCGCAAGCGGTGCTTATGATGGCCGAGGAAGTCGGGACGACGATTCCATACGAGCAAGTAATCGAGGTTCTGAATCGTTTTCCGGGTAGCGGACGGCGATTCGAGCGAATCTGTTCGGGAGTTTATTCAGACTACGGGCATCATCCGGAGGAGATTTCTGCAACTATAGATCTTGCGCGCGAAGAAGCTTCGCGGCTAGGCCTTAAGGGCGTTGTAGCGATTTATGAGCCCCACCAAAATACTAGGCAACACGAAGTTTTTGACGATTACGCCCGAGCATTTGACGGCGTGTCCCATCTTTACTGGTTGCCAACATATCTCACGCGAGAGAACCCGGAGCTTTCGATAATCTCGCCGAAAGAGTTTATTTCATCGCTGTCGCCAGAGGTTTCGCAAGTCGCTGAGCCGGCCGAACTTGATTCGACGTTCGGGCTAGAGTTGCAAAAATGGCGCAGCGAAGGCTATTTGATTTTACTACTTACGGCCGGTCCGGCGGACGCGTGGTTGCGCGAGGTGTTTGCGGGGATGGACGATCTCGTCCCAGAAAATGCCGACGAGTAGCGGCGGAATAAGATAAATATGGAAGGCATTCGGGAGGCCGGAGAAGAAGAATAAGGTTAGTGCATAAGCGATGATAACGGCGGTTATGCAGGCGTTAGATGCGCACCTCATATAACCTGCAATCATCACTACCGCTAACCCGATTCCTATGAGGCCAAGCTCAAGGAGAAGCGAAGCGTATTCGTTTTGGACAATTTGTTTTCTGGTACCAACTTTGTCAGGAAATTTCTCGTTTAGTATCGTACCAGCAGAGCCAAGACCTGAGCCAAAAATCAAAATTTTTGGATCGGAAGTTGCTGCTTCCAGCGCCAGGTTAGTGAAATTCACGCGCACATCTGTAGATTCGGAAACGTAGCCATTGTAGGACGAGGATGGGGATGTCGGTCCCGAGGACTGCTCAGGCTGCTCGGATTGCCCAGACTCAGTGCCTGCCTCATCGTCGGGCGACTGTTCAGGGTTCTCGATGCTATTTTCCTCGGTCGGGCGAAGATCGAGATGGCCGAGCGTCAAATGGTGTAGTGCTTTAGTTGTGCCGGAGATAAAGTTGTCAGAAGTCGGAGATATGACCGACATTGTTCCCTGCGCAGTAAGCGTTATCATAAAAGCGGCTAGAACCGCCGGGAAGATCAGTAGCGGTTTTTTAGATTTTTTGGCAAAACTTAGCGAAATTGCCAGGAAAATTATCGCAACGATAAATGAGTAAATCGCCCCACGTGAAAAAGTTAGAAAGAGTGTCGTCGAGAAAAAACCGGCGAGCAAAAAGTAGGCTCGTTTGTGGTTGGTTTTTGTGGCGAAAGCAAGATAAAAACTAAGCAACGCCGGCGCGATCAATAGCCCGCCCATAAACTGCGGCTCCAAAGTAAAGCCGTTCGGGTGCGGAAAGCCAAAAGAAGTATATGAACAACCGGCGCACATCAAAGAGTCTGCACGCGAAACTCCTGCTAAATCAAGTAAGCATTGAGCCCAGCAAAAAACGCTAACAACTGCGCTGGTGATAATCAGAACTTGGAGAAGTTTATGCCTAAGTATGCCATCGTCTTTCAGAAGGTAGAGCGTGTTTAGAGCCGCAAAGATAATTAGCGTAAGCAGACCGGCAGTTAGAACTGCACGAAAAGGGTTGCCGGACCAGAAAACTGAACCAAATGCATAAAGCGGAAACAGCGCGACTAGGATAAGTTTTTTTGGCGTAAAGAATTTTATGAGCTTGCCTAAATTCGGAAGACTAACAATGGCGAATAATATTAGCCAAATTTCTGGGAGAGAAATTTCTAGATACATTGAATCGGTTTCGCCTAGTCTAATTACTGGGAAATTAGTAAAAAACACAACTATCGGCAAAAGAAACAACGAAAGCCTATTTAATTTTTTCATCAATAAACCTCTTTAATTTTTCTTTGAAAAATCTTTCGTCAAACTTTTCGGCAGATTTTTGAATCTTTTTATAGTTAAAGGCTTTTGGATTTTCAGATTTTAGATCTTTGAATTTCTTGATTGCATAGGCCAGCGATTCTGGAGTTTGGGATTCGAAGAAAATACCGTTCTCGTTAGGCTTAACGTAGTCTAAAGCTCCGCCTTTCCCGTAGGCTATGACTGGGCAGCCGGCAGCAAGCGCCTCGACTGGCGCAATCCCAAATGGCTCAAGACTTGGGAAAAGATAGGCGTCGGCGTTGGCTAAATAAGTTTTTAATTCATCCTGATCCATGCGCGGATAGAATGAAATTAATGGCGATCCGGCGGCAAGTTCTACTAATTTTTTATGCTCTGGGCCTTCGCCAATAATCGTTAAGTGGCTACCAATTTCTAGACAAGCCTCCACGCAAAGATCCAGGCGCTTCCAGGTAACTTGCCTGGAAGTAGTGATAAACCCGACCCCTGTTTTTCCTGTGGAAAACCCCTTGCTGGCTGTGGAAAACTTTTTGACGTTTACTGGCGGGTGGATGATGGTTGATTCCCTGCCGTAATATTTTTTGATTTGTTCTGCAGCATACTCGCTGATTGTCACGAACTCATCTGGGTCTTGGGCGGCGGCATAGTCCTTTTTGCGCTGAGGCTTGATAAATAGTCTCAGGCCAAGCCGCGCGAGTGGATCGAAAATACCAAATCCTGGATTCCTGATATATTCATCGTACATCTGCCAATAATATTGCGTCGGGACGTGACAATAGCAGATATGTTTTTTAGCCTTTACAGCTTTAGCTTCGGCGCCAGTGACGGAAATTACAAGATCGTATTCGGAAAGATCGAGTTTTCTAAAATAGCGCTGGCGTAATGGCCCGAGAAAGCGGCGCAACCCTGTTGGGAAAATCTGCAGCCAGCCAGTCCGGACATCGGCGTCTTTAAACCAACCAATTCCCTTTTTGTTATATTTCGAAGTATAGATCGGAGCGTCTGGATACATTTCATGAATCGCGAGTAATACGCGTTCAGCGCCGCCAACGTTAGTTAGCCAATCGCAAACAATAGCGATTTTCATTACTTGGCGCCTTTCCGGAATAAGACTGTGCCGATTGTGCGGAGCATGATTTGGAAGTCGCGAAGGAGCGACCAGTTCTGGATGTAATATAAGTCAAGCGCGCGGCGTTCCTCAAAAGAAATGTCGCGACGCCCAGAAACTTGAGCGAGACCGGTCAAGCCGGACTTCACTGAAAGTAACAATGAGCGATCGCCATAGTCTTTCAGCTCGCCTGGGACTAGCGCGCGTGGGCCGACTAGCGAAATGTCGCCTTTGATTACATTCCAAAGTTGCGGCAATTCGTCTAAGGAAGTTTTGCGAAGAACCCGACCGATCTTTGTAATGCGTGGGTCGTTTTTTAGATAATCGCCGTTACTGCGATATTGTTCAATCAGCTCGGGCTTGCCCATCTTTTCGAAAGCCTTTTCTGGGCTCATGCCGGAATACTCTGGCGACATCGAGCGGAATTTGTAGATTTTAACTCTTTTGTTATAGCGAGAAAGGCGATATTCGGAATAAAGCGCCGGGTTCTTCGGGTCAGAAAGTTTGACGATAATCCAGATAATCAACATCGGGATTAGAGCGATGGCGAAAGCGATTGTGCCGAGAATGATGTCGGTCGCACGTTTCGCGATTCGCGCTCCACCCATTAATGGCGTAACTTTAACTAAAATTGCTGGCGTGTCGCCGATTAGTTCCATACTGCCAATGTGCGAAGTAATTGTCGAGTCGGTCGGGACAAAATAGTAAAGCATATGGTTTTTAACGGCTTCGCTATATGTGTTTTCGGTCTTTAATTCATCAGTTTGGAAGATAATGTCGGCAGAAGTATGTTCTAGAGTTTCTTTCAAAGAATTTCGTTTTAGATGCTGATATTCTTCCGGAATGTATTTACTGTTTGCGATAATCGCAACTACCCGGTATCCTTCTTCCGGCGAGGTAGAAATAAAGTTCAGAAGATTTTCGGTATTTTTGCTATTCCCTATGATAATCACGCGGCGAGTAGCGCGTTTGGTTTTGACAATAATTAAATAGCGAATCCGGCGAATGATAGCGCGGAAAAGTACTAATGAGATAAAGCAGAGCACAAGCGCCCAAAGCGCGACCGGACGGACTGGGAAAAGGTCGGTACGGAAAAAGAAATCGTAAGTAATAATAGTCATCATGCCGATGATCGCGGCGAAAAAGATTCTACCAAATTCAGCAGACCGCGAACGGCCGAGGATGATTCGTTTGCGGTATAGCCCTAAAGTGGCGAGAATTAGCCACCAAAGCGGGACAAAAAGCAGCGCAGTCAGGGTAAATTCCCAGATGTTTGGATCGAAGTGGTACGGGCGATCGTCGAGATGTGTGCGGATGAAATAGGCGGCTGCAAAAGAGAGCACAATCGCCGTAGCATCCCCTAGCATTAAGAATAGTCGGTAGATAGAGCCCGAGTCTTTTTTCATGTTATAATTATATCATGGATAAGATTTTAATAACAGGGGGGACTGGGTATATTGGCTCACACACAGCGGTTGAGCTAATTAACGCAGGCTATGAAGTCGAGATTTTGGATAATCTCGCGAATAGTAAGGCCTCGGTTATTGACCGGATTTTTGAGATTACTGGCGTTCGCCCAGTTTTTCATCAAGTAGATCTACTAGATTCTTCAGCGGTTTTGAAAGTATTTAAAGAAGGGTCATTCTCGAGCGTGATTCATTTTGCAGGGCTCAAAGCAGTTGCCGAGAGTGTTGAAAAACCATTGCTTTATTATGAAAATAATGTCGGGGGGACTTTGAATTTACTTAAAGCGATGTATGAGACTGGCGTTTCACGAATAGTCTTTTCTTCTTCAGCAACGGTTTATGGCGATATTCCGATTGGTGGACACGGATTTACAGAAGATATGCCTACTGGCCGCGGGATCACGAATCCTTACGGGCGTACAAAGTACATGATCGAGGAGATCTTGAAAGATATTTGCATTTCCGATCCGACATTTTCAGCAACAATTTTGCGATACTTTAACCCAATTGGAGCACATCCGTCGGGGTTAATCGGAGAGGATCCAAATGGGATACCGAATAATTTGATGCCGCTGGTTATGCGGGTGGCACGCAAAGAGATGCCAGAACTTAGTGTCTTTGGGAACGATTATGAAACCCCGGATGGGACTTGTATCCGCGATTATATCCATATAGTTGATCTGGCTAAAGGACACTTGGCCGCATTGTCGCACGCTGAGCCGGGCGTCGCAATTTATAATCTCGGCACAGGGCGCGGAACTTCGGTCTTGGAAATGGTCGCAGCATTTGAAAAAGCAAGCGGAGAGAGCCTGCCTTATAGAACCATGCCGCGACGAGCGGGCGATTTGCCAATTGTGTTTGCAGATGTATCGAAGGCTTTTTCGGAATTAGGCTTCAAGGCTACGCTTTCGGTTGACGACGCGATGAGAGACACGCTCAAGTTTTTGCGTAATCAGTAGCGGCTTGTTAATAGTAATGAAGGTCTCGATTTCTCCGACCCTGATGTATTTTTTGATGAACTTCAGCTCGGAAGTTTCTTCGGCGCCTTTTTTGACTTTTTCAAATTTTAGATCGTGATCTTTAATAATTTTCGCGTTAAATAATTTATTATTTATAAAATGTAGGCGCTTGTCTTTTTTAAACAAACGTTCGCGATAAAATCTAGTAGTTTCTTTAGGTTTTTTCGTCGCTGTTAATGAACTATAAAGCACCCTCTCCTTTTCGGTGCCGAGTTTTTCCATAATTCCGGTAAGAGCGAGGGCTTGTTCCCCATTCTCGACAGTAAGCATTAGGGCAGTAATAAAATTCGCATCAATTTCATCTTTAGGATTTAAGAAGATTATATATTCGCCAGTAGATTTGTCGATGCCGATATTTCTGGCCGTTTCGACGCCCTCTGAATCTTCGCGGAATAGTTTTACGTTTTTTAATTTTTCGCTAAGGACGTACTCTTTGATCTCGTCAGCAGAGTTGTCTTTCGAGCCATCATCAACAAGAACAATCTCCAGATTTTTATATTTATCTTTTTCTAATGCTTTCAATAACCTCAGCGCATAAATCCCATCATTTTTCATAGCGATTACGATCGAAACTTTAGGGCTCATTTTTTTCTCCTTTTCTCGTAGATTTGCCAGCTTAATTTGAACAGTTTTTCGTTTGTTAGGAAAGTCCTCAAAGCAATGCGGTCGCGTCGAGTAGCTTCAGGGTTTTTTGCAATGTCGTCTTTGTGGGTTTTAATATACTCAGCAATTTCCTGCTTCGTCTTTTGCTGGGATTTTGTCAAAGTCTCTTCATCTTTTAACATTTGACGCAGAACACTGAAGCGCGCGTGGAGTCTCCTGACTTTGGTGATCTCATCAAGATCGCCTTTATATTTTTTGTCGATTGCATCACACATCTTGTCAGTTAGTTCAATAATGTCGAGTTTTTGGTCAGTGTATTTGCTGTGCGCTAGAGAATTTTCGCGACGCATATAGTGGTAACTCGGCGATGGAATATAGGCAATTTTATTGCATTTTAGAATTAAGCGATAGGTCGTACCGAGATCCTCGTGAATTTTACCCTCGGGAAATCGGATATTTTTCCATAGAGCTCTGTTATAAATCTTGGCATAAGCAGAGACATTAAAACTCTGGTCTTTGAGTAGGCGCTTTAAGCAGGTACGCTGATCTAATAATTTTGATTTATAGCCGGCGCCATAATTTATGCGCTTCTTTTTGGGGTAAATTTCTTCGATTGCGCAGATCGCCATGTTTGCGCCCTGGCCTTTTGCGGCATTGTACAGCTCTTTAACGTGGTTTTTTGCAATCGTGTCGTCTGAATCGACAAACACGATCCATTCGCCGGTAGCATTTTTCAGCCCAGTGTTGCGCGCGTTCGACAACCCGCCGTTTTTCTGGTGAATGACTTTAATGCGTTTGTCGTGACGAGCGTACTCGTCGCAAAGATTCCCAGAAAAATCAGTCGATCCGTCGTCGATGAGTATAACTTCGATATCCTCATAGGATTGGTCCAGAACTGATTTCATGCAGGCGCCGAGATATTCCTCGACATTATAGACTGGGATTATGATTGAGACTCTTTCGTTCATTGTTCCTTGAGATAGCGACTTAGAGCGTCCTGCCAGGTCGGCAATAAAGCAAAGCCGTTTTCCTTTAATTTTGATTTATCCAGCCGGGAGTTAAATGGTCTTTTGGCTTTAGATAGGCCATATTCTGCAGTTGTTACTGGCGTTACCTTTGAATCGATACCGGCCTGTTTGAAGATCTCTTTGGTGAAATCGGCCCAGGAGATATATCCGCCCTCGTTTGTTGCGTGATAATAGCCGTACTTGTCGGTCTCAATCATATCAACGAGGAGCCGCGCAAGATCTGGACAGTAGGTCGGGGTGCCAATTTGGTCATCAACAACTTTTACCTCGTCATGGGTTTTCCCAACGTTTACCATGGTCTTTACAAAGTTGTTGCCATTCTTGCCAAAGACCCAGGCGATGCGCACAATGAAATATTTATCTAGCGTATTTGCTACGGCAAGCTCACCGTCTAATTTCGACTGACCATAAACATTTAGCGGAGCATAGTTTTTATCGTCCGGCTGCCAAGGGTCGGTTCCCTGTCCATCAAAAACATAATCGGTCGAGATGTAAACCATTTTTGCGTCAATTTCTTTACAGGCTCTAGCGATGTTTTTTGTACCGTCGACATTTACGGCTTTTACTTTCGGGATGTTTTCTTCGTCTTCGGCAGCGTCAACTGCGGTCCAAGCGGCACAATGAACAACGGCGTCTGGTTTTAACTCGGTTAAAAGCTTGTGAACTTTTTCTTCGTCGGTAATATCTAGCGCCACGACTTCAAAAGAAGCATTTTCATCGCCAGCGCGATCGCTGCCGATAGCCTCGTAACCGCGCTTTTCTAGTTCTAACATTACATCATGGCCGAGCTGCCCAGAAACTCCTGTAACAAAGACTTTCATTTATTTATCTCCGTACATTTTTTCGTAATAGTTTTGGTAATCGCCAGAGATAATTTCTTCCCACCATTCTTTATTGTTTAAGTACCAATCAATGGTTTTTTCGATGCCATCTTTGAATTTGGTCTCTGGAAGCCAACCGAGTTCGTCATGAATCTTAGTTGGGTCGATCGCATAGCGACGATCGTGGCCTTTGCGATCCTCAACGTAAGTGATTAGACTTTCTGGCTTTCCTAGTTTCTCGCAAATCAATTTTACAATATCGATGTTGCTCATTTCGTTATGGCCGCCAACATTATAAACTTCACCAATCTTGCCGTTATGGATAATCAGGTCAATTGCACGGCAGTGGTCTTCGACATAAAGCCAGTCGCGGACATTTTTACCATCGCCATAAACTGGGAGCGGCTTATCGTTCAAAGCATTGATGATCATCAGCGGGATTAATTTTTCTGGAAAATGGTATGGACCGTAGTTGTTCGAACAGCGCGAGATTGTAGCTGGGAATTTGAAAGTACGGCAATATGCCAAAACCAGCAGATCGGCGCCAGCTTTTGAAGCAGAATACGGGCTGCTGGCGTGGATCGGAGTTTTTTCAGTAAAGAATAGGTCTGGACGATCCAAAGGCAAATCGCCGTAAACCTCGTCGGTCGATACTTGATGGTAGCGCGGAATATTTAGTTCGCGGCAAACGTCCATTAAAACCTGGGTTCCGGAAACGTTGGTCTTCACGAAAAGATCTGGGTCTTTGATTGAGCGATCGACGTGGCTTTCCGCGGCAAAGTTTATGACGATGTCTGGATTTTCTTCCTTGAATAATTTTGTGATTTCTTCGCGGTCGCAGATGTTCGTTTTTGAAAAACGGAAGTTGTCATTTTCTAAGGCCTTTTTTAAGGTCGAGAGATTGCCAGCGTAAGTCAAACAGTCAACGCAAACAATGCGGTAATCTGGATATTTGTTTAACATATAATAAACAAAGTTTGAGCCGATAAAGCCAGCGCCACCGGTTACAATAATAGTTTTTTTAGCCATTTAATACCTCCTTTTTGAATTTAAAATCTAGCTCTTTTAATGTAGGATGTTTTTGATCCTTCTCACTAAAAATGTGTTCGCAGTCAATTTCTGGCCATTCAATTGCCACATCCTCATCATTGTACATTAGACCGCCCTCGTCTTCAGGATGATAGAGGTCGTCACATTTATATGCGAACTCAGCGTAATCGGAAAGGACCAGAAAACCATGGGCAAATCCACGCGGGATCATCAACTGCTTATGGTTTTCTTCAGACAGGATAGTGCCGACCCATTCGCCATAAGTTTCGCTGCCTTCGCGAAGATCGACGGCGACATCAAAAACTTCGCCTTTTAGGACCCGAACTAGCTTCGCTTGCGGATGGGTTTTTTGGAAATGAAGCCCGCGAAGAACACCTTTTTTCGAGCTAGACTGGTTGTCCTGGACAAAGGTATAGTCTAAGCCCGCCTCTTTGAAAGCCTGCTCATTATAGGTTTCCATGAAATAACCGCGCTCGTCGCCAAAATGTTTCGGGGTGACAATATAAATGCCTTCAATTTTAGTTTTTTCAAAAACAAAGTTGCTCATTAGTCTTTAATTTTCCCTTCCGCGACATTTTTTAAGTGCTGGCCGTAAGAAGATTTGCCGTATTTTTCAGCGGAAGTAACTAGTTCTTCTTTAGAAATCCAGCCATTTTTATAAGCAATTTCTTCTGGGGCAGAAATCTGAATGCCCTGGCGTTTCTGAATTACGCGAACAAAGTCGGAAGCGTCAGCAAGAGAGTCCATCGTACCAGTATCGAGCCAGGCGAAACCGCGGCCAAGAAGCTGGACGTCAAGACGGCCTTCGTCAAGATAAAGTTCGTTTAAGCTAGTAATCTCTAGCTCACCGCGGGCAGACGGTTTAATCGTGGCGGCTTTTTCGGAAACGCCGGCCGGATAGAAATAAAGCCCAGTTACTGCATAATTGCTCTTCGGGCTCTCCGGCTTTTCTTCAATCGAGATCGCTTGCCAGTTTTTGTCAAATTCGACAACGCCAAAGCGTTCTGGATCGTTTACGTAATAGCCGAAAACCGTGGCACGACTGTTTTCTTCAGCATTTTTTGCGGCAGCTTTCAAAGATTCGTCGAAGCCAAGGCCGTAAAAGATGTTGTCGCCAAGCACCATGGCGCAAGCTTCGCCAGCGATAAATTCTTCGCCAAGCGTGAAAGCCTGAGCGAGCCCGTCTGGAGAAGGTTGGATTTTGTACGAAAGGTTAATACCAAAATTTTTGCCATCGCCAAGTAAGCGTTCGAAATTCGGCAAGTCGTTCGGAGTCGAAATAACTAAAATGTCTTTAATTCCGGCCATCATTAAAGTAGATAGCGGGTAATAAATCATCGGTTTGTCATAAACCGGCAGCATTTGTTTCGAGGTTGCCAAAGTCAGCGGATACAAGCGCGTGCCAGATCCCCCAGCGAGAATAATTCCTTTCATAATTATCAAAACTCCTTTTTTCTATTATACCATAGTATCGGGGGTTTCAACAGAGATTTCCTCGGGTATTTTCCAAGCCTTCCGAAGTCTTTTTTCTTGAGCTTTGATTTTATTTTTTGCGTTCGGGCTAAGTTTGACGTCGCTTTTAATTTTTTGGTGCATAAATTGAATTTCCTGGAATAGACGCTCCTTTTTCGTCTTCTCAGTTACGCTAGACTTGTGTACGCGATGGATATTCAATGGTTTTTTAAAATAAGCAATCCTGCCGTTTAATAAAAGTTCACTATAAAAATACCAATCGCCGGCAACTTGGAATTTCGAAGCAGCATTTAAGATTTTTTTGAAATCAATGTTTGGATCTTTTTTAAAAACTACTGCCGAGACATTTGGAATAGTATTATAAACCGACAGCGCGCGCGAAAGCTCTTCTCGGCCATCGCGAGTATAATCTCGCGCAGGACGATCTTCGCGAACAAAATTCAGCGGTTTTCTCAAAGCCGATTTTAGATCTGGGCGATTTTTGTCGTTGATAATTTTTGAATTCGTATAGGATAAAATTGTTTTTGGGTTCTTAAAGCCGTTCATTGCAGTTTCCAAGAAGTTAGGCTTCACCTCGTCGTCTAGCTCGCAAATCCAAATATAATCTCCCTCGGCAAGTTCAATCCCCTTCAACCATTGACGAAACACGCTGCCAGAATTTTCTTTATTGACTTTTGCCTTAATTTTTAGATCAGGATAAGCATTGCTTAGCTTGAGCAATTTTTCTTTCATAACTGTCAAACTGCTATCAGTAGAAGCGTCGTCTAAAATAATCAGTTCATAAATCGGATAAGTCTGTGCAAGAATACCGTCTACTCTTTTGGAAAAATATTTGGCATAGTTATAGTTTGGCAAAATTACGGAGACTTTTTTAAATTCTTTGGGGGTCATTTTTTAAACCTTTTTAAAATTTCGTCGAAAACTTTATCAATTTTTTCAGTCATTGTTTCTGGTGAATATTCTTTTAGGCAAGCTGCTTTTGCGGCTCTGACAACTTCGTTATTCAACCCACGATTTTTATAAAGTTCCAAAATCGCATCGTACCATTCGCCTGGCTGGCAAAGGAATCCGGTCTTGCCATTTTTGATCGAGGTCTCGAACGTAAATGTTGGGGAGGCGATAGTCGGAGTTTCTACGATAGCCGCCTCAAAATACTTTAATTCGGATTTACAATTTGTAAAAATGTTGTCAGCCAATGGAGCAAGATTCACATCAACTTCAGAAATCAATCTCTGGAGTTCCATAAAATCGACTATTGGGTAAAATTCAATTTGGCCACGCTTGATAAACGGCGTTGCGGACTCTGGCAAATGCATCTCGCCGACAATACGGAGCCGAATATCCGGGAAATCCGCGAGTAACTGCAAGATTTCTGGATAAATCACGCCTAAGTCGACAGCATGGGTGGCTGAACCAGAAAAATAACCTAGCGTGAAGTTTTTCTGTTTTTTCTGATGGTGCTTTTTTCTTACTAAAAATTCAGAATATTCGATTTGCTCTTTATTTAAAGAATTTTGAATCACAAAATATGGCTTCTTGTCATGGTCGTTTGATAACAATTTGCCAAGATATTCGTTGGTGGCGATGAAGCCGTCCGCCGCATAAGATACTAGCTCGAAATTTGCGCAAGTATTAATCCAATAATCGCGATCAATTAAATCTGGCGAGACCGTGTTGAACATTTGTTTGACATGCTTCAGCCCGCAGACGCAATCGTCTAGATCGTTTAAAATTGGCAAACCATAGTTATGGGCGAGCATTGCTAAATCGTCCAAGACATAGTCCCAATGGTTTAGGCGCGAGAAAATTAAAATATCGCTATCTGGGATTAAGGATTTTAATATTTCAATCTCGTCTAGGAAAAAGTAGATAAGCTGCCATTTTTCTGATTTTTTTGTTGCGCAAAAAGTGTTGTAGCCACGATAACGAAAAGTCGAAGCGTCCGGCGAAGGATAAAGCATCAGCGCGACTTTCTTCCCTGCTTTTTTAGCATTTTTAGCTATCGCTTTCCGTTCTTCAGACGGGATCTTCCAGGGTTCTAGGTTTATTTTCATAGTTTTACTCCTTTCGGGGTCGGGAGATTGAGCTCTTTAACTAAATTTCTTCCAGATTTCCCGGTTACCACAAAAACGTCATTTCGTGAAATCTCTAAACGATGCACCGGCGGAGCAAGTCTTTGTTCTATGTCGGAATAAAAACTATAGTCTTTCGGGGCTGGGGTATTCTTTTCTTTTAGAATATCTAGGTAATTTTTTGGGTTGGCAAGGCTATTTCTAGTGATAATTCTAAGTGCAAAATCATTTTTGACCGCAAACTTGGTAACAAGAATCAGAATATCTGGCTCCATTAAATCATCGAAAATTAAATTTAAACGCTTCGGTCCGTCGTTGATCAAAATCATTTTCAGAGGGCCCGGGTTGGTTTTTAGCGCGTGCGTGACGGCGCCTTCTAGGGCGGGAGTCTTTTTACGCTGCGCTTTTCGATAGAAAGATTTGGCGGCGTCATAAAGATGTTTATGGCGAGTTTTAGTATTATAGACAAAGCGGTCTACGGAGCGTACGGAATTATAGATGGCGTTATACTTGGCTTTTGCAGCATCAAGCTCTTGCTCAAGCTCGACAATATATCTTTCTAAATCAGGTTCACCCATTACCTCTTAATTATATAACCTTAAGACCTCTTTTTCAAGATTACTCCAGCTGCGCGCTTTAACTGTCTCGGCGGAAAATCTTTCAAGTTTTTCGCGAAGTTTAGGGTCAGACGACAGCTCTTCAATTTTTGCAACTGCATCGGAGATGTTGCCTGGCTCATAGAATAGGCAATTCTTTTCATTTTTTAGATATTCAATATTCCCTTCGTTTGGACGCACGACTACAAAGCCACCAGTTGCCATCATCTCTAATGGCGGGTAAGAAAAACTCTCCAAGATACTGGTTTTTAAAAGAATGTCGCAGCTTTGGTAAATCTTCCCTACTTCATCATGCGGGATGTTTTGGTGGAAGCAATCAACATGGTACCAGCTTTTTGGCTTTCCGTTGTATGAAAGATAATGAATTTCGTATTTTTCCTTATCAAGTTTTTCGACAATGCGGAAACTCTCGTCGACGTTTTTATAGTGACTTTTACTGTCTCCCTCGATGAGAATTTTAATTTTCTTCGAGGGGCTAAACTTTCGCGTTTTGTACGGGAAAATTTTTGAGTCAATGCCGTTTGACGCGAACTTCACATTTCTGTTGCCAAAATCTTTCTCGAGCCAATTTTTACACCACTTGGAGATGGTAACGTATTCGACTCCTGGGGCTTGATTATAGGTCGCGTTTGCGTCGCCTTTTTCTTTGGCTTTGCCATACTCGTAAAAATCCGTTTCAAAATTTTGGACCAGATACTTTCTGTGGTCACAGTTAGCGAGAGTAGTAATCGCGCCGAGCGTAGTCCAAAGCGTAGCGACCGCCGTATCGATATGTGCGGTGATCTCGTGTTTCACGATAGAGACCACCAGCAAAGTCCCTTCTCGCTGGACAATATCGGCTTCATCAGCGTCGGCGTTGCCGATAATAACGTCGTAGCCAGCATCCTTCAGCATAAACGCGTGTTTTAAGATTACCATTACCCCGCCGCTGACATTAGTCGTCGGGAGAATAAACATTATACTTTTTTGTAATTTCTCTGAGATAAAGTCGGCGAGGCCTTTGCCGGAGTAGGTCGTGATATATTTTCTCATTGCTTCGCTGTATGCATTTTCAGCAATTTCTTCGCGTAGTTGTTTATCCTCGATTAATTTCTCGAGCGAGTTCAGCCATTCTTTCTCGGTCGTGCAAAGCAGTCCGGTCTTACCATTTTGTATGGCGGCCTTAAACGCTCCAACATTAGACGCTACGGTTGGGACTTTAACCAGCGCGGCCTCTGTCCATTTATTTTCTGATTTAGCTTCATTGAAAATCGTATTTTCGATCGGAGCAAGGTTAATATCTACCGAATGAACTAGCTCTGGGAGTTTTTCCCAATCACAAAACGGAGCAACAAGAACCTTGTCTTTAACGACCTCCATTTCACTCGGTAAATCTAAAATCCCAACAATTTTTAGATAAAGATTGTCGTGTTTTTTCAGAAGATCAATAATCGTTGGCATAATTAGTTCAAAATCGCTATTATGCGTAATCGATCCAGAAAAATAGCCCATAATGACCTTATTTTCATCCCGACTTTTTTCGAGCGCAAGCTGAGAAAGTTCGACCATTCGTTCTGAAGCGACATTTCGATTGACAAATACCTCATCGAGCGCAGTCTTTTCCATTTCGGTTTTTAACCGTTCAGTTGTTGTAATGCCGTAATCGCAAAGGGCTAAAGTTTTACCCATACGGACAACTCCATCGTCGTAGGTCTTTTTTTCTTCTTTTGGCATATCCCGAACATACGGAATTTGGTTGGTGTATTTAGTATCATAAACTAAGTCGTCAATGTCGTAGAAAACTGTTTTGTTGTTTTCTTTTGCAAGTTTGATAAATTCCTCTACTATGGGCGTGACCGGGCAACGATAGAAAACAAAGCCCCTGTAAAACTTAAGGATGTCTAGCGTTAAATCTTCGTAGAAAATTTTGTCACAACGAATGCCGTAGGCTTCTAATTGCTCAATTTGATGATCGACGCGATAACGCTGAGGGTGTGGCAAAGTACAGCCGTTAATAAATAGGATGTCTTTAAAATCTTGGCCATCGCCAAAACCGTTTTTTAAATGAAATCCAATAAAGTTTTTACTTTTTTTGGCAAGGGCTAAAGGCCCTTCGTTTTTCAAAGTTCTTGCTACTTTTTTACTTAAATTATCCATCGTTAGACCTCCTCAGTATACTTTTTGCTTTGTTTACTACCCGTCGCGGGACGCTCGGTTTTGGCGGAGGCGCCGGAGCAACCAGAGGAATTGGGTTATACGATACTTTTTCTGGGAGATTGGCTGAGACTTCGACAATGGCGGCCTTAGGTTTAACTGCGGCTCTCCGATAAATTCTCTTTGGCGGGACGATGGTCTTTTTAGCGGATTTGTTGGAAAGATTTTGGTTAACAAACTTGAGAAATTGCTCGTATCCTTTTTCTAATGGGAATTTTTGCATATACCGATAACCGAAGCTGCTCATTTCGTCTCGCAGAGCATTGTTCTCGAGCAATTTTAAAAGCGCAGTAGCCACAGCCTCTGGGGAAGGCTCGGCCAAAAAGCAGCCTTGCTCCGGCAAATCATAGAGATTATTCTCGCGGTACAACTCCACTACCGGTAGACCAGCGGCCATCATTTCGAATGGAATTCTAGAAGGATTCGACAGGCTCATGCAAAGCCCAACGGTACATTTATTATATAGCTCGTTGCATCTTTCTACTGGTATAACCCCGAGATTTTCTACTTGAAGATTATGGAATTCCTGTTCCTCAGATCCATACAAATAAATTTTTACGTCTGGGTGGATTTTCTGGACAATTTGTAGCGCACGAAGGGCAATTTTATGACCACGACGCGGTTTGTTTGGCTGAAAAATATAGCAGATGGCCTTTTCCTTCTTAATGCTTTTTAGCGGCCTATACTTAGTCAGATCTGCGCAAAAATCGAAAGAGCTTGCATTCATCGGATAGTTTGTGCCAATTTTATTAGCAAGCCAATGCCCAATAGTGATACCCTTTAATCCATAAGTGTACGAGCGCTCCGCCGAAAGATAGTCATCGCTCATTGGGAAGAACCATGGCTCAAAATCCTGGATAAAGTAGAGCTTTTGGCCAGCGCTTTGGCCAGCGACCGCTTCGACGGTATCCCAACTAGTAGCCACAATTGCGTCATAATTACCTTCCAGCTCATAGCCGGTATGAACCGTACCTTTTAGTGCGCCGTAATCTTTGCTAATTCGAGCTACGATTAACTCTGGGGATTCATGAGTTAGGCTATTGACGTATAAATCGCAGATATATCCTTGGGAAACTAAATAATTAAAATTTGAGAAAATTGTACGGTGGCCACCAGAGACGTTATTGAAGTCTGGCACCAGCCAGGCAATTTTAGATTTCATCTTTATATTATACCATAAAACTTGCCAGAAACAGGTAAAATATGCTAAAATAAACCTTATGAGTGTTATAGCACACAAGAACACAATTCTGTTAAAAGAACTTGTAAAAACTGATTTTAAATTGCGTTATCAAGGCTCGGTATTGGGGTATTTGTGGGCAGTTTTGAGACCGCTTTTAATGTTTGCAATTTTGTATATTGTCTTTGCAAAAGTTTTGCGCTTCGGTGGGGATATTCCACATTATCCAGTGTATCTGCTCGTCGGCACGGTACTCTGGAGTTTCTTTGCGGAGTGTACCGGACAAGGCATCCATTCTATCGAACAGCGCGGAGATTTAATCCGAAAGATAAATTTTCCGAAGTACATTGTAGTGGTTAGCGCGACCTCTACAGCCGTAATTAACCTCTTGATTAACCTCTGTGTTGTAGTAGTCTTTGCGTTACTAAACGGAGTGGAGATTAGTTGGAGTTGGCTTTTAGTTTTACCCTCTGTTATTGAACTTTATGTCTTGGCGCTCGGCATTTCCTTATTGCTCGGGACTATAAACATTAAGTTCAAGGATATTGGTTCGATTTGGGATGTTCTCCTGCAGGCAATGTTTTATGCTGTGCCAGTAATTTATCCTATCACGATGGTGACCGCAGTATCTCCAGCAATTGCAGGAATTATCTTGACCAATCCAATTGCCCAAGTGATCCAAGATGTTCGCTATAATATGATCACTAAAGAAACCGTGATCAGCTGGGGATACACCGGGATATGGTGGAGCCTAGCATCTATTCTCATCGTGGTGGTCGTAATGGTTTTGGCTGTTTTATATTTCCGGAAGAAATCGCCATATTTTGCGGAGGAGGTTTAGGATGGAAAAAACTGTAATTAAAGTTACTAATCTATATAAAAGTTTTAAGCTCCCAACTGAGCGTGCTTGGGGAATTAAGCAGGCTTTATTTAACCGACTGCGCGGAATTAAAGGTTTTAAGCGGCAAAAAGTCTTGCGCGGGATTGATTTAGAGATTAAAGAAGGGGAGTTTATTGGTATTGTTGGTAAAAATGGTAGCGGTAAATCAACGCTACTTAAATTGCTGGCGAAAATTTATGAACCAGACAAAGGCTCGGTCGAAGTTAATGGTCGCCTCGTTCCCTTCATTGAGCTCGGCGTAGGATTTAACCCGGAGTTAACTGGTCGCGAAAATATCTACATGAATGGAGCATTGCTAGGGTTCTCTAACAAAGAAGTCGATAAGATGTATAAAGAAATCGTAGAGTTCGCCGAACTAGAAGAGTTTATGGACCAAAAATTGAAAAACTATTCTTCTGGGATGCAGGTCCGTTTGGCCTTTTCGATTGCGATTCGAGCGAATGGCGACATTCTTCTACTGGACGAGGTCTTAGCCGTTGGCGACGAAGCTTTCCAGAGAAAGTGTTTTGCTTATTTCGCAAAGCTAAAAAAGGAAAAGAAAACTGTTATTTTAGTTACTCACTCAATGGATTCAGTGCAACAGTTCTGTTCGAGAGCGATTTTAGTAAACGATGGGAAAATCGAAGCGGATGGTAGTCCAATTGAAATTTCTCAAAAATATCGCGAGCTAAATTTTGAGAACGGCGCGCAGTTATCTACAGAAGAAAAAGCCCTCGTTAATCAATTTATCGAAGTGTCCGGGGACGCAAAAGTCGAAAAGAACAAAGTCTTGCTAAACGTCCATTTAAAAGAGACTGCAAAGATGGATGACCCGGCAGCGGTAATCCGAATTTACCAAGAAGACGGAGTAATGGTTTATCGCTGGGCATCAGACGAGAAATTAAAAGAACCGCTAGATTTATCAAAAAAGACCACCATTAAATTAGAACTTGATAATATTTTGCCAGATGGCAACTTTACGGTGTCTGTAGCGGTAAAATCTCACGATCGTGCATCTGACTATGGAACCTTCAATAATATAACTTCGTTTAGAATTAACCCGAGAAATGCCTATATTTACGATACTTTCTGGAAAATCCCTGAGAAATTCAGCATAAAGAAAGGAAAGTAGGCAATGCAGAAATACGGCCTATTATCCTATAAAACCGAAAACCTGGGCGATGAAATACAGTCGATTGCAGCACGAAGATTTTTGCCTAGGATAGATTATTATTTTGATCGCGATGACATAGATGCGACGAAGATTAAGGCGGGCGACAAAGTGAAGTTAATTATGAATGGCTGGTATACTCATCGCCCAGAAAATTGGCCGCCTAAAAACCCTGCAATTGAGCCTTTATTAGTTGCAATACACGTTGAGCAAGACGCTTTAGAAGGTAGGCCAAAAGAAGCCTTTTTATCCGAAAAGAGCCAAGAATTTTTAAAAAAGTATGGGCCAATTGGGGCAAGGAACTTGCCAACTTTGGAACTTTTGAAATCATCCGGGATCGATAGTTACTTTTCTGGCTGTCTAACGCTTACTCTATTGCCAGACAAAAGTGTAAAAAAGCGAGATTTTATTTTAGCGGTAGATGTTTCTGACGAGGTCTTTTCGGAAATGAAGAAGCGCACGAAGCGAGAAATCATCCGCTTGGATGCTTACCGAATTCGCTCGTTAAGCCAAGAGCAAAAAATAGCCTTGGCGGAGTATTGGCTTTCGCTTTATCAATCTGCTCATGCAGTCGTCACTACTCGGCTCCATTGTATGTTGCCTTGTTTAGCGTTAGGAACCCCAGTACTAGCAATTTCTGGTAATGACCCAAAGCGTTATGCCGGCTTAATAGAATTAACTAACAATGCTACAGAAGCTGAATTCTTAAAGAACTCTTCCCTGTTTAATCTAGACCAGCCGCGCCCTAATCCAGAAAACTTTAAGAAGTTGGCAAAGGAAATTGCGGAAAGTTGTAGTAAATTCACGGGGTACGATTCGAAGAAGTCATACCTCGGAGATAAAGATATTGACGCCCTGTATACTGGTACTGATTTTATCGGGCTGATTGGCGAACTTTCCCGCGAAGCATACAAGACTGAGCGAATGGAACAAGAAATAATTGCTCTGAAAACTCCAGGCATCAAAATGGCTTCTAGAAAACTTGCGGAAGCTGTCAAAAGAAAATTTAATTAGTAATAGAACTAGACCGACGACGCGTCTACTAGCACGCTGGCTGGCAGGGCTGCGTTTATGCCGTAAGTAGTGTTGTGCTCAGTGCGATAGTACCATTCTCCGTTGACGAAGATCTTTGAGGTAAATTTGAGGACTCTTCCCTTGGCGAGAGTGTCATAATAACTGCCCGTAATTGGATTGATGCGATTGGCGTCTTTGACGAGTTTAAACTCTCGCGGATTTATAAGCGGCTCGTAGGAAGGTAACTTTTCTAGCACGCTGGCTGGCAGGGCTGCGTTTATGCCGTAAGTAGTGTTGTGCTCAGTACGATAGTACCATTCTCCGTTGACTGAAATCTTGGAAGTGAATTTTAGTTCTCGCCCTTCGCCGAGCGTGTCATAGTAGTTACCAGTAATCGGGTCGATACGGTTAGCAGTTTTAGTAAGCTTATATTCTTCCGTAGAGTTCAAGGCACGGTAACCCTCGCTTAAGTATTCCTCCGGAATACCATAAGCAGCGCCAGAGTTAGCATCGTCAAACGCAGTAATATAATAAACTTTGCCGTCGAACAGTTTGACTTTCTTTGTAAATTTGCGCTCGACAGGCAAAGTAAATGTCGCCGGGATCGATAGACTCCTTAGATGGAACTTTTGCGCGCCTTTAGCAATGATCATAGATTGTTCACTTGCAGGAATCTCCTCATAGTCTAGTGGGATATCTTCTAGGTCGCGCATTCGGACACAGGCCATAATATCATTATTCGTATTATGTTCGGTGCGGAGACAAGTGCTACCATCTATCGCCGTAGTTTTAGAAGTAAATTTTAGTACGCGACCTTTTTCTAACGTATCGTACAGCTCCAGACTATATGGATAAATACGGTTGGCGTTGCGCACTAGTCTCATGTAGCGCGGATTGCTCATTGAGACGAAGTTACGATGAGTATCGCCAAACCAATCGGTGAAGTAAGCATAGAAGTTGCGGTTGCCGTAGGCGCCACAGTTGCAAGTCCCCCAGCCGGCAGCGAGGGCGCCAGCGTTTGGCTGATACGGAGTATAGCGATATAGCGCAGAAGTTGCGCGGTTTTTGATGTCTACCCATGAGCCACCGCAAGCCGCGTTCGGATTATATTGGATGTAGTTTCTGCCTAGTGGATAGTTTGTCCAGCCGCCGTTTAAGACCGTACGGAAGAGTTTGGCAGCCTGACGGACCTGATTCTTGAAGCCATAATATTCAGCATCGCAAGGGGCAGTATCTGGACAGCCGAAGCCGGCCGCAGCGCGATATTGACCCGAGCGCGGAAGCGTATCAGTAACGAGACCTTGCTCCTTCTGGAGGAGAACAATTAGAACCTGCGGGTTGATCTTGTAATCTTGGGCGGCCTGCCAGATGATATGTGCAGCAGATTCGCCGTTAAATGACTCGTCTGCCATACAGACAAAGTGGCCATTACTGACGTGCCAGTTCATTGTCCCGCTCATGTCGAGCGAGGATGTTTTATTCCCCACTAGGTGGAGCCGGGTGTCATTACAAGAGTTCTTAGATTTCAGGAAGCTTTGAATGCTAGCCTCGTTCATCGAGGTATAGTCAGACATCACACCGTCACTCATAATATCGCCAGCATCAAATTTTGAAAGATTTGCGGCGAAAATTGTGTTGAGGTTTTTCATCAGAAGAAAGCCGAGCGTCGCCGTAAAAGCGAAGGCAAAAACGCAGGCTAAAGCCCGACGATGACTAGCTAGTTTGCTTCTCATAGACTTGCCTCCCCAGCGATCAAACCGCTTTTGTCTCCAGATGAGATTGCAATGCTAATATTCCATTTTTTGCTTGCGGAAAGTTCAGAAAGCGGGATGTCAAAACCCTCACAAGAAGAGGTGGTCGAACCAGATTGGATAACCGGAGCTTCAGCAGTATAAGTTTTTGCGTCGGAACTCATAGTTAATTTACAGGTACCCGAACCAAGCGTTTGATCAATAGAAATACGGATTGAATAGTTATCGCCCGCGACGGCAGAGTAATTAATCACGCCGGTTAGTTCGTGGAGAGTATTTGGGCTTTCGCCTTCATATTGCGGGACTTCGTTGAAGTTATCTGTTTCAGTGTCTTTTTCTGTGTCCCTTGCTGGGCTTTCTTCGGTCTCGGCCGGCGCAACGATTTCATCTTCGGAAGAAGTGTCCGCTTTATGCGTCAGCAGGGCAAAGGCGACTCCGCCACCGACGCAAAGGATAATAATTGCGAGAATAATTAGGCCGATTTTACAGTTTCGGCGACGTTTAATAGAGAGCTTTTTTTCTACCATGTGTATATTATAGCACAAGTTCGTTACTTAAACAAGCCGAGGTGTTTTTTGCCGTTGTAAATTAGGGTCGGGATGCCTTTTGGTTTGACTTGGTTTTCTACGACTTCAGCGATTTTGTCCATGCGGGCTTTAACTTCTTCGCTGTCCGTATAATCCGCGACACGCTCGACTTCGTCGTCAGAAAGGTCCCATTCTTTAAGCCATGACTTTAGCGCCTCTTCGGCGATCTCTTCAGAGTAGGTTTCGTTAAAAGCAGACTGGTAGTTCACGCCGTCTTTATTTTCCTCGGTAAAGATGCGGTTAATAATCTTTAAGTCTAAGCCTTTATACGGGTTTTTGGCGGCAGTTTCGGTGTCTTTAGAAAGTAAAGTCAGGGCGTTAAAGTATTTTGCAACGATGCCAGAATTTCTAAATTTATAGCTACCATCGCTGAGCTTAATCGGATAAACCATTAGATAAATTTTGTGACTGTTTAAGAAATTTTGATCCTTGAGCTGATTCTTATAAGACTGCATGCAAACGGCGCAGCCTGGATCGAAAATGTCGAGGGCAGAAGTCGATGGATTTTCAGCTTTATTTAGTGAAACCATAGGGTCGACGAAATAGTCTTCCGCATTCCAATTTTTCAAGCGATCGGGGATGGCACCAATAATCTCTCCCCACTCCTCGAACCAGTTCAGCTTCGTTTCTTCTAGGCTGCAAATTTCCGACCCCAGCGTGCAATTTGCTGGTTGGTTCACGTTGCATGTTCCGAGCGTCCAGAGAGCAAGACCGGCTTTTACTCCTTCAACTAGAGACCAGACAGTAATGACGACAATTAGAATGCTGCCAACTTCGAGAGCCACAGAGAGCGGCTTGACTAGTTTCGGTTTTTTTATCACAACTTTTTTCAACAGTGTCGTTTTTACGTCTTCCGAAAAACTAGTGTCGCATTTTCGGAAACTTATGCGACGAGTAAAGCAATGCCAAGATTTTTTTAATACCTTTAAATATTTCCGGCCAAGATTGCGATTGAAAATCGAAAGAAAAGCAATAGCTATACCGACTATAATCAAGATAATAAACGCTGCAATACAAACCATATATATATTATACTACAAATTCTTGAGGGCCTTAATGACCTTGTTGACGTCCTCTTCGCGGGTATGATAGCCGAGCGAAAAACGAACTAAAGGTGGGTAATGTTTAACATGATCGAGATAGTAATGGACACAGAAATATCCGGTCCGAGCCATAATTCCCTGGTCCGCCAGCGCGGCACCAAGCGTATGGCTATCAAAACCAATCTCTTTTTTGTCAACATAAAACGAGATCGTCGGGCGAGCAACCTCGTTTATGACGTGGATTTTTTCGTGTGATTTTAGCGCATCGAAAAGTTTTTGGGATAGTTTATTCAAACGTTCATGGTCGGCCTTAGTGCGCTTTTCAAGCCAATCAATTGCACTGCCTAACGCTATGATCTCGCCCCAAGCTTGCAGGCCAGCTTCGAATTTTGTATAAGCGTGTTCTTTGCTCTCAGCGGAGAGAAAATATTTATTTTCAAGGACGTCGTCGACCATACCTCCGCCAACAAAAGTCGTTTTGACGAATGGTAGGAGCTTTCGTTTCATGATAATTCCACCAAGGGATGGTGCATACATTTTATGCGCAGAAAAACAGATCACGTCAGCATCGGTTTTTTCAAGCAAATCTTTGTCGTGCGCTAAGCCCTGTGCTGCATCTATAATCAAGATACCTTTCTGTTTATGCACAAGTTTTGTTAAGGCTTTGATATTTTCTAGACGACGTCCGTCAAAATTGCAAACGCTATTTACGACGACAACGGCGTTTTTGTAGTTATAGTCTTCCGGCATTTCACCGCTCACCGCGCGCGGGATGACTTCGCGCTTTATTTTATGGGTCTCTGCAAAGGCCATCGTTGATAGAAACGGCGAATTATGCTCAATATCACTAGTGACGACCTTCTTAATGCCGAGTTTTTTCACGTCAAGTTGGGACAAAACCAGGTTAAGGCCATAAGTTGTGTTTAGAGTAAATGAAACAAAATATTCGCGATCTTTCAACTTTAAATATTTCAAGATTTTTTTGCGCGTGGCTTCAACCTTTTTGTCGGTTATCTCTCCCCATTCATATTTTACGCGTTCGCCACAAGAGTTGTGTTTCTCATAGTATTCATTCAGAGCCTTTATAACCGGGCGTGGTCTTAAAGACTGGCAAGCACTATCTAAATATACTTCGTTTTTCCCAAGATAATCAAAATCGTTCATATATATATTATACCATAGGCGAGGTAACGGGCTAATTGTTGCTCGAGGCGGTTTCTTTTTTGCCGATGATAATGACTATGTCGTAATTTTTAGCTTGGATGCCTTCTGGGAGCTTGTCTGCGGCCTTAGCTTTTATGTCGTAGCGTTTTTCTAGAGACTCAACCGTCGCTGGAGTTTCGGTAGACATGTCATAAACATAATATGCGCGCTTGTATTTGCCTTGCGGGGCATCTCCGACTCCGGCAACATTAAACCCAGCTTTCTCTAACTTTTCCTTTTCTTCCGCTGCTGCGCCCGTTATGCCCGATCCGTTCAATACGAGAATTTTTGCTTCCTCGCGGGTTGCTGGATCGGAAGAGAAGGCTTTCGCGATATACTTATGAATTTCCGTATAATTCCCTACTCCCGCAGAAGGGACAACGTAGGAAATTCCACCGATAGAAGAGGTCGTCACATAATTTTTATGCTGGTCGCCAACGTCAGTTAGCGGCACCTGACGAATATTCTCTTCCGAGAAATCGCCGGATATATTTACAATAGTTTTGATCTCGTCTGCGTTGAAGTTCATTCTTACATTATCGCCAAGCGTATCAAGCAGGCCAATAGCGTCAGTAACGCCAAGCCCTTTCTCATGGAAGCGGTCTTTTAGGGCAACCAGAATTTTCTGTTGGCTGTTTCCACGAGTAAAATCGCCGCCCGTTGTACCATGTCGTGCTCTGGCTAGGCCTAATGCTTTCCCGCCATCTAGCCAGGTTGGTTCGCCGGCCTTAATCTTTGTTTTTGTCATCGGATCATTAATGCTCTCATCTAGCGTTACTGTAATTCCTCCAAGTGAATCAACGATGTCAACTAGAGCCGCCCAGTCAAGATGAATATAATACTGGAAATCGATGCCGAGAATTTCTGAGACCTTATCTTCCAGAGCTTTTACCCCTGCCGCTTCGTTATTTCCTTTCATGTTTGCGCACCAATAGACCTCGTTCACTTTGGCAGTCGCTGTACAAGTCCGTTTAACATAGAGGTCTCGCGGCAACGAAATCATCGCTACGTCTTTGGTCTCTTGGTCTAAGGAAATTACCATGATTGAGTCGGTTAGCTGCGCTCCGTCATGCGTGCCCTTACCTTCTTTTCCACTCATGTCATAACCGGAAGTCCCGAAGGCTAGAATATTTGTTCGTCCGTCTTCGCCCTTCTTAAGTTCTACATCTTTTGCCATAATAAAGTCAAAGAGCCCAGCATTCCCATCTGTGATTTTGGAGATAATACCGTTCAGCCAAAGATAGGCAAAAATCCCGCCGCCAAGCAAAAGTACGAGGATGATCGTAATAATAATTTTGGCTTTCTTATGTTTTTTCTTACCACCTTTGGCTTTTCTAGCCTTTTTTGCTAGTTTTTTCTCTTTTTTAAGATCCTTTTCAAAATCTTTCTCGTCAAATTCAAAATTACTAAAAGTCCCGACTGGCTTCAAAAAATCTTCCGTTGTAACTTTGCGTTTTTTCGCTGAAGTTTTTACCGGAATCGGCGTGCTAGGTCTAAGACCTTTGCCGGCCCTGGCCAGCTTTTCCGCCTGTTTTCTAGTCATGACCGAGCCTTTTCTTGGCCCGCCTTTAAATCCATCAATCGATTTTTTATTAGGCATATGTTATAATTTTACCATATGAGCGTGAAATTGACCAAAAAACAGACTCTTGTTTATGATTTTATTAAGGACTTTATTGCTGAGCATAATTATTCGCCGTCGTATCGTGATATCTGTTCTGGGCTAGGCCTTTCCTCTGTGGCCGGGGTAGCTGAGCACGTGGATAATTTAGTTGCACTGGGGGCCCTTAGGAAAAATCCTGGCGAAGCCCATTCTCTCGAGATCGTAGATATTAGTTTTCCGGAAACCACAGAGCTATTTCGTGCAAAAATGGCACAAATCACTGACGAAGAAAGCCTGGAAACGCTTCGCAAGGCTGCGATTATCCTTGGTATAGATATTACTGACGGGGTTTAATTATTCGGCGATCTTGCTGATAATAAGTTTTCGCTCTCTGCCTTCACCTTCAGAGTGGGTCGTAATGTCAGAGTAGTCGTCGGCAAGTTTGTGAACAACGCGACGATCGGCCGGGTTTAAATCTAGGGTCATTGGCTCGCCAGTTTCGCGAACCTTCTTGATCCAACCTTCGGCCTTTTCAGCAATGCGGTCGGCGCGAGCACGCTTATAGTCGGCAACGTCAACGTTGACCCTGGTAACTTCGGCTTCTTTTGCGCTCAAAGTCATGCTCACGATAGTCTGGAGAGCACGCAGATTGTCGGCATTACGGCCGATCAAAAGCGAATTCATACTTGTAGATGGGACAGAGAGCTGGATAACTTCATCATCAATTGTTGAGTCAACGGCGACGTTAATTCCAAAAAAGCTAAGTAAATCTTCTAGGTATTTAGTGGCAAAACGTACGGCTTCGTCTTTGTTCATAATTATTTTCTCCTTTTCTTATTATTTCCCTTTCCACTTGAGGCGGAAATACGGGTTATGTGCGCTTTTTCGGTTTTTTTAGCGCCGGCACCACCCTTTTTGCCGTTTTTATTTTTCACAACTTCTGCTTCTTTAATATTACGGAGTTCTTTTAAGACGGCTTTATCAGCAAGTTCTTCCATTTCGTCCTCGTCGCGATTTAGAACAATCTTCTGTTGGACAGCAGTGATAATATTGGAAAGAAGATAGTAGAAAACAAGGGCGCCAGGAAGACCGAACATGATGAAGAACATCATGATTGGCATCATATAGCCCATTTGGCGAGAAGCCATGGCGTTAAGGTCGGCCTGATCTGGGTCTTCGCCTTTCTTCGCCTGGGCGATCATCTCTTTAAAGCTGCGGCCCTTCTTTTTCTTGTTCGGGAGCTGTTGGCGAGAAAGCAGCATTTGAACTAAAGCTGCGGCAACCGCAAACAGGAAGATGACGATTGTAGAAATCGTTACTTTACCAGAAACGAGCTGGGAGGCCGTCGCGTCAAGCTCAACTGTGCCTAAGAGCTTTGGGTGGAAATCATAACTAGCGTCAGGGGCGGCAGTTTTATTATCCCCCTTCTCGGCGAGATACTTATCTTGGATATCAGAAATTTCTTTAATACGGCTTAGATTCTTAATCGGCTCATAGGCACAGTTAGAAACGCTGGTATAGCCACAAGTATCCCCGTTTGGAGCCGGGTTATTCGGATTCGAAAAAGCGCGGATGCCCGAGAAAAGGGCGATAAAGATCGGGAGCTGAATAAGGAGCGTCAGAACTGAGCCCATCGGTTTGACATTGTACTTCTTATAGAGCGCCATCATTTGGATCGATTCCATCTGGCGGTTACCCTTACAACGCTTTTTAATCTCGGCCAGTTCAGGCTGGATTTTACGCATTAGTTTAGTCTGGTGTAGCTGCTTCTTAACAAGTGGCCACATACAAATTTTAACTAAGACTGTGAAGATGATAATAGCTAAACCAAAATCGCCAACAAAGTTATAGATCAAGAACAAAATGTTCATAATCGGGCGAATAATAACAGCATCAATTAACCAAAACATATTGATGAAATTATATCATACTTTGGGAAATAAGAGAAGCGATCATCTCTTTAACTTCCGAAAAATCACAAGTCAAAAAGTCTTTAGAATAAATGATGAAAATAAAGTCGTATGGGATATCTAAGTTTTGTTCTTTCTTGTATAGGCGAATTGCTTCATAAACACGTCGGCGGATTCGGTTTCTACCAACAGCGGTTTTTTCAACTTTTTTTGAGACAACGACGGCGAAGCGCTGAAAGCCACGCGTGTTTTTTGTATAAACAAGCGAGGCTTTAGCGGAGCGAATGGTTTTTCCATGACGATAGACATATTGGACGCCGCCGCGAGAGTGAAATCGAAAGCGTTTGTTTAGCATATATTATATATTATACTACACCTGGAGCGTCTTATAGACTGCGGATTTTTTGAGGAGCGTTTTGTGCGAGCCCCGCGCGACGAGCCGGCCTTTATCGATGACTAAAACATCGTCGGCGAGTCGCATTAAATCTGGTTTGTGAGTGATAACTAGCACGGTATGATTTTTGCTTAGTTTCTGAAGTACCTTAATAATTTCGGCAGTAGCGCGATCGTTCAGGGATGATGTGACCTCGTCGAATAGTAAAATTTCGGATTTAGAAAGCAGGGTGCGGGCGAGCGAGAGTAGCTGCTTTTGGCCGGCGGAAAGGTTTGCGCCGTCATTGATCAGCGGAGTGTCATATCCTCTTTCTAGTCGCATGATGTCGTCATGTATTCCAACGACCTTACAGGCTTCAATTTGATGTTCGTGGTTGGAATCGACAAGATCGAGGTTCTGGCGAATTGTCATGTCAAAGACAAATGGCTTCTGTGTTACAATGCTGACATTGGTCGAATAAACGTCCTTCGTATAATCCTCGGCGTTTTTGCCGTCAATCAGAATCTGGCCCTTTGTTGGCTGATAAAGGCGCAGCAGTAGCCGGAAAATCGTGGATTTCCCAGAGCCGGATTTGCCGACGATGGCAGTAAAGGTATTTGGCTCTATCGCAAAATTTAGATTCTTTACAGAGTTTTTACCGTCATAAGTAAAGCTGACGTTTTTGAACTCGACGTGGCCTTCGATGTCGTCGGTGGCGTCGGTACCATAATCCTGCATTTGCTCGGTTTTAAAGTTTAAGAAACGGTGCATACGATTGACTGCAATCATGTTTTTTGACAGATTATAAATAGTGTCGGTAGCGCTGTCATAATTATCTAGCATATCGTCATAGTAGCCAACGACCAAGACGAGGATGGCGATGTTCGCTTCGCCTTTCAAAATCAGGTAGGCTGACAAAAGGTAGATGATAATGCGACCAAGGCCGAGAATGACCGGGACGGCAGAGTTAGCGATATCGTGATGGAGCCTTTTTCTTAAATTTGCGCGACGCCAAAGCCCGACAGTATGCTCAAAATATTCGTTTAAGTTACTCTTCATATCGAAAGCGTGAATCTCTTTATGTCCATCTAGAGTCTGGCTATACAGATCGGCAACTGCATCTTGTTGTTCCCTTTCTAGTCCGCCATAATAGTCGCGTCGTTTCATATGGAAGAGGAAGAGCGCGCCAGAAACGAGAATGCAACCGAGCGAAATTAGCCCAATGTTTAGATCGACGGTAAAGAGAATTACAGCAGAAATAATAATGGCGGTAAAGCAGTTTAGGCAGTCAAAGAAATAGTCTGGGAGGGTGCGACACTCATTGATGTCGCGGAAAGCAGTGTTGATAATCGCAGCGCGCGGAATATCTTCGGAGAAGTTGGCTGGCAAGGTAGAGATCTTGGCGAGCACTTTTTGCTGGAGGTCGTTATGAATATAGTTAGCGTTTTTGGCGTAGGCCCAGTAATTATAATGATAACAAACAATGTAAAGCACTGCACCGCCGGCAAAAGCCCCTACCATAATGAAGGCGCCATGGAAATCGCCGTCGGTTGCAAAATTAATAATTTCAGAGGCAATAAATGGCAGGGCGAGAAAGATACTAACGCGGAGTACTGCGGAAAAGTAAAGATGGAATAGTAGGCTCTTTTTTGTTGAGCCGAAGCTAAAGAAGCGCTTCATCAGACGAACATATCTAAACACTGCCGCCTCCTTTTTCGTTATGCACACTTGGGGCATTAGCCTGGAGGTGTCGATAAATTGCGCTTCGCTTTAGTAGCCCTTCGTGGGTGCCGGAATCGGAAATTTTACCGTTATCGAGGACAATAATACGATCGGCAAGCTTCATCAAATCTGGTTTTTTGGTAATCATCACGATGGTGCGCTCGCCTTCAAGTTTTCTGATCAGGCGTGGGACGAGTTTTGCCGTGTCGGGGTCAAGACTAGTCGTGATGTCGTCTAAAAGCAGGACTTCAGCTTCAGTTAAAATTGTGCGAGCAATAGAAATCATCTGTTTTTGGCCACCAGAAATATTGGTGGCATTTTCGCGAAGAATGGTATTATAGCCCTGAGGCAGGGTCTCAATGAAATTATGGATGCCGGCGATTTTACAAGCTTCGATTTGATGGCGGATATCCGGATCAACAAAGTCAAGGTTTTTCCTAATTGACATATTGAAGATAAACGGCGACTGGTTTGCCACGGCGATGTTTGAGGCATAAACGGCGCGCGAGAATTCGGAAATTTCGGTATGGTCAAGATAGATTTTGCCTTTCGTCGGCTTATTCAAGCGGAGGAGCAAATTGAAAAGCATGGTCTTCCCTGCTCCGGGATTTCCGACGATAGCAACGCATTCGTGGCGCCGAATTTTAAAGTTAATGTCTTTTAAGATGGTTTGGCGATCAAGGCTTAGTGAAACATGGTCAAAGGTAATCGTTCCGTCTAGATCGTCGAGGGCGAGATCGCCAAATTGTAACTCCTGGGCTGATTTATATTCTAAGATAGATTTTACTCGTTCAACCGAAGCGGAGACTAGGCGAATCTCAGCAATAGAGTCGGAGAGTTTTTCAATACCGTCAATAACCTGGGTGTGGTAAGCGAGGAGGAGAATGAGGATGTCTAGTTCGAGATGTCCATGCGACATCAAAGATAACAATAATATATATAATACAACTTGAAAAAAGTAATAAATAAACCTAATATCTACTCCACGAATGTTGGCATAGTGACGCTGGGTCTTATAGGCTTTGTTGTAGTTTTTCTGGATCCGCGCGGTTTTTGCCTGGAGTTTTGATAGCATATTAAAAGTGCGCACTTCTTGGATGCCGGAAAGGGTTTGGCTAACGAGGTTACTGTATTTATCGTCTGCTATCTGAGTTTTCCACCAGAAAATATTGTATTTTTTGTCGCAATAGTCATGGACTTTGACATAAATTAAAGCGGAGGCAACCATAATTAGTGTGATCGGGAGGTTGTACGAAGCGGAAATCGCGA
The DNA here is from genome assembly GCA_017431465.1 of Candidatus Saccharimonadota bacterium. Lineage (GTDB taxonomy): Bacteria > Patescibacteriota > Saccharimonadia > Saccharimonadales > Saccharimonadaceae > Nanosyncoccus. The sequence goes on from JAFRLA010000014.1 coordinate 36,662, forward strand.
CGATGGCGACGACCTGGGCGATAGTTGTAATATACTCGGAAATCTCGTCGTTCATTTCACCGATGGCGATGACGTCGGTATTAACCGTGTTCATCAGGCGGCCTTTACTGATTTTTTTGGTGAAATTATGGTCGACGTGGATTAGTTTTTCAAAGATACGAGATTGGATAGAGTGGTAAGTATGAGCAATATTCCAAGTGTAGGCGCGGTAGTTTAAAAAATAAGTTAGGCGGTTTAAGAAATAGATTAGAGCATAGATGGAAATTAGAAAGTAGGTTTGGCCGACGTTTTGCTCGGTTAGGGCCTTAATGATAAGCGCGGCGACGATCGGCAAAATAATTGCAAAGGCTTTATAAAGACAAGCAGTTAAAAGGGTCAGCGCAAAAAGCGGGCGACTGACTTTGGCTAATTTAAAATAGTCGCGAATTAACCGAGCATGATCTTTGACCATAAGCATTAGTATTATTATATAAGAAAAAGACCACTTTTTAAAGTGGTCTTTTTCTCTGCGGCTTCTTAGGCACTAAGGCGAGCGCGACCCTTAATGCGGCGGCGCTTTAAGACCTGGCGGCCAGATTTTGTAGCATTTCTTTTCATAAAGCCGTGCTCAGCTTTGCGCTGACGCTTGTGTGGCTGGTATGTGCGTTTTGGCATAATTAATCCTATAATACTTTTAAAATTATTAAATATTTGTTCTAGTATAGCATAGATTTCCACTTTTTCCAAGTAGTTTTCCACACTTTAAACAGGTTCGAGTGGGTTTTTGTGGAAAAGTCTCCCCCTGTTCTGAGTAAAACATATTATAAAATGTAAAAAATGGCGGGGCAGGGTGTGGAAAAGTCTGGTATAATTATAAGTAATAGAGATTTTAATTGGGGGAGATAAGGAGGTAAAAGCCTGGTGTTTGATGTGTGGCAAAATGTTTTAGCCGAACTAGAACAGACGATCCCGCGCGAGGCTTTTGCAACCTTCTTTAGCAATATTAGTTTGATCTCCAATTGCGACGGCGTAGTAGTAATTGGGGTTTCTAATGTTTTTGCACAAAGTACGATTAAGAGAAAGTATGATGCCCAAGTCCGAAAGGCGTTAGAAAATAATGAGATTAAGGCGACTGAGGTTACTTATGAGGTGAAGAGCGCCGCAAAAGTGCGGCCGCGAGGGCGAGAAGTCTCTCTTGAAGAAGTTAGACCTAGTATCGGGCGTGCGGCTCGAGGATCCAGAGTTCGAGATTTTTCTTCTGGGCTAAATCCAGATTATACAATGGCTAATTTTGTACCCGGCACGAGTAACGAGCTGGCGGTCAACGTCGCAAAAAATATTATTAAAAGCCCAGGAAAAAATCGGTTTAATCCTTTCTTCCTATATGGTGGACCGGGGCTTGGTAAATCACATTTAGTTCAAGCAGTCGGCAACGAAATTGTTCGGCGAAATCCAAATCTTAAAGTATTATATACGACGACGAATAACTTTTACTCTGAGTTTATTAAATCTATTAAAAGCAATAAAGGGGATAGTTTTGCGAAAAAATATCGTAACTTAGACGTTTTAATTATTGATGACTTCCAAGCGATTATGAAAAAGGACGCTTCGCAAGAGGAATTCTTTAATACTTTTAATGATTTATATCAGCGTAATAAACAAGTTATTGTAACTTCTGACCGATTGCCAGACCAAATTAAAACAATTGATGCGCGCCTAGCTTCGCGTTTGGCTTGGCGTGGTCCAATTGATTTACAAATGCCGAGTTTCGAAGAACGTTGCGCGATTTTAAAGATGAAAGCTGAGCTCCAGGGTTATGATTTAGAAGACGAGGTTGTTGAATTTATTGCCGATAATGTTCGCTCGAATATTCGAGAACTCGAAGGTGAGTTGAATAAAGTTTTACTCTATGCGGATTTGAAACAAGTTACACCGCTTGAAGTAATAAATAATGGGATGGTGACAAATAAGCGCGCAGAGCGGCGCGGATCAATTACTGCGAAACAAATAGTTTCTTATACTGCAAAAGCCTGTGACTTAACTGTGACGGAAATGTGTGGCAAGAGTCGGGTCGCACATATTAAAACTGCTCGGCAGATTGCAATGTATCTCTTGTCTGAAGAATTAGAGATGAGTACCCCGAAAATTGCTCTGGAGGTTGGTGTAAAAGACCATACGACAGTTATGCATGGTATTAAGAAAATTCGCAACGATTTGAAGCTTGATTTTAAATTACGAGAAAAACTTGAAGAAATCCGGGAGAAACTTTATGTTTAAAACTATGTTTAAAAGTTTGTGGAAAATTTGTGGGAAAGTTTTCAACAATTTAAAAAATATGTTTCAATATATGCGAGTTTTCCATATTGTGGATAAGTTTTCCCGAATGTTTTCCACGAACATTTTTTCCGTTTTTAATCTGTTTTTGGGAGGGTTTTGCACATTTTCCACATAACTTACTATTACTACTAAATTATTAATAAATTATAAAGGAGGACGAAAAAATGGAAATTGAATTTACACAAGAAAAATTATCACGAGCTTTAAATATTGTTTCAAAAGTCGCGGCTGCACGTCCTACTCTACCGATCTTAAGTAATGTTTTGATTAGGTCTGAAGGAAAAAAAGTTTCTCTCGTTACTACAAATCTTGATATGGCAATTGTAGATTTTGTACCAGTGACAAAAGCGACAGACGGAGTAATTACAGTACCAGCAAGACTTCTGACAGAACTTGTGAATAATTTACCGAGAGATGAGAAAGTAATTTTAAAGACCAATGGTACTAAGATAGAAGTTTTGGCCGGTAATTATTCTTCGAAAATCAATGGGGCAGATGCTGCAGATTTTCCAGAATTGCCGGAGATTGATGAAAATAAAACTGTGAAATATAAGATTGGGGCGGATGAGTTTAAATCAAGTATCTCGGAAGTGATTGTAACTACGGGGACCGATACTACGATGCCGGCTTTTACAGGTGTGTATTTTAACACATATGAAGGTAAATTATATATTGCGGCGACGGACAGTTATCGATTTGCGGAAAAGGAATTTATTTCGAAAGTAGAAAGCGAAGTTCAGGCAATTGTACCGTCTTCGGCCTTACAAGAAGTTTTGCGCTCTATTTCAGAGGACATCTCGGAAATAGAAATGGTATTTGAGGAAAATCAGGTCCGATTTAGAATGGGTGAAATCGAGATCACTTCTAAGTTAATTGATGCAACTTTCCCAGATTATCGACAGATTATTCCGAAAGATACGGAAATTAATCTAGTGTTAGATCGGGAAGAATTGACGCGGATTACAAAGATGGCGGCAGTATTTGCGAGAGAGTCTTCTAGAGTAATTTCTTTTGAAGCGGATGCAAAAGCGGGTAAATTTTATGTTTCGTCAATTGCTAATGAAGTAGGCGAGAATAAGTCGGAAATTAAAGTAAAAGCTTCTGGATCCGGTAAGATCAAACTAGATTCGCGATTCTTGATGGATGCGCTGAATGTTTTAGAAGAAGAAAAAGTAAGAATTGATTTTTCAGCTAAATTAGGGATTGATGGCAGGCCTCGACCGATGGTAATTAAAAATGAGAAGAGCGATAAATATATTCATATGATTATGCCGTTAGACTTTTAAAGATTCTTTGAAATGATTATAAAGAGTATAAAATTACAGAATTTTCGAAGCCATGAACTCTATAGTTTAAAGATGGGCGATAAAACTACCCAGATTTTAGGAGAAAATGGCTGGGGGAAAACTTCGATTTTAGAGGCAATTTACATTGCGCTTACTGGGAAGAGTTTTCGAGCGGTAGATCGGGAGATTGTTCGGCGTGGCGCGGATTTTTACCGAATAGAACTAGGTCTTACAGATGGAGAGAAAGTGGCGGTAGCGTATGATTTAGAGCGTCAAAATAGGACATTTTTGGTCAAATGTTCAAAATTTGGACGTCTGCCCAAAAAATATAAGTATCCAGTAGTGTTGTTTTTGCCAGACGATTTACATTTGGTTTCTTCTTCTCCGGCTTCGCGGCGGGGATATTTTGATAAGTTTTTAGCGCAACTTTCGCCAGGTTTTTCATCGACGCTATCTCGATATAACAAGGCGTTAAAACAGCGCAATGAGCTTTTAAAAGAGGCTAGCGTCTCGCCAGATTCTTTATTTTCATGGGATGTGATGTTGGCGAAATATGGTTGCGAGATTAGAAAGGCTCGAAAAGAGTTGGTACAACAGCTGAATAAGCGACTTACAGAGGTTTATCGAGGAATTGCTAAAAATGAAGACGAGATCTCGATTTCGTACGAATCGTATATTGATGATGTAGATGAGAGCAAGTATCTTAAGTTGCTGACGTTAGATTTTGAACGAGATCGAGCCTTAGGGCATACGAATTTTGGAGTACATAAAGATAGTTTTGAATTTGTTTTTAATAAGTCTGTGGCGGATGGAAGTGCGTCGCGGGGGGAAGTTCGAAGTTTAGTCATCGCACTGAAATTTATTGAGGCGGAGATGTTGGAAAAGGAACTCGGAAAAAAGCCGCTAGTACTTCTAGATGATGTATTTTCTGAGTTAGATGAAGCTCGCCAGGAGGCTTTAGTTTCGAATTTTAAGGATAACCAAATTATTCTAACAAGCGTAGGGTAAGTCTTATTCGTCGCAGAGGCCTTTATAGGTAATGTCATAATCAGCTGGGTTGATTCCCTGCTTTTCTAGATGTTTTTGGACCTCGGTAATATACTTAGCCTTTAGGTCGTCAGTACAAGTATTTAAATTAGCGGTTACTTTTATTGCGCCATCTTTTTCTTCGGCGACAATTTGGAAGTGATTATTATTCTCATCGTAATATGGTGTGATCTTTAGAATTGGATCTTTTTTGGCGTAATTGCTAGCTTCGATTTCTGCTTCGCGATCGCCGATGGAGTTTAGAATCATAGAGTCGTTTTTGTGATTTAAATACCAGGTTAGGCTGCCATCGGACTGGTTTAAGTAATGATAAAGGTGGTTCCCCTCACCCTCTTTAATAGTAATTTCGCCAGCGTAGGTATCAAAACCGTCTTTTTTAATTTCAACAGGATAGGTTCCTGGGATGAAAGAATGAGTACCGTTTTTATAAGTACTGTTGCCGATTTTGATTTCAGAGCTGGCTGGCGCGACGAGGATTTCTAAGGTTGCAGTTTTTTTAGAATTCACAAAAATACCGACGAGACTAATTGTTAAAATTAGCAAAATGGCGGCAACTATAATAGTGATAAGTTTAGATTTTTTACTCATTATTTTACCCTCCTAAAGATACGATATGTAGAGTCTGGATAATAATTCCGACCGCGGTCGCCAGTACGGTCGCAGTGAGAGGCGGAGGCGATTTTGCCGACGCCGTCTTCTTCGACATACATTTCGACGTGAGAGGACTTAGAACGAATGTCTCCTGGTTCGAGATTATCAGCGGAGCCGATGTTCTCGATTTCAATATATTTGCCGGCTTTAGTTTGCTTGATGAGGTAATTTAAGACATTGGCGGCGCCGCAACAGTAGAAATCTGGGTCAGCGCCAGAGGCGCGCATTACGGCCGTCACGAAAGCGTCGCAACTTTTACCAATATCAGAGCAGCTGTCGCCGAGCCCGACAATACCTGTAGAGCTTAGGGCCTCGCGGTATTCTGGCTTAGGGTCGTCTGGTCCGTGGCTTCGGTCTGGCCAAGAGAATGCTAGGGCGGTGGCGTTGATGTCGCCACTATAAGTGGCGCAAATTGCGGTTATGTCGATATCATCTGGAATTTCGGAGCCGATTGGATATTTGCCGCCTGGTTGGATATTCTCTTGTTTGGCGAGTTCAGCGGAAGACGGAAAACCATTTTTCTTGGCGGCTGGTTCGACGATTTCTTTGATCATTTTCTCGATATTAGCGATATAGGCCGTTGGGTTATTACCATCACTGGAAGGGGCGTAAATTGGGATAACTTTGTTTAGATATTCATGAAGATTATAGTTATTTGGATCTAGATATTGAAAAGCCTCATCATAGTAGCCAGCACGGAGAACTTTTTTACCAGCCCAGGCGTTGATACTCTCTTCGACGCTATTAAATTTAGCAAAATAGCCGTTATTTGGAGTTTTATAGGCGTTCGGGGCGTTTTTTCTGGCGCGAATGCCAAGCCAGTTATTAGTAGCAAGGGCTAGATCACTAGTACCAGTACCAGACTCTAGTTGCATCTGAACGATTAGGACTTCCCAGGGCGTACCGAAAGTTCTTTGGGCTTCCATGGCGGCAGGGCCGTAGATTTCGACGGCTTGTCTAACGCGCTCGTAGCCTACGCCCGTGATTTGCTTGCCAGCGCTACTTCCTGAGATACAATTGCTGCCGCCATTTGGGTTGTAATAATAAATACCATTTTTATCATATTTACTCATGGTAGATTTATCAAGGATGTAGCCGTTTTCTTCGGCAGCGAAGACGGGGGTGGCGGCGAGAAGGGCGGCGAGGAGGATGAGGGCTAGGCGCTTCATGCCGTAGCCTCCAATCTTCTTTTCTCGTAAAGATATTCAGTATTTATAATATATACATTACCAATATTATTATCTAAATCAAAGAATGTCTCCTCATCTTCTTTTGGCTCGCCGAAGGCGTAGGCGATGGATGGGTCGTAGTTTTCGAGGAAGTCGTAATAGTCGATGAGGGCGATGGTTTCTTCAGCTTCAGATTTAGAAAGCCCAGAGATACGAGCGATATAACCGGCGCGGGAATTATCAAGTGGATTTTCTTCGTAGTAATGATCTTTGAAGGAGGTAACCGGGTCCTCGCTTCCCTCTTCGCGAGAAACAATGCGATTATCTTCAATATAGCGTTGGTAATACTTCATCTCTTGATCCCAGCGCTCATTCTTTGTAGAATTGACACACCAGCTGCCGTCGACCCAGCCGGAGCCGCCTTCGGCCTCCACGGAGTTTACGATGTCAACAACGTCACCGATGAACGGTAAATTGTCTACTACCGAGCCAAAGGAGGTTTCGAGCGCGTTTGCGATATTGGCATCTTGAACGCCAAACGGCGAGTCGCGTTCGGTGCAGAACATAATATATTTAGCGAGTTCGGACCCGTCTTTGACTTTCTCTTTGCCGTTGGAGTCCTTTTCGATATTTGGATCGATAACGGAGCGGTAAGTCGCGTCATCTTCAGTGATATCGATAGTCGAGAGGTCGGTCGTGGTGATTGGATTACAATAAATGTCGCCTTTTGCGCCGATTTCTTCGAGGTTTGGACAGTTTTCACCGAAAGTAGTCATATAGGTTTCGCCTTCGCCAGTAGCGAGAGTACGAGGGAGAGAGTTTTTGGCGATATTGCTAAAAGTGTTGAGCACGCCAGAAAGTCCGGAACTATAGTTCAGAACCATAAATTTGCGTGCTAGAGAGCCAAGGAAAGTATTTTTCGAACTTAAGTCGAATGGGCTGCGATTTTTGCGATCTTCGGCAGCCTCCATGGCGATAACTTCTTCGTTGGCGCGATTATAAGCTAGGGCAGCTTCGGCCGAGGATGGTGATTGTCCAGATCCGGAACGACCGACGCGAGTATTGGCGGCAGAAATGCCGCGGACGACGGTTTCGCCAGCCGGAACCCCGGCTGTTCCTTCGAAGGTGTTAGTAAATAACGCTTTGGCGACATGAGGAATCATAAAGGCGAGAACGCCAGTAATGGCAATTTCGGCGCCAGCACCAATGACGGTGTCGAGGAGCATTCCTACGGCAGAGCGGATTAGACCTCCGCCAGGCGTGGCTAAAGCGACCATAGAAACGATGGCGTTAGTGGCGCGAATCATGTTGCAGGTCCGGAAAGTTGCGCCGGTAAAGGCGGCGGCGCCGATGGCTGAACTGAGTAGGCGTTCCAGCGAGAAATACCCGGCTTTTTTCTGATTCGGCGCGACTCCACCTAAGATTTCACGGTTTCCTTCGGCTTCCAACGGAGCGCCGGTAGTAGTAATTTCTTCGCCAGTATCAGGGTCGGTAATTGTGGCGGTCTTCGGTTCAGAAAAGAAATTTAAGGTTTCGTTAATCCCAGATTCTGAGCCTTTGCCGTCCATCATTTTACTGATAGACTCCATATTATTCATGGAGTAGTTTATAGATGAGTAAAGTTCGTAGCCAGCAACAGCAACGGAGACCATGCTGCCGACTTTTAAGATGGCGCAACCGGTATTAGTAACGTTGCCGACCTTGCCGGAAATAGAGGCGATGTAGCTCCTAGCTTTGGCATTAGCAGTGTCGCCGGCGACTTTTTTGGTATCAACGTCTTCGCCGGTCGGGACGCGTTCAGTCTTAGTATTGCCATCTTCGTCTGTAACTGTGCGATCCTCAGCTGTATTAACACTAGAGTCGGTTTCGCCGTCGAAAACAGCTTTCCTAGTTTCGCGATAACTATCGTTATCCGCTTCGACGTCGCCGGTCTCTTTGTAATCCTTAAAAATGTTACGAGAAAGGCCGAGCCTCTGGTAAATTTTTCCAGCAGTTTTGTCATAAAAACCAGAAGCGCGACCGTATTTTTGTTTGACTTTAAGCTTCCTGGCGCGGAGAACGCTGGAGGCGTGTTGGGTATCGGTAGCCTCGGTGTAAAGCGCGGAAAGATGCGGACCTAAGAGCGAGTTGGAGCTAAAAATACCGGCGCCAGCGGCGCAGAGAAAGATAGTTAAGATTAGGGCCGGGATTTTTTTCTTGAATGGTCCGCGTTTTTTGTCGGGCTTTAGTTTTTTAAATTTGCCGCCACTGCCGGAGCCGGTGTAAAGAGATTTTGGAGCTGACTCGCGAGTTTTCGCGGAAGCAGTGGATAGCGAGGAGAGACTGGCGGTTTCGCGATTTTTTAATACATCGCGAGCCGATTCGCGATCTTCGTTGCGCGATACAAAATCTGGCGTGATGCTATCTTCTACTGACCTCTTGTAAGAACTCTTTGCCATACAGAGATATTATAACATTTTTATTGCTTGTTGTCAGTAGGGTTGGTAGTAATCAGGTTCTCTTCAGTATCAGAGGCGATGATTTGGATATGGACATGGTTTTGGCCAGCGAAGAAGAGACCTTGCCCAACTGGGAAGTTAGAAAGACGCTTTTTCTCCTCCTCAGTTAATTTAAAGACATCAGACAAGACATCGACTGCGGCGGAAGACTGCTTTAAAAGTAACTGCATAGAGGAGTTTGCGACGATGGCGCGGCCCATTTTTGAGCTCATAAAGTCTTCAACATCCTGGGTAATAGTAGTTAGCCCGAGGTAATATTTACGAGCGCGTTTGGCGAGTGAGAAGAGGAAGTTTGCTGAGTCGTCGTATTTCATAAGTTGCCAGGCCTCATCAACGATTAGCAGGCGTTGTTTTTTCTGAGCGCGAACGACGTTCCAAATATGGGAAAGTACGATATACATGGCGACCGGGCGAAGCTCATCTTCAAGATCGCGAATGTTAAAGACTACCATTTGGTTGTTAATATCGACGTTGGATTGTTGCGAGAAGATACCTGCGAAGGTACCAGTCGTATATTTACGAAGACGCTGAGCGAGTTGTGGTCCAGAGCCACCCATATGGAGGAGCGTATCATAGAGATTCGCGATGGTCGGCGGAGTGGACTGGTGGGTTAGTGGATCAGAAGTAATACCGGCGCGAGCGTAAGTATCGATCAAAGCCTGGTCGAGATCGGCCTCTTCGTTAGCGGTCAGGACCTGCTGGACGTTACCGTCTGCAGAAACTTGGTTACCACCGAGCATGAGGCGGAATAGGCCATGCAAGGTAACGAGATTGGCGCGCAAGGCGTCGTTGGCATCTTCAGCATCAACGACTTTTGGCAAATCGAATGGGTTAATGCGGACGTCTGAGTTGAGGCTGAGGCGGATATAAGAGCCGCCGACCGCGTCGGAAAGTTTTTGATATTCATTTTCAGGGTCGATAATAATAATCTCGGAGCCAACCATCATAGAACGCAAAGCCTCGAGTTTAACCGTGAAGGATTTACCAGCACCAGACTTCGCGAAGACGACCATGTTGGCATTTTCTAGGGAGAAGCGATCGAAAATAACCAGGCCGTTGTTGTGCATATTGACGCCGTAAAGGATACCTTTTTCTTGAGTTAAGTCGGCGGAAGTGAATGGGAAAGAAGTGGAGATCGCGCCAGTATTCATATTGCGGCGAATTTGGAGTTGGTCGGTACACATTGGCATGACCGAGTTCATTCCCTGCTCTTGCTGGGAGCTGGCGACTTTAGAGAAGACCATTTGCTGGCCGAAAATTGTTTCGATTTTCTTTTGGACGAAGTTTAGTTCATCGAGGCTGTCTGCCCAAAGAGTAACATAAAGGCCGAAGCGGAAAAATTTTTCGACACCGAGTTGGAGTTGGTCGCGAAGTTCCTCAGCGTCGCCGATAGCGGCTTCAAGTTCTGGGTCGCGAATACGGCCTTTTTCAGAGTTTACAGCGATAGAGGCTTCGAGCTGAGTAACTTTTTTCTGAAGGTTCTTCATAACAACGGTTGTGTCGACTGGGTAAATATACATAGAGAGGTCAAGTACCTCGTCGATGTTGATCAGAGGTGAAAGCCAGCCGGTATAGAGGGAGCGAGGATAGCCATAGACATAAAGAGTGCGACCGTATTTTGTGCCAAGACGGAAATGGTCGGCATGAATTTCGATACTGGAAGGGGAAATTAGGTCGCGAAGAGTGGTAATACCCTGCTCAAAGGCGCGCTGGATTTCTTGTTCTTCGAGCTGTTGCTGGGTAAGTTGTGGTTGCTTAATTTTCTTGGCCATTTTGTGGTTCTCCTTCTCCCTTTCTTACGTAAGTGGTAGCAATCTTGTTGAAATCGACGAGCGGCTCTCGGACGGCAGTATCTGGGTTGTTGAAGTTATAATAAAGAGCAGCCAATTCTTTAGTGTTTAAACGGACGGAATGGATACCCATTTGGAATAAGCCGGCGGTAACAGTTTCAACGCGGTTGTTAATTTCGGTAATTGCTTTATCATAAGTTGCGCGGTCAATTTTAGTCACTTCAGGAGTTTTATTTTTACTATTGCCAAAGAGCCCTTTAACTTGTTGAATAGCTTTCTCAGCATCGGCGTTTGGATAATACGGGATAACGATGAAGAAGGATTTGTCCATAATATTTGCTTCTTGGGACAAAACATCAATAAAGTTAATGTAATCGTCCATTAAAACGCCGAGAAGCATGTTTTCATTATTACGACGAATATCGGTCAGACGCTGGAGATAAGGGCCGATATCGACGCGCTGGGAGCGGACCAGAATCTGAGTAGTAAAGTTGAGGGAGTTAATAAAACCTTGATAGGAATATTCAACGCCTTCGCGCTCGCCTTCGGACATAAGGTCGAAGTTGATGGATTGGCAAGCGATAACAGCGCGGAAGGACCCGTCTTTCATAATTACAAGACCGTCGCGAAGTTCGGAAATCAAGAGCGTGGACTGGGTACTAGTCGGGAGGTCTGGAGTAATATTTTGGGGGACTTTTGGAGTCGGTTGCTCAGCGACAGGAGGTTGGCCTGGGATAGGTTGTGGGGCCGGCGTAGGCTGCGGGGCCGGTGCTGCTGGGATTGGTGTTGGAGCAGGAGCCGGTTGTGGTGCAGGTTGTGGTGTTGGGGCTGGTGTTGGAGTTGGAGTTGGAGTTGGAGTTGGCTGCGGTACAGGCTGCGGCGCGATTGGAGCAGGTGCCGGTCGTGGCGGCATCTGTGGTTGGGATAATGGCTGTTGTGGTAATGGCTGTTGTGGGTTCATAATTTACTCCTTAATGTAGTGATACAAAAACTTCCTTCTCTTTTTCGGCTTTCTTTTCGATGCGGTTGGCTTCTTTGGCGATGGTCTCGACGGAGAAATCTTTATTATGGGCGAGGGCGTCCATTTTAGCCTTGGTTTCCGGAGATTTTATGCTTTGGTTTTCAAGACCGTTCGGACGGACGACGACAGAAGACTTTAAAGGATCGACGTAGCCTAGTGGCTTAGCGGCGGCGGTGGCGGTGTCAAGTTGTGAAGCGGCGACGCCGGCATAGGAATCGACAGTGGCTGGTTGGGCTGTCAAGGCTTGGTCGGCATTGTTAATTGCGGTGCGCATTTGCTCAACAATAGCGGCGCGACGGGCGTTTTGCTCGCGGTTAATCATGGAATTTAGATTGGCCGAAGAATAATTATCGAACATATCCGGAGTATCAGCATTGTTGGCGATAAACTCGGCGTTTAGCGGAGTGTTAATGTTGTCACGGATAGCGTAGCCTTCAGTGTCGATGACATTAGCGAGAAAGGATAGACGAGTACTGGCCTCTTCACCGGTAATGTCGCGCTTTCTAGGATTTTCTACTTTTTTTGGAGCGGTAATCATGATAGTGCTTTCACGCTGGCCAGGATTCCAGAGACGTTTTTTGGGTTTTAGATGATAAGACACGATAGCGGCAAGATAAGTTTCCATTGGTTGATCTTTTTTTAGCGGTAGAGCGAGGATAGCAAAAAAGATAGCGACTGGCGCGGGGATGAGAATCAGCAGAGGAAAAATTTGAAACAATGCTATTGCCAGCGCGATAGCCCCACCCGTTACCATAAGGTAAATAAACTGCCTAAAGGTAAATGGGCCGAGTAATTTGTCATCTGCCTCAACGTCTTGAGGGACTTTATACTGAGCCATTACAATATAATTTTACCATAAGTGGCTAGGTTTTCGCAAGAGATTTTAAGGGTTTTTTGGACCCGGGGTCTTAAAGCCGAAAGCTTTGATGACAGAGTTCTTAATACCGTTGGCGGTACCGAGCGTAATGGCATTTTGAGTAGCGGCAAAGGTGTCTGGTTTGATAGCTTTGCGCATATCTTCGAAGACCTTTTCGGATGGGGCAAAGTTGCCGTTTGCATCATAGACGCTTTCGCCGCGTTCAAAGGCGAATGTTGCCGCAACTGCGTGGAAGGCGTTAGTCTTCATGCTGATAAGGTCGTTTGCGGTAAGGGCTCCAAGGTATTCTTGAGCCATCTTAACGTTGCCGACGGTGTCTTTGTTGCCGTTCTCATCTCGGTCAGTCCAGCGACCATCGCGATAATGGAGGTTGGTCATAAATTTCAAGGTGTTGAGGATTTGCTCGCCGTCGGTTTCCATACCAGGCAAGGCAGAAACAACCTGTGGCAAGAAGCCTTTCAGGGTTTCATCGCGGGCGGCTTGGTATTCTGCTGGGTCAGGATAGTAATTTTTCAGCAAGCCTTCGATGACACTAAAGCTGGTACGATCAATGTTCCGGATACTGGTACCTTTAAGGAGTTCTTTAAGCATGGTCTTGCCATGTTTCCCGCCATTTAAGTCTTTACCGGTAATGTATTCTTGCATAGTGTAGTATTTAGCCAGGTCGCCAGCGTCACGCTTGCCGATAGTTTGCTGCCAGGTTTGCATATTAATAGCTTTACCGAGGCGCCCAAGAGCCGGGGCGGCGTCCTTCATGCTCATGAGGTTACTAGCAAGAACATTGGCGAAGTCACTACCAAGTTCGACATATTGGTCGTTGGCAAGATCGGTAAAGTCAATACTGTTGCCTTCGTCGTCAAAGAAAGCGGAGTGGTCCATATAGGCGGTGAGGTATTGCGAGATTTTATCGTAATCGCCACGGAAGGCCAAAGTGTTTTGGGCGGCGGTGATACCGTCGATGTTGCCGGCACGAAGCATTTCTTTGTAGTTTCTAAGAACTTCTTTGGTGACCATTTTGGAGTAGTAAGTGCCGTAATTTTCAGTAGAGATTTTGCGCTCCTTTTCATAGGCAGTGTAAGCATCGGCGACTACGGAAGCAGTGGCGTTGTCGCGGACGGCGGCGTCTTCGCTAAAGATGTCATAACCAGCACCGCCCTCGACCAAGCGTTTGTAGGCCTTAGCATCCTTGAGCGAGCCATCTTCTTCGTTACGCTCAGCTGCTTTACGCACTTGCTCAAAGTAGAAGCGTTCATCGGCGCGAGCGTTACGGCGGGCGGCAGAAGTTTCGGTACGGAAATCGATATAGTTTTGACCTTGCTGGTTAGCTCGACGACTGAGATCGAGATCGTTAATTCGATTGCTCTTCATGTAGTCGCCAAGAGCGTTCAAAGCGTTATCAGAAGCAAGGTGGGCAGCGTCGCTACGGAGCTTGGCCTGCTTGTTAGCGTAAATATCGCGCATATAATGATTTGGTTCGACCCTTGAGGAGTAGATTGGCGCGCCGTTTTCGCGGTAGCCGATGATGCGTTTACCCACGGCGCGAGCATCAAGATGCTCGTTTAACAGAGACTGGGCAGTTTCTTGGTTTTTGGCGGTACTGGCTTCGCGGACTGCTTTGCGGCGAGCGAGTGCGGCGCGGACGTTGGCCGCAGCGCTTTTGCTCTTTCCTTCTAGAGCGAGGCGTTGGGCACGGGCTTGATGCTGGGCACGATTGCCGGCTGACCAGTTTTTGGCGGCGGCGGTAGGCTTAGCGGCGAGGCCGCTGAGTTTGTTGCTGACGGTGCCGAGTACGGTGCCGGACATTTTCATCAGAGAGACCGAGAGGAAAAGCGGGACGACTTGGACGGCCATGCCAAGAATAGTCCAGAAAGTGTTGCCGTTGGCTGAGGTAATAAGCGCCATACCGGCAAGTTGGGCGGCGCCAAAGAGGAGGCTGAACATTGGGTAAAAAATGAGCATGGAGAAGAGAATATCTTTCCACTTTTTGAACCATTTTTCGGTGTTTGGTAAGAGGTAGGCGACAAAAGCGAGCGGGGCGATCATGACGAGCATGAAGACGACGGCTTGGCGCAAGGCGATGGTTACGAGGCCGGTGAAGACGGCGAGGAGCGCGGCGATGACTGCGCCGATAAGCATCCAGAGGAAGGCGCCGAGCCCGCCAGTGGCGCCGATGGCTAAGCCGGCGACGGCGCCGCCGGTAAGCAGACCACCAACGAGATCGGTCCAACTGATGCCGCCAGAGATGTTGGCGTTAGCCATTGCACTCTCTTGGACATTAGTGAAGAAGCCCTTAATAGAGACACCGAGAATGTTGGAGGCGTCAACGGCGAGGGCGCAGATAATGAAGGAGAGGTTGACTAAGACGGCGGTGATAATTAGACGCGGGAGAACTTTTTTGATGCCGTAGTTAGTGATACCGATGCCGGTTAGTTGAGACCAGATGACCACGAGCAATAAAATGACAAAAATGATGTTAGTGATGTCGCGGGCATATTGCCAAACGGTGTAAATTGGCGAGTCGTTGCTGGCGGTTAGAGGTTGGATAGTGAGAATACCTTCGATGATGCCGTAGATGGAGTCAATAGCTTTAGCAAAAACACCGGTAGTCGGACAGACGAGCCAGCCAATGCCTTCAACCTGGTCGTAACAGGTGTTTTCGTCTTTTTCGGTATTTTCGGCGGTTTTGGTATTTTCCGTACTCTCGGTACCCCCAGCGGCGTTTTCTTCTTGACTTTTTTCTTCTTCAGTGTTCTCGTTTTTGGCTTTTTTAGTCTTTTTGGTGCTTTTTTCGGTCTTTTCTTCGTCAGTTTTAACCTCTGTTTCGCTTGTGCTTTGTTTTTCAGGCTCAGCATGGACGGATGCAGCAGGGGTGAGGATATTTGCGAGTACAAGAATCAGCCCCACAACAGGGAGAACCAGCCATTTCTGGAGTCTAGATTTTAGCTTCATAACACCAAATCACTATTTACCCTTTAATTATAGCACACTTAAGCTTAAAAGTCAAGAGGTAGGGCACTTGATTTCTTGCGTGGTTTTTTGGCGTGTGATAGAATAAAGATATATGAAACGAATTTTAGTCTTTTTGGCAACGATTTTGGCGAGTTTTTCCCTGTTTACGGCGGCGATTGCGCCGGCGGAAGTAAGGGCGGCGGAAAGCGCCAATTCTGATAGTAACGAGGAGTGCGATAAGGGGTTTTTGGGGTTTGCGCCTTGGTACCGAGGGTTGACTGAGAAGAAGAATGGAAGATGCGAGGTTAAAAGTCCGAAAAACAGCGACGAGATTCCCACGTTTGTGATTAAGATAATCTTGAATATTTTGGCGGATCTTTCCCTGGCGGTGGGGTACTTATCGCTCGGGTTTATTATCTATGGTGGGTATCTGTATATCATGTCGAGCGGCGATCCAGGTAAGGCGGCTAAGGGTAAGAAGACTCTGATGGCGGCGGTGATTGGGACGGCGATTGCGATGTTGGCTAGTGTGATTATGAATCTAATCGTAGGAGCTCTGACGAGCTAGGAAGGAGAAAGATGAATTTTTTTGCCGCGGCGAGCGAGGAAGGCGTACGAGAAGCAATTGATAAGTTGCCGAACCACGATTTTGGACAAGCAAATGTTACGAATATTTTGAACACAGTTTATGCGTTTGTGGGGATTGTGGCGGTGGCGTTTATTATCTACGGGGGGATTCAGTATATGACAGCGAATGGCGACTCGGGTAAGCTGACCAAGGCGAAAAATACGATTGCTTTTGCGGTAGTCGGGCTGATTATTGTACTGCTTGCGGCGGCGATTACTTTCTTTGTGACTCAAGCGATAACGGAGGCGAAATGATGAAGAGAATTAAGATAGCGATTTTAGCACTATTGATGTTTGTGATGGCCGGAGGAGCGGCTTTGACGCCGGGCCGAGTTTATGCTGAGAATGCGTTTAATCAGGAAGCTTGTGATATGATTGATGATGACGATGATGACGCGGAGGCTCAGCGTGCGGCGTTGGGCTGCGAAGAGGAGCGGACAGCCGGCGGCGTAGCGATCGGAATTATTGATGTGGTGATTGGGCTTTCGGCGGTAATTGCGGTTGGAATGTTAATTTACGGGGGCGCGAAGTATGTGATTTCGGCGGGGCGGCCAGATAAAATGGCGCAGGCGAAGAATATTATTGCGTATTCGATCGTAGGGCTAGTCGTAGTTTTGTTGGCCTTTGCGATTGTGAATTTTGTGGTCGGGGAGATTAGCTAAGGTTTTTCTGTTTTAGGACTTGCGTAAGAAAAAAGTTGTGCTATAATTTAAGTAACAATTTAAGAAAGGAAAAATAAATGTTTGAAGCTATTAGAACTTTGGCGGCTACGAGCACTGGTACGGGAAAAAACTACATCGACACAGTTGGAACCGCCGATAACGGTGGTGATCGAGATTTGATGACTACAATCACTACTATTATCAACGTTGCGCTTGGCGTAATCGGTCTTATTGCGGTCGTAATGATCATCCTTGGTGGCGTCCAGTACACGACTTCTTCTGGCGATGCGGCTAAGGTAAAGAAAGCTAAAGATACGATTCTCTACGGTATTATCGGTTTGGTTGTAGCGCTTCTCGCGTTTGCGATTGTAAACTTCGTGCTCGGGAACGTCTTTAATTCATAGATGCGATTTTAAAAAAGCCCCCTAAGGGGGCTTTTTGTTGGTTCCCTCTCATTATGGTATAATTTAGGTAAGTAATAAGAAAGGAAAAATAAATGCGGAAAGCGAAAATGTTGATAGCTGGACTTATGATGATGGCGGCTTCGGTATTTGGTATCTTGGCGGTAAATCAGCCGGCTTTGGCGGTGGAGTGCCCGAGCGGTACTGCGCGCGAAGGCGATGATGTGAAGAACTTGGCGGAATGTAATGTTGAGGAGACTAAGGGCGAGGACTCTCTGATGGGCCGGGCGAAAATTATTATTAATGTTGCGCTTGGCGTGATTGGCGTAGCAGCGGTTGTAATGATTATCTTTGGGGGGTTCTTCTATACAACTTCGCAGGGCAACCCGGCGAATGTCAAAAAAGGCAAAGACACGATCCTGTACGGCATTATTGGTTTAGTTATAGCGCTTCTCGCGTTTGCAATTGTCAACTTCGTACTTGGTAATGTCTTTGGCAACGATACTTCTGCGGCTGGCGAGACTATCGCCCTAGAGGGATCTGAGGACAAGGCCGAAGGAAAACTATAGAAGCATCAGCCAGCAATAGAAAAGATTCCGCAACTTTATAAGCTGCGGAATCTTTTATTTCTAGGTGAAAAGTTATTGAACTTGGATTTTTGTTGGGGCTTCGACCTTCTCTTTTTCAAAGGTAATGGT
This sequence comes from Candidatus Saccharimonadota bacterium, assembly GCA_017431465.1. Classification (GTDB taxonomy): domain Bacteria; phylum Patescibacteriota; class Saccharimonadia; order Saccharimonadales; family Saccharimonadaceae; genus Nanosyncoccus. Next base: position 54,654 of record JAFRLA010000014.1, read on the forward strand.
CAAAACACCGTCCTTGAGTTCAGCTTTGACGCTATTCTCGTCTTCTTTGACGGCAACAGGCAGAGCGATGGCGCGAGAGAATTCGCCCCAATAGCATTCCTGAATATGCCAACGAGTGGTGTGCTCATCTTCGCCACCCGAGAGAACACCAGAAATAGTAAGGATACTATCGCTAATGCTGACGTCGAGATCGGATTTGGAAATCCCGGCGGTGCGAGCCTTCACGACTAGTTTATCGGCGGTTTCATAGACATCTACAGCGAGCTGTCCAGGGAAATCGTCAGTACTTTCCCACCCATCATCTTCTGATGGTGCTACTTCTGTATCCAAAGGAGCTTCAATAGCTTCTTCTTCGGCTTCAGGAGCAGCAGCAGCGCTTTCGTCCAAGAAAGCAGCAGCTAATTCGTCTTCCATCAGCATGTCTTCGTTATTTGTACGAGCCATTGCTTGAAATACCTCCACTTATAGTTATTAAGCTTTATTATAATGGAGTTTTGTGATAAAATCAAGAATATTATGGCTTTTGATGTAAAAATTACAACAAGAATAAGCATTTTAGACTTGATCATGCCGTATACCTGTAGGGGTTGTGGACACTTGGGAGAGCTTTTATGTGAGCGTTGTAAAAAATACATCATTCAGCCGGAAATGCGAGATGGGTGGATCATGGCGGTGGGGCGGAGAGAAGGCGCGTTAATGCGACTGACGGAGGAATATAAATATAAGTCTATTCGGCGGACTGCGCCGGTTTTGGCGGATTTGATGGAGCGAGCGATTGGAGAACTGACAGATAAGGATGCCTCGGCGAAAGTTGATTTGGCGGGCGAGGTCGTGGTTGTGCCATTACCGACGATTGTTAAGCATATTCGGGAGCGAGGTTTTGATCATACTCTGCGGTTGGCAAAAGTTTTGGCAAAACGGCGAGGATGGGAGTGTCGTTCCCTGCTTACGCGGGTGAATAAGGCGGTCCAGGTTGGATCGAATGCGGAGATGCGTAAAAAGCAGGCGAAGACTGCGTATGAGCTAAAGCCGGATGCAGCAAGGTTTTTAAAGGGCGCCAAGGACAAAACCTATTTGTTGATTGATGACATTTCTACAACAGGCGCGTCTTTAGAGGCGGCGCGGGAGATTTTGCAGAAAAATGGCGCCAAAAGAGTGTTTGGCGCCGTGGTTTGTGTCGGACTTAACGATTAGCCTTGGACAGTTTGGCCTTGGCCGCCGGTAACGGCGTTGATGACGAAGTTGACGATTGCGTAAGACAGAATCGAGATAATCAGGCCGATAATCGCATAGAGAATCGTATTCTTCGCGTCGGTAACTTTTTTGTTGTCGCCGCCGGAAAGGACATAGCGAAGACCGCCATAAATCAACATAATAACAGAGATAATACCGACAGCGTAGAGGACAGTATTAGTAATTCTAGTAAAGACGCCGGTATCGCCTAAAAGTTCGGTCGGCATACCGTCAGCCTTAGCGGCTCCGGCGCCTTCTTGGGCGGGATTGTCGGAAGAGCCAAAATTAGCAGCGGCGACCATAGCGCGACCAGCCAGTAAGGTAAGAACGGAAGCAACTCCGGTAGAAATCTGAGCTAAAGTTTTAAAAGTCTTTTTCATAATATTATTATACCATACTTTTTAAATTCTGGCGGAGGGAGGGAGATTCGAACTCCCGCTCCAGGTTTCCCCAGACTAACGATTTAGCAAACCGTCCCCTTCAGCCACTTGGGTATCCCTCCAATGTTTATATTTTAGCATAAAATGGCTTGATTTTCTAGAAAAGTTTCAGTATAATAATCATAAGTGTAATCGGAGGTTTTTAGAGTCGTGAAAGCAAAAACAGGTTTAATTGGGGGGACTGGGGCAGTTGTTTTTGCGGCCTTGTTGGCTTCTGCGACTTCTTATGCGGCGCCGAGTAGCTCTTCGACAATGAATGTAACTCTGAATCCGACCTTGGCCCTGTCGATTCTGCCGACTCAAGTAGCGACGAGCGAGATTGATGAACTGACGATTGAGGTTACGCCTAACGGAGCTCTGCATACAAATAATCTGTTTGCGAGAGTGAGTACGAACTCGGCTCCTGGATATAAATTGATGCTGGAGATGGAAGGCGCTTCGACTGATTTGGAAGAAGTTACGGATTCCTCGAAGATAATTCCGGGGACGACGACCGATAACGTAACTGCCGCCACTATGCCGATGAACTCTTGGGGCTATTCTATAGACGCGACTAATTTTTCTAAGGTGCCAGCGAACGGGAGTGCGGTAGCGATCGCGACGGGGTCTCAGACGACTACTAGCCAGAATCCGGCGGCTTACGAAGACAACGAGGTAACTTTTGGAGTTAAAGTAAATACGACAGGGGTAGCGTTCGGTACATATTCAAATACAGTAGTCTTTACGGTGGTAGTAAATGAATAAGAATGGTGAGATATCCTGGGAAGCGCAAGAATACGTCCAGACGAGTAAAAACGCTGGCTGGTATGTAGGGCTGGTGTTTATCGGCTTGGTTTTGGCCGCAGGGGCGGTTTGGCTCGGGTGGTGGAGTTTTGCGATCCTGATTGTGGTCTCGGTGTTTGCGCTGATTGTTTATACAGTGCGTCCGCCGCGGGTTTTGCGATATTCCCTGTCGGACAAAGGGCTTTCGGAGGGTACGCGACTTTATGAATACAAAGATTATAAGTCGTTCGGAGTTTTGCAGTCTGGCGAGCACTTTGCGATTGTTTTGACGCCGAGGAAGCGTTTTTCAGGACGGATCACGGTATATTTCCCAGAGAATCAGGGCGAGGAAATTGTAGATGCATTTGGGGCGCGTCTGCCGATGGAACAGGTCAAACTAGATTTTATAGATAAGTTGATTAAATTCTTGCGTATTTAAAAAGCTTATGCTATAATGGTTTGAAATAATATAAATTAATTGTAAAGGTGGGTCATATAATGAATGGTCAAAGTAATACGAACGATTTGCAGAAGGCGATCGATGAGATCACCGGGGGATCTTCGGATTTAGAAACACAGATTAAGGGGCAGATGGGTGTGCCACCGGTTCCGCCAACTGCGGGTGCGGGTGTGCCAGAAATGCCAACTGCTTCGGCTCCGGCCTCGGCTCCAGCCTCGGCTGATACGTCTTCGGATGTTGCTCCGATTCCAGACTTCACTGCGAAATCGTCCGCTCCGGCCGCGGCAGAGGTTAAGCCGGCTTCTGTGGGTGGTGATTTAGCAAAAGTAAGGGAGTCGGCGCTCCAGGAGTTAGTACCGCTTATGGACAAAGTTAATCTTTCGTCTCAAGAGAAATTCGATATTTATACTGAGGTTATCGAGAACACTAAGGATAAATCCATCGTTGAGAAGGCCTTTGAGGCGGCAAAGTCGATTGAGGATGAGAAGGTTAAGGCTGAGAGCTTGTTGAAGCTCGTTCAGATGATTGACACGCTGTAAAGAGCAGAGACTACTTTCGCAAAACGGTTCTCACGCCTAATAAAAAATTGACGTTTCTTAGCGGCCGAAAACAAGCTACGGCAACTCGCTTCGCTCGTGCGCTTGTTTTCAGCCTGAAACGCCAATTTTTTATTGGGTTCGGCACATGTTTTGCAAAAACAATCTCTGCTCTTTAGTACATGCCCATGTCGGCAGCTGGTTGGGCGTCGGCTTTTTCAGGGATGTCGCAGATGAGGGCGCCCATGGTGATGGCCGTGGCGGCGATGCTGATCGCGTTTTGGACGGCTTCGCGCGTAACCTTGGCAGGGTCAATGACGCCGGCTTTCTTCAAATCCTGGAGGCCTTTTTCTGGCTCCATGACGTTAATCCCCTGGCCGTCTTTGGCGCTTTCAACTTCGGCGAGGAGAGCCTGGGCGTTAAGACCGGCATTTTCCATGATTGTGATAAACGGAGCTTTAAGGGCGTTTTTTACGATTTTCGCACCGTCGGTGTCGGGCTTGATGGTCTTCTCGATATTTAGGAGAGTGACGCCACCGCCGGTAACGATACCTTCGGAGAGAGCAGCTTTTGTCGCGGCAACTGCGTCATCAACGCGGAACTTCTTCTCGTCAATTTCAGTTTCGGTTGCGCCGCCGACTTTAATTACGGCGACTTTCCCTTCTAGAGCCGCGGCACGCTTTTCAAATTCGCCACGCTCGTAATCTGAGGTTGCGAGGCTGGCTTGGGACTTGATTAACTCGGTCCTAGCGGCGACGGCTTTTTTGTCGCCGGCGCCTTTGATGATCGTGGTTTCATCTCTGGTCGCGAGGACTTTGGCGGCAGAGCCTAAGACTTCGAGGCCAGCTTCTTCAAGCTTTAAGCCTTTGTCTTCGGAAACAACAGTAGCGTCGGTCAAAATCGCGATGTCTTCCATGATTTCTTTGCGACGGTCGCCGAAAGCAGGAGCCTTCAGGACGATGGCGTTAAAGGCACCTTTTAGTTTGTTTAGGACGAGCAGGCTCAAGGCTTCGCCGCTGACTTCTTCGGCGATGATGACAAGATCTTTCTTGCCGGCTTGGGCGCATTGTTCTAGGAGCGGCAAGATTTCGCTACTAGAGCTGACCTTTTTGTCGGTAATAAGAATGGCGGGTTTTTCGGAGATGGCTTCCTGGCGGTTCGTGTCGGTGATGAAGAACGGAGAGCTGTAACCCTTGTCGTAGCTGTAGCCTTCAACAATTTCCTGCTCCATTTCGAGGCCTTGGCCAGCTTCAACGGTAACGACGCCGTCTTTGCCGATTTTGGAGATAACATCGGCGATTAATTTGCCGATTTTTTCGTCGCCAGCGGAGATGGTGGCAACTTCGGCAACCTTTTTGTCGTCGCCTTCAATTTTTTCGGCTTGTTTGTCGATGGCCTTTACAACCTCTTTACCGGCTTTTTCGATTCCCTTTCGGAGTTCCATCGGGTTAATCCCGGCGGCAATAAGCTTATTCGCCTCGTTTAAGATGTTGTAAGTTAGGACCGTGACGGTGGTGGTGCCATCGCCGGCGGCTTTGTTCAACTTCTGGGCGGCGGTCTTAATCAGTTTCGCACCGATTTGTTCGCCGAGCTTCTCGTCGTCATTCTCTAGCTCAACGGCTTCGGCGACGGTTACGCCGTCGTGGGTAATCGTCGGTGCACCGTAGGATTTTTCAATGACGACATTCTGGCCCTTAGGACCATAGGTTACCTTAACTGCGTCGTGTAATTTCTTTGCGCCGCTTAGGATCTTTTCGCGGGCTTCTTGTTCGTAGAAGATTTTCTTTGCCATTTTCCTGGGTTCCTTTCTCTGTTAAACTGTCGCTAGGACATCTTTTTCATCAACGATAATATAATCTTTGCCGTCAATTTTGAGATTAGTGGTTGAGTATTCTTTATAGACGATTTTGTCGCCTTTTTTGACGGATTTTACCTCTTCGCCGACGCTTTCAACGACGGCGTAAGCTGGGGCCTCTTTGGCTTCGCCGAGCAGGATGCCAGAGGCGGTTTTAGTCTTTGGTTCTTCTTTTAGCGCAACAATGCGGTCTTTTAAGGGTTTTATTGCCATAATATCCTCCTTTACCCCTATTGTAGCACTGCGAATTAGCACTGTCAAGGCGAGAGTGCTAATTTCTCTTTTGTGATATAATGGGGGTATGAGTTTTAAAGATATTCCAGGTTATAATCAGGCGGTTTTGCCGTATCATTTGGCACAGTCGGCGGCGGCGGGTGTTCGCTATAAGTTTCCTGGTCGGCGACTTCGGATCATCGGCGTAACAGGGACGAACGGCAAGACGACGACTTCGTTTATGATTTGGAAGATGTTGAATTTTGCCGGGCATAAGACTGGTCTGATGACTACAGTGGCTTGGGGTGGATTTTCTGAAGATGAGCTTGAAAAGCAGATTGAGCATATGACGACGGTCGACGCGATGACGCTGAATCGGAGAATCACGAAGATTGCCGACCTTGGCGCAGAGTTCTTAGTTTTAGAGGTGACTTCGCACGCTTTGGCGCAGTTTAGGATCCTCGGGATTCCGATTGAGGTTGCCGTGATGACGAACGTGACGCATGAGCACCTGGATTATCACAAGACTTTTTCTCGGTACGTTAAGGCGAAGACGAAGCTGTTTTCTAGAGCACGATTTGGGGTTGTGAATGTGGATGATCCGTCTGCGGACGCGTTTATTTCGGCTTTGCCTTCGTCGTCGGTTTATGTGACCTATGGTATTAAAAACAAGGCGGATGAGCGGGCGACCTCTGTTAAACTTGGGGCTTCGGGCGTGAAATATGTGTGCGATGATATAAATGTGGTCGACTCTAAGGTTGTGAAAGTGGATGGGAAGCTTTCGATTTCTACGCAGATTCCGGGCGAGTTTAATGTCTATAATTCCCTGGCGGCGGTGTCCGTCGGGCAGATTTTGGGTCTGACGCCGGGCCAGATTGAGAAAGGGATTTTGGCGCTGTCTGAGGTCGAGGGGCGGATGAATCGGCTAAGTTTAGGCCAAGATTTTGAGGTAATCGTGGACTTTGCGCATACACCGGATGCGTTTTTGAAGGTGTTTTCGAGCGTTTGTCCGCATCCGGAGGGGCGGGTTATTTCCCTGTTTGGCGGCGCTGGGCGGCGTGATGAGAGCACACGTGCTGAGCGGGGTGAGATTGCTGGAAAATATAGTGATTTGATCATCGTAACAGAGGACGATTCGCGAGATGAGGACCCTTTTGCGATTGCTTCTGAGTTTGTCTCTGGCGCTAAAAAGGCGGGGCTTTCGGAGTCGAAGATTATTGTTGAGCTGGATCGGTCGAAGGCGATATCTAGGGCGATTTCTGAGGCTCGTGCCGGTGATTTGGTTCTGATTTTAGGTAAGGGCCACGAGAAAACGATTCTTCGCGCGGACGGGCCGCATAAGTTTGAGGACCTTAAGGTTACCGAGGCGGCGATCAAGAAGCGACTGAATGGTTAAGCCTCAGGCTCATAGTTGGCGATGCCTTCGGTGATTTTTTCAGGAGCAATATGAAGTGCGTTGGCGATGGCGGTCGCGGCGGCCATGTAAGAGATGACTGGCTCTCCAGTTAGGAAAGTCGCAACGGTAAAACGAGAGGTGCCGATGACAAGATTGGCTTCGGCGCCTTTTTTGTAGAGTTTGTGGGTTAAGATCTGGACAGTGCTGAAGCGATCTTGGCCATAGGTCAGAGTTCCTTTTGTGCCGGCAAACTGTTCAAATTGATCATAGTTCGCGTCTTCGCGGTTAAGAACGACGTAGTCCGGGTTCATCTTAAAGAGGATCGATTCCCCGCTGACGTAGTCCTCGGCTGGCTCATCGTCTAGAGAGGACGGGATGTAGTTAGTTAGAGCGGCAACATGGACCGGGAGATCATAGAAAGTGTCTTTTTCTAGGGATTCCGCAGGGGCGGTTACGACGACGTAATTCGCGCCAGCTTTCCAAGATTGGGACAGGAATTTATGCAGAGTCCCGAGCTTGATGTTGTGTTCGGAAGCTAGGAGCTCGACTGGGTGGCCAGCGGCTTTCAAGATTTCGTAGACATAATGGGCGACCTCAACTTTACCGGCGGTACCAGTGATACAAATAAGTTTCATATCCTTTAGAGGATGGCCATAATAAGTGTTTAAGAGTTTAGCTTTGATTTTCGCACCCTTGTTTTTTGCGGACTTTTTGACTGTTTTTGGAGCGGCTTTCGGAGTGTCCTGCTCTGGGGTTACTTCATTATTACTCTTTTCCATAATTTAAGTATAGCATATTTTTTAAAAATGTGTTAGAATGAAGATGTCACAGCGATGTGATGCTCATTTAATTTCTAGGTGGATGGTCGCTATAAGTTCTTTGGGCTTAGCCTGACGGCTTCTAGCGATGTCCACACCAAGTGATTAGATGAGGTGTGTGGAGTAAAGCTATGTACGGGCGCCCGAGGGTTTTGCCTTCGGGCGGTTCGTAACTTTAACATTTTTCTAAGTGTAACACCCGTAATCGTTTTCCGCCTACGGCGAAAAACGCTTTCGGGTGCGGCATTCGCGAGAAGAAGAAAAGCGAGCTTTCCTTCTTCTTCGCTCATTTGCACCCGTAGCTCAGCTGGATAGAGCGTTGGCTTGCGGAGCCAAAGGTCGCAGGTTCGAATCCTACCGGGTGTACCAATCGAATTGTTTAAGGAGTAAACATGGCGAAAAAAGTAAAAGTTGCGCTTCTTAATCGCAATAATAATCACAAGCATAGCGAGAAGCGAAAACATTTAGACTAAGACAGCCCTTCGGGGCTTTTTTAGTTCCCTGCTTGATAGTGAGAGAAGTATCGATACTGTCGGAAGGGTGCTGGTTTTTATTTATTTACGTTTTCCTGCCGCGAGGCCATTGATTTTTTTGAAATCGACTGATTCGACTGCTTTTCTTAGGGTAGCTTTAGAGCCGTAGTGAGTGCTGGCGCCAGGGCTATCAGAGAGCATATGTTGGGCATAAGGAAAAGAGATTACTCTATCAAGTTTTGTCGTGAAGTTGAGGCCGGTCGAAGCTTTAGCCACGCGGACTTTAGATATGGGAATATCTAGGGCACGCGACATCTCCTCTGGAAAAAAGGTGAGCGAAAATAGGTCGCCATCTGGTTCGCCGGCTAGGCGACCGTAAGCTATAGAAGTGTTCCCTTCTATCCAAAAACGCTCGTCTAGGGCGCGCATTTTTGCGCCTTCTAGGTTGGCTTCGCAACATACGGTTTTTTTATCGTTGTCGTTCATTTCGCAAACGAAATCGCCTTCGCAAGTCGTGGTCATAATTGCGCCAGTCACATCCGGAGATTTTAGACCATGCTGTTCGTCGTAACTAATTGTATCACTAATATAGTCCATCATTACCCAAGATAGCAGGCCTGTCTTGGCATTTTCGGCCATTAAATAGAATTCTGCGCGAGAACCCCAGAATACGCTAGTATGAATTCTGAACATAGAAACTACGCCGTAATATTTCGGCGTGTCGCCGGCAAAAACGCTGGCTTTTGTTGGGACAAAATCTTGGGGCAGATATTCGGCGATTTCATCAGGTTTTTCCAATTCGTAAAACATAAAAGTGCAATACGGTTCTACAACAAACGGCATTTTATCAGCCTTTTTTGTAGCAGATTTGATAATTTTTCGTTGTAAGAAAACAGGGAGTTTTCTCAATTTTGTCTGCATATAGTGAGACTGACCGACCATCATAGGGTTGACCATTTTTTCAACACCTTTGGCATATTCTGAAACGTTCATGGATATAGTATAGCATAAGCAATTGCTATTTCGGGGAAGTTCTGGTAAAATATGGGCAAGATGAGCTTTTTGCATAGAAAACAAGATTACGAAGAATTTGATGATAATGAGTGGGCGGATCTTGATAATTTATTACCGGAAGAGGAACGTCAACCGACACTCGAGGATAAACGAGCCGAAAAGGCTGAGGCTGCTGTGCGGAAACAGGTCGGAGGTGTAAAGCGTCCAGTTGAACGGAAAGCCGATGCGGATACGTCAAGTGTTTCAGAAACTGCGGAAACGATCAGTGCGGATACTGGTGTGGCGCAGGAAGAAATTGAGAGTCTAACTGTTGAAGACATTTTAAATAGCGGTGGCGAGATACCAATGCCGATGCCGCCAGAAGCTGAAGAGGCAGCGGAGCCGGTGGTGCCGCTAGAAGATACGTCAGATATTTTTGCAACGTCGGGTTCGACTGAAGAAATTGAGGAACAAAAAGCAGCAGAAAAAGCCGAGAAAGAGCGCGAGGAGACTCTGCGGAAGGCGGAAATTGAGCGCATGGAAGCGGAGAAGAAAGCCGCCGAGGAGCGGAAGGCGATTGAGAAGGCTGCAAAAGAGGCGAAACGAGCTGAGAAAGAGGCGGAAAAAGAGCGAAAGGCTGCTGAGAAAGCTAAAAAAGAAGCCGAGGAGGCCGAGAGGTTGGCGGCTGAAGAGGAAGCGGCGATCGAGGAAGAGATTTCGGAGCTGGAAGAAGAGGTTCAAAAAGAGGATGCGCCAGAGGTAGAGCCGCCGATTGTGGTCCAGAGAAAACTGATTGCGGCGTTTCTTTATGGCAACTCGGTTCTAGAGAAACGGAACGTAGTTTTGAATGCGAGCGACGAAGCGATGGTGCTTTCGGGGATGCGCGATGGACGAATTACGGACAAAGATGCGAAAAGTATCCTGAAAGCAATTAAGGATCCGATTAAGAAATACGGCGAAGATGGAGTTGACCGACGACTGGGATTTGCTGAAAAAGAGCGGCGGATTTTGGCTTATATGACTGGGCTTGGATTTAATGACTGGGAACAGACGGATGGCGTTTCGATCAAGGCGTTCTCGCAAAAATATCCGATGCCGGCGGATTTTGAGGCGGCGGCAGAGGGCTTTTTGAAGGTCATTCGGAAGCATAGCACGGACGAGCAGTTTGCGGAATACGTTAAAGCGATGGAGAACTTTAAGCAGCAGATCTATGGTTTGCGCAAAATCTATGCTAAGGGGATTAAAGACCTCTGGCATAAGGCGGCAGAACAGGTCAAGACAGAAGCGGGGTTGATCGAGGTCAGCCCGGCAGAAGCGAAGCTTTTGATGTATAAAACAGTGTTGTTTGGCGATGCGTTGGTTCAGGGGCAGATTGAGCGCAAATTGACGACTCAGGCGTTGATCCGAAATGGGCTGGCGCCGAAGTGGAAAGTGACTTTTGATGGGCAGAAAATCGCACTTTCGAAGGCGTTTAAGGATGCGACAAGAGATGTGATTATTGCCTATACGGAAGTTGGCGAGAAGATGATAGCGCGGAGCTATTACCGAGATAGCGGCCAGGGGGTTTGGCGGTATCTGCCAGATTATGCTTTGAAGACGAATAAGGCTGGGAAAGAGGAGGTCTGGACTGGGATTGGTTATGCCGAGGAGATGTTGAATCTGCCGGCGGAACTTCAGGCGAAGTTATCAGAGATTGTATCGAAAGGGCTTTTGAAGACGTTGAATGATCCAGAATGGCTGTTTGTGGGGACGGCAAAATCCTATCCTTCAGTCGAGGAATATTTGAAAGTGCGGCGAGAGGGTAAACTTTCTGGCGAGGTTTATACAGAGGTGGCGCCACGGCCGATGATTGCGCTGGCGGAGCCATCACGGCATCGTCTGAAAGTCTCAGAACTAAAGGTTAGTTCGATGGATCTAAAGCCAAACTTTAAAGAGAAATTATTCGATTGGCAGATCCAAACTACGCTTTATGGGAAAGTTAAGGCGGAGTGCTTCCCTTCTATGGACGGGTCGCTGCGCTATACGTTCTTTGAGGATTCGAAGCATCGCGCGTGGATTGCGGCAGTGGATGCGTTCTCGGAGGTTACTTCGACGGGGCTTCGAGCGCGCTGGGCGTTCGCGGGCGATCTTGCCACGCCGATCTTCGTGACGCGAGTAGCGGCTGATGGATTTGGCGACGAGAATGAACTCAAAGGTAATTATATCGGGATGTGGTCGACTTATGTCGAGAAAATCCCGCTGGTGAAAGAGTATTTGCGTAGTAAAATGGACCGGAGGAAGGTTCTTTAGCAGCATCTTGGTTGTGACACTCGCTCGCGGGTATGATATAATCTATACAAAGGAGTAAAATGGAAAATAATAGATTGATTTTGATTACTAACCCGGGAAGTTCTAGCCGGAAATATGCGCTTTATAAAGGCACAGATGAAATCTGTTCGCTACACTTTGAGTTTGAGGGCAAAGGGATTATCTGTACTCTGAAAAAGGCGGACGGCTCGAAGAAAGTTCTGAAGCAGCCGTTCAAGGAATTGACTTCTACCGTGGCAAATATTGAGCGAATCTTGACCGATGAGGGGTATCTCGGCGGAATGGCGAAGCTCGATGCCATTCTCGCACGAGTGGCTTGTCCAGGCGAGTATTTTACGCAGGATCATATCGTTGATGAGGAGTATCTTAAGGCGCTCGATAAGGCGCGAAAGCGTGCGCCTTTGCACGTACCGGTAGTTGCGGGCGAGATTGAACATTTGACAAAATCGTTTAAGGGGACGCCAATTTTGGCGATTTCTGATTCCTCTTTCCATGCCGATCGACCAGATTTGATGAAGTATTACGCTTTTGATACTGACCTTGCAGACAAGGCAGACGTAAAGCGCTTTGGGTATCACGGTCTGTCCGTGGGTTCGATTGTGAATTATATGAAATCTGTGGACATTTTACCAGAGAAGCTGATCGTTTGTCATCTTGGCTCTGGTTCGTCGGTGACGGCGGTGTTTGGCGGGAAATCGCTAGACACTTCCATGGGCTATACTCCGCTTGAGGGCTTGATGATGGCGACGCGCTGTGGGAACATTGACCCGGCGGCGGCTCTAAGGGTTAAACATTATCTGAAATACGAGGCGGACGAGTCAATTGAGAAATATCTTAATAAAGAGGCGGGGCTACTCGGTGTTTCGGGTCAGACGGATGATATGCGTGAGATTTTGAGGCTTCGCGATGAGGGGGACAAGAAAGGCGTGTTTGCGCATGCAATGTTTGTCTATCGGGTCCAGAGTACGATTGGACAGATGGCGGCGTCACTTGGGGGCGTGGATGCGATTGTGTTCACTGCGACGATTGGGGAGCGTTCAGACGAGATTCGTCGGACTGTGACTCAAAAATTGTCTTATCTTGGGTTTGCGCTAGATGAAGCTAAAAATGTTGGTGATTTTACTGAACGACATACGAATATTGCGGCTGATGGTTCTAAGCCAGTTTGGGTTATTCGGACAGATGAGTCTGAGGAGATGATCCGCCGAGCAGGAATGTTGCTGGACGGGTTGGAATAAACTTTCCGCAGAAAATCTTTTGCTGACCCCTGTATTAGCACTCTTGACATGAGAGTGCTAATTTGGTAGTATAGAGATAGGAATTAGCACTCTAGATAGGAGAGTGCTAAAAGAAAGGAGATAAAATTATGAGCAAAATTATCGGAATTGACCTCGGGACAACAAACTCGGCGTTTGCCTATATGGTCGCTGGGAAGCCAGAGGTGATTACGAATGCGGAAGGCGATCGGACGACCCCTTCGGTAGTTGCAGTAACTAAAAAAGGTGAGCGATTGGTCGGGAAGGTAGCGCAACATCAGCGTGTAACTAACCCGGAGAACACGATTTACGGTATTAAGCGGTTGATTGGCCGAAAATTTGATGATAAAGAGGTTAAACGCGATCTCGACATCATGCCATATAAGATCGTTAAGAAGAAAAATGGCGTTGCGGTCGAGATGGATGGCAAAGAATATACGCCAGAGGAAATTTCGGCGATGGTCTTGTCTAAGATTAAAGCAGATGCAGAGGCGTTTCTCGGTGAGCCGGTAACAGAAGCGATTATTACTGTTCCGGCATACTTTGACGATTCTCAGCGTCAGGCGACGAAAGATGCCGGTAAGATTGCCGGGCTTGAAGTCAAGCGTATTATTAATGAGCCGACTGCAGCAGCGCTAGCTTATGGCCTAGAAAGTGGGAAAGATGAGCAAATCGCGGTGTTTGACCTTGGTGGTGGTACTTTTAGGGCTCAAATATATTATTCGGGGAGATATCGTTCATAACGATGGCTATCGCGGCTGTCCTGCAGCTTGCTGTTACCATGGATTATTCGATATTTCTGTGGCATCGGTATATAGAGAAACTCGATGAAGCAGAGAAAACGAA
>JAFRLA010000015.1 GCA_017431465.1 Candidatus Saccharimonadota bacterium
CGGGCTAATGCTAATTTATGGACATTAACAATAATTAACATTACCTCTATAACATAAAAAACATCTCCAATCTGATAACAGGGGTATAAAAAAATGCCCGTTTTGGGCATAATTAAATCCGAAGACAAGTGCTCTAATCCGCTGAGCTAAGGCGGCGCCTCTGTTTATTATACCATGGAGCGGCTGGCTGTGCAAGATGTACAGGGGTGGCTATCGTATAGACAGGGCTAAAAACTTGTGTTTAAAGCATTGACTTTTTTACCGATGTGTGGTATAATGTACTTATGGATATAGTTGATAAGGTGTTTGAGGGCCTGAGCTTGAGCGATCAGGCGGAAAAGACCCGAAAAATTACAGCGCATCAGCGCAAGAAAGAGTTCCGAAAACGGCAGTATTTGCGTTTTGCTGGAATTGGAGCAGCTGGCGTGTTAATTTTGGGCGCCGTTGTAACAGGGGTCGTGACGCATTTGCCAAAGACTTCTCAGGCAGACAGCGACATTAAGGTCGATTTTACCCCAGAGAAGACTATTGAGCCAGAAACAGAGGTAATTGAGGAGACTTCAGAGGAAAATACTGATTCCGCCGAAGAAACCAATACAGAGGCGAAAACAGAAGTGAAAAAGACCACTGCGGCTACCTCTACTAAGAAGCGCGGCAGTTCTAATACGGCTAAAAAGACCTCTACGACGACTACTACGACTACGAACAAGAGTTGGCTTGATAGCAACGCCGAGAAGGTTGACCAGGGGTCGACTGGCGAGAATGGTTGCGTGGTAGTTTCTGGAAATACCCTATATTGTAAGAACGCGCCTTCTTCTACTACTACGAATAGTAGCAACGAGAACCAGGGCAATGAGGGGAATGTAGAGGAGGAAAACAAAGGGACTACCAGCGAAAATACCGGTGGTGCTGCCGGAGAGACTGGCAACTCCGCTGGGGGCACCGACTAGGAAAAACTTCTGATCGCCAAGAAAATTGACGACGGCGAAATGGTAATCTAAGAGAATTTTTGCAAGAAAGGCGCTCGCTCCGGCTAACGGGGCGAGCGCTACTAGGTTTAAGAGGCCAGTGAGGAGCGTCAAACCCATGACGACTGAGATGGTGGGGAGAATGAGTAGATTTGCGAAGATAGAAATCAGGGAAATTGAGCCGAAAAAGTAAAGCAAAATCGGCGCGCAAGCGAAAGTCGCGGCGAGGCTTGCGATGATGAGCTCGGCAAGATAGCCGGGTTTTTTGGCGCCGTAAAAGAAGCTTTTGATTATGGGGGCGAGGATCATGATGCCAGTAAACGAGGCGAAGGAGAGCAGCCAAGCGAGGTCTAACAAATTTGTCGGCTCGGCGATTAAGGTTCCGGCGGCTACGGCGAGGAGAACGCGGCCAGGCGAGCGATCGCGGCCAAGGTACCAGGCAAGGAGACTGAGGAGCGCAACGGGGGCGGCGCGCGACATGCTTGGCGTTAAGCCGGTGATGCCGACGAAAATTAGGGTCAGCAAACTTGCGCCAAGAAGGCCGAGGAAACGCGTGGCTTTGCCAAAAATTTTTCGAGCGAAACTGGCGAGGATGGAAAGGTGTGTGCCGGAAGCTACGATGATATGCGTCAAACCCACAACTCGGAGAGTCGCTTCGAAATCTTTGTCCACGCCAGATTTTAGACCGAGAAGATAGCCCAGCGCGAGCCCAGACTCTTTCTCGGGCAGGCTCTGACGAATTTTGTCAGCTAGAGCATCTCGAATTTTTAAGAACGCGTCGTTCCCTTTTTTATGTTTTAAAATATCTGGGCGGTAGAGAAATCCAGCATAGGTACCGAAGCCTTCCGACAGCTCGCCTTCTACTGTCAGCTCGTCGCCACGCTGGATTTTTGATTCGGTCTTCGGATTTTGCGGGAGACTGACAAAAAGTTTGCCGGCGAGAGAGGTCTGGGCGGAGATTCCTGGCTTCGTCGAGGCTGGAAGCGAGGCCGGAGCAAATTTAAGATTGACCAAAATTAGCGTAGTTTTGTCTTCTGCAATATTTGGATCCTTTAAAACGGTCGCGGTTAGGCTAATTCCGTGGCCGACGGCTGCTCTTAAGGTTTTTTCAGCAGCAAAATCGGGCGTAGCACGAAACGCGATAAAAATTACGCCAGCCAAGAAAGCCAGCGAGATAAAAATTTTCCGCGGAAATTTAAGCGCAAAAATCAGAAGCGCGAGAGCAACAAAAAGCCAGGACAGAGATCCGAAAAAATCATAGCGAAAAACATGGATCGAGATGTCGCCAAAAATTACGCCAAGCGCGGCGGCAACAACGGCCCAGGACGGATGAATGTTTTTCATCATAGGAGCCAGTATATAACGGATTTTTAAAAAATTACAAGCTCTAGCTTAATACTTTTTTCTGGAGTGTTGTAAAAAATAAGTAAACGTGGCGAAATCGCCCCTGTAACTACGCCCCGATTTTGTCTTTTTTGTTGCGACGAGCAGCGTTATGCTCGACGTACTCGATAATTTTTTCAGCAATATTACGTTTGGTGACTTTTTCGATGCCGAAACCCGGCGAAGCATTTACTTCAAGCACGAGCGGCCCGCGGTCAGAACGCATCAAATCGACGCCGGCGATATGAAGGCCCATGGCTTTCGCGGCTTTGACGGCAACACGTTTTTCTTCGGGGGTTAATTTGATCGGAGTTCCTTCCCCGCCCTTGTGAAGATTGCTCCGGAAATCATCGTCTAGAGATTGGCGCTTCATGCTAGCGACAACTTGCGATCCAACGACAAATGCGCGAATGTCCGTACCGGAAGATTCTTTAATATATTCCTGAATTAAGATGTTTGTGCCGTCTTCGTTATAAAGATAGAACGCCTGGAGGGTAGATTTCGCGGCCTTTTTCGTTTCGGCAAGCACGACGCCGTTGCCGTGGGTCGAGGTCGCAAGCTTGATAATAACCGGAAGATCAACTTGCTCGAGCAGGTCGTCAATATCGGCGGTGTTACGAGAAACCAGGGTTTTTGGCGTATCGACGCCGTTCTTAGTCATGATCTGGGCCGAACGCAATTTGTCACGAGCGCGAGTGATCGCGATTGAACTAGAAGCAGTCCAAACGCCTTGCATCTCAAACTGGCGAACAATCGCCGTACCGTAACGCGTCATATTGTTAGAAATGCGCGGGATAATCGCATCGTATTTCGCCAATTTTTTGCCATGGTAAAAAACGTTCGGATGTTTATCATCGAGAGACATATAACAGTTTTTGTATTTAATAACCTTAACTGTATGTCCACGTTTTTCGGCTTCTTCAACTAGGCGTTTCGTCGAGTAGTTGGCGTTGCCATTGGAGAGAATTGCGATTTTCATTGTCTAGCTCCTTTTTCTAGCCCTTCTTGGCTAGTTTAACATATTTCTGGTAAAATTCATACGGATTTTTCTTCAGCTCCTGGTTCAAAGAGCGGGTCTTTGTTGCGTCTTTTCTAGAAGTTGAAATTTTAGAAACATCAACAAGAAATTTTTGGCTGATTGTGCGGCGGCCAATTAAAATCGGGAAATGGTTACGACTGCGGTCTGATAAATTAAAGGAAGCGCGAATGGTTTTGCCGGCAATCTTCAAGGTTAGGTGCGTGCGAAAACGGATTTGTTCTGCGCCGTTCGAGCTCTTTACGGAAACTGCCTTATAGTCTGCACGAGAAATAGTTTTTCCAGAATAAAATGGACTGCTTGGCCCAAAAAGTTTGAATTTTAGGAGACCATCTTTTGTCACTTCAATATCAGACGCCCAAATCGCTGAAGAGTCGGCGCCAGTGTCAATTTTTGCTGGCACGGCTTTTAGCCCGCAGATTTCTACGAGCTCGTTTGAACCGATAGTTGGTAAGTTTTTTGTCCCTGTTGACATACTTTAATTTTATCATAAAAACAGAGATATGTCAATAGTTATAGCCCTGTTCGTAACTAGATTTCGGAAATGACAAGCTTGTCGCCGAACACGGATTTTTGGATGCGGTGAGTGGCAAAACCTTGGGAATTGCGAATCACTTGGCCGCTTTTTAAAATTGCGTCTTCTACTTTAAGCTGACTAGAGCTTCCAAACATAAATACCTCCACTTTGTTTTATACAATTTTAGCGCGGAGGATTCAAAAAGTAAAATGGTTATGCGGGACTTTTTAAAATATTTTTAAATATCTAGCGATTCGTTGGAGAGCGTATCTTCCGCAAACGGGTCTGGAGTTTTATCTAAGTCGTCTAGGACCTCTTTATAGTTTGTCAAATAAGTTTCTAGAGTCTCGTCATTAATTTCGTCATTCTCAGAGAAAGAATAGTCTTCTTTTAGCTCTTCTTTAATTTCTTTTTCGTCTGGCAAGAACCCAGGACGAGAACGATCGAGATACATATCGCCAGAAGCATGGTAAACATAGACCGAGATAGCCGTAGTAACCAGGCTAATGAAAACGGCGATTAGGCCTAGGAATAGCAAATTATGGTTCTTTTTGTTAGTAGTTTCGTCCATTAGACGTCCTCCTTTAGCCTAGACGTTGCGGTATAAAAATTGCCAAAAAGCGTGCGGAGATGTTTTGCGGAAGAATTTAGAGTAGCTCGCGACGTTCGGACGCTTTCTAATTTGTCGTAGAAAACTCCTGGATTATTTTGGCAATCAATATTTAAAAGTTCTTCATAAGATTGGCTATAGCTGGTAAATTTGTCTGCAAAATCAGAGCGCGCGTCAAGGATGTCGGAATAAAGCCGAGTGATCGTAGTAGACGGGCGATTGTGTTTCACGAGACTAAGATTTAGGGGAGTGATATAATTCACGAGCAGCGCTTGGTAAACTGAGCCGAGGTAAGAGCGCGCGCGCGAATCGGTGCGCTGAATGGTCTTTAAATTTTGTTTCAAAGTTTGACAAGAGCTGGAAATCGTATCGGTTTGGTCGCTAGACAATTCACTGTCGACTGCACTAGCGCTAACTTCGATTGCAAGTTTTGTAGCAAACACGGTCGCAGCTGCGGCAAAAGCAAACAGAGTAATTTTTACAGATTTTCGCATAATTATATTATAGCACGCTTTCCCTAGCGATTAAACAGGCCGCGCTTCTTAGCGGATTTGAACTCTTCGAGAATTTCTTTTTGCTTTTTGGTCAGGTTTTTTGGAGTTTCAACAATAACGTTGACGATGTGTGGCCCACGATCGCCGTCGGCACGGAACGGAACGCCATGGCCAGAAAGTTTAAATGGAGTGCCAGACTGTGTCCCGGCCGGAATCTTCATAGTGATTGGGCCGTCGACAGTTTCAACTTCGATTTCTGTACCGAGCGCGGCGTCCACCATAGAGATCGTTTCTTCAGACAAAATGATGGCACCTTCACGCGTGAGATGTTTATCGGGCTTGACTTTGATTTGAACATAAAGATCGCCCTTTTCGCCGCCTTTTTCTGGCGCATCGCCACCGCGGCCTTTCAGACGAATTGCCTGACCATCATCAATGCCGGCCGGGATTTTAACTTTAATTTCCTTGCCATCTATAGTAATTGTTTTGTTGGCGCCGAAAATGGCTTCCTTGAAGTCTAGCGTAACTGTGGTGCGATAGTCTGCACCTCTGCGTGGGCCGCGCGCGCCACCGCCAAAGCCAAACATTGCGCCGAGAATATCGTCAAGCGGGCTGCCACCGCGAGATTGGAAATTGGAAAAATCGAAGTTGAAAGTCTGGCCGTTGAAATTGAAAGCTCCGCCTTGGCCCGCGCCGAACGGGTTGCCGCCAGTCGCACCGCCGTTTACACCGGCATGGCCAAACTGGTCATAACGCGCGCGCTTTTGTTTGTCGGATAAAACTTCGTGGGCCTCGGAAGCTTCTTTGAATTTCTCTTCTGCGGCTTTGTCGCCTGGGTTACGATCGGGATGATACTTCAAAGCAAGCTTGCGATAGGCTTTTTTAATTTCATCATCAGAAGCGTTTTTGGAGACGCCTAGAACTTCGTAATAATCTCGTTTTGCCATATATGTTATTATAGCGCGTTAGCACTCTAACGTCAAGAGTGCTAGTCTTTCCCTGTTTTGCTTATGCTTGCAAAAGTTTTTTGAGTCTGCTAGACTCAAAATTATGAGCAGAACGCTCCGCGCTTTTATAGCAACACTAACCTTACTTTTGGGGACAACCCCCATGCACTTTGCCGCCGCTGTCTCTCCCATTTCAGCGGATTCCGACTCTCGTTCTTCAGAATCTGAGCTTACAATACAAGATTTATTAGAGCAACATTTTTACATCAAATCAGTAAATCCTGGTTATAAAATTACTGGCGTCGCTGAGACTGGCGAAATGATCGAGCTTGCGAACGACGCTGATGTCTCGTTGCCGCTTAGTGGCGTGTTTTTGCGCTATTATAATAGTTCCGGGACCGCTTATACGCTCTATGAATTTCCGGAAAAATCTGCGGCTATCGGCAAGACGATTTTGCTCCGCTATGACAAATCGCCGGAGGTTCGAACGGCGATGGAGGCTGCCGACGAGCGCACTGAGGTTGCGGATGCGACCTATGCTAAGACACTCGCGCTTACCGGGTCGTTGGAACTTGTTTATAAAACTCCCGAGAATAATGAGAGAATTTTAGACACGGTTTGTTGGACTGGGAAATCTGGGTGTTTTGCTAAATTTAATTCTGCTGATCCAACTACGTTAGCGCGATTAGAATCGGAAGGCGATTCAGCTCGGCCAGGGTTTCAACATCTTGCTGATTATTCGCCAACTTTTATGCACGGGCTTTATTTGCCACCCGAACCTGAGGCGGTAGAATCTGGCGAGGTTGGAACTTCCAGACCGCAGTGTCTGGATTTAGAATTTTCGGAAATTTTATCCTACTATGATGAGTCCGAAAAAGAGCAGTTTTTGGAGTTATATAATCCGACTGATGAGGCAATACCGCTTACTGGTTGCCAATTAAAGTACAAAAATAAACTATACGATTTAGCGGCGACTAACGCTGCCGCCGAAAATTCGGCAAGTGCCGAAATTTCTGGAAATGGATTTTACGTTTATCGACCAAGTGGTTTTAAATTTACAAAAAATCCGAATACTGAAAATGCGGTTGAGTTAGTCGATGTTACTGGCGAGATAGTCGCGACAATGAAATATCCGCATGGGCAAAAGAAAACCGCGGCTTACGCGCTGATTTCTGGCGAGTGGCAGATAACTTATTACCCGACGCCTGGCGCGCCTAATATCGCGCAAGAGTTTCGGACTTGTCCGCTTGGAAAAATTATTAACGAGGAGACTGGAAATTGTATTACGCCAACCAAACTCGCTTCGATAAAGCCTTGTCCTGCTGGAAAATATCGTAGTCCGGAAACTGGGCGCTGTCGAAATGCTAGCTCAAATAGCTCGGCAAAAAAGCCTTGCAAAGACGGGTATGAGCGTAACCCTGAGACGGGGCGTTGTCGGAAAATTAAAGCCAACGATGGCGCCGACTATGCGCTTATTCCCGCGACCGGCGGGTCGGAAAAATCTTCTTTTATCGCATTTGGGACGCTTGGAGCAATCGGAGTTCTTGGGGCCGGTTATACGCTTTTTCAATTCCGCCGCGAATTGCGCTATAAATTTAAGAAGATGCTTATGAAATTTAAAAAGTAGCCTAGTTTGGCAAGCATAAGGGGTATGTGGTATAATTAGATTATGAATAATGGTCTTCTGGATTTGTTTATTGTAATCCTGGCAGGGGTTATTCATGCGATGCTACAACTCGGGATTTCGGCATTGTTGATTTTATACCACGCAAGTCTCGGGAAAGATATTAAGAAGAAGACTAAGGAGCTGACGCTAAACTTTATCTTGGGCTTTTCCCTGTTTACGGGGCTGGCGGTGTCGTCGATTTGTTTCTTTATTTTGGTTATTTTTGGCGGAGTGATGCCGGCGGCAGGGGTAGTCATTCTCGTAATGGCACTAGCGGTAATGGCGTTTTTCGTCTGGTTTGTGTACTACCGACGAAAATCTAAGGGCACGGAACTTTGGATCCCGCGGAGTTTTGCGCGATTCGTTTCGGCGCGGGCAAAGAAGACCGACGATAATGTCGAATCGTTTTCGCTTGGGATGTTGATCGCTTGCGCGGAAGTGCCGTTTGCGGCAATGTTAATGATCACCGCTGGAAACAGTATCGTAAATATGCCGCAGGGGCTACAAATTATTTCGGTCCTAGTTTATGTAATTTTTGCAGCGGCGCCAATGTGGCTCTGCCAAGTAGCGATACATTATGGTGACACAGTCGTTGATATTCAGAAGTGGCGCGTAAGAAATAAAGAATTTTTCAAGGTAATGAGCGGCGTCGGGTTCATTACGTTGGCAATTTTCATGTTAGCATTTAAGGTTTTTGGGAGTCTTTAAGATGCGAATAAGAAGAAAAGCCAAATTAAGCGTCGACGGGAAGCAGTTTTCCGAAGTCTCATTGCATCGCGATATCATGCGCGAAGGGCGGGTTCTTTCTCGTCATACTGGGGCAATGGAAATTATTGCGGACAAAGTTTGCCGAGAAGTTGCAAAGTGGGTGCGCGAAAGAGGCACAGTGACGAAGGCTGATCTTGACAGAGTAACGGCGGCCAGGCTGCACAAGTATGACGCCGACCTCTCGTATCTTTACCGAAATCGTGGTAAAATATTATAGAGATGAAATACGATTTTGATTTAGTGGTTATCGGGAGTGGGGCGGCTGGAGTCGCAGCGGCAAAACAGGCGGCTAGACAGCGCCAAAAAGTAGCAATTATTGAAAAGGCGCGGCTCGGCGGGTCAGAAGTCCAGACGCGAGATGTGCCTTATGCGGCAAGTTTACATTTTTCGCATCTATATTCGCAAGCAGTTTATGGGTCGCGGTTCGGGTTGTCGTCGACAAGTTTGCGTTTTAATTACCCGACAGTGGCGCACTGGCGCGAACGTGTGGTAGAAAAAGTTTCGGGTGAACTCAGGCATGAATTGCAAACACTTGGGATTGAGGTTTATCGCGGGCGAGCACATTTTATCAGCCAACATGAAATTTCCGTGGGTCGCGAAGGGCGACTTTCGGCGAGAAAATTCTTAATCGCAACCGGCGCCGAAGTTCATGATTCGGGTATTACCGGAATGGAGAATGTGCCGTATCTTACGCCGAACGATGCTTTGCATGTCGAACGGCCGCCAAAAACCGTGATGATTGTCGGCGGCGGAGCTTCGGGTGTAGAGTTGGCGCAATATTTTTCGGAACTAGGGAGTAAGGTAGCAATTGCGGAATTATCTGAACGACTTTTGCCGAAAGAAGATGAAGAGGTTGGACAGGTCGTTGAGCAATATTTCGCGAAGCGATTTGACGTTAAGGTTTTGACGCAGACGAGAGTCGTAGCGATTGAGCGCGATTCGGTATCGGCAAAAGTGATCTTTTTAAGAAACGGTCAAGAGAAATTGGTCCGCGTAGAAACCGTAGTGATCGCGACTGGCTCTTCCCCTGCTGTGGACCTTGGTCTAGAAAACGCTGGTGTAGAGCTTAAAAAAGACGGTTCAATTCAAGTAGACAAAACGTTGCAAACTACTGCTCGAAACATTTTCGCGGCTGGCGATGTAATTGGTCTAAATGAATCTGGAGTAAGTTCAACAGAACGCGCGGCCTACGAAGGCGATTTGGCGGCACGAAATATGTTTAGTCGAAGCCCTGCGCCGGTGAACTACGGCGGGTTCGTACGCATGACTAATACTGATCCACAAATTGCGGTAGTAGGCATGACTGAGGACGATCTTTTGAAGCGCGATCGAAAATATAATAGTATTGTTTTGCCGCTGTCCGAGGCTACGGCGTCTAAGACGCAAGATTTCAAGATGGGCTTTATTAAGATGATTTCTGGAAAAGATGGCAGAATTCTCGGCGCAACGATTATGGCACCGGGAGCTTCTGAAATTATTCAGGAAATTGCGGTTATGGTTCGGTATGGATTCTCGGTTGCAGAAATTGCAAATTCGCCGCACGTGGCTTCGTCTTGGTCTGACCTGGTCCGGTTGGCTGCAAAAGAGCTGCTATAAACGCGAGCTTTAAAAAACACCCGGATGGGCACGCAATCGGGGGGGCGATTGTGTACCCATCTAGGCGTTTTTAAACTTGGTGGCGGGGGCTGGATTTGAACCAGCGACCTTTTGGTTATGAGCCAAACGAGCTACCAGGCTGCTCTACCCCGCGATGTTAAAGGCCCGTCCGCAACTGGCACTGTTATATTTTACCGCAAGGCGGCAGATTTGTCAATAGATGGCGGCTCGTTCTAGATGTAGCTAGAGCCAGAGACGATGACGTCGCCGGTATTAGAGCATTCGGATGCGTCATATTCGTCAGAGCTCCAGCAATTTCTTGTAACCCAGAAGTTTTTCTCGATGTTTTCATCAGAGTCGCCGGTAAGTTGGACTGCGAATTCTGGGTATGGGAAGTTGGTGTCGATAAGTTCGACTCGCGCCTCAACTCGGCGGAAAAGATCGTTGGCACGGCCCGTGGAGTCGATTTGCGCTTGAACGCCTAAGAACGAAACGGTAGTATCACACATATGCTCAAGATTACCGCTAGCATCTCCAGTACATAATTTAATCGAGAAGTCTGCTTCTGGCTGGCCGTAAGGAAGTTCGACGCGTAGGAACGCAGTAGTTTTGTTGCGCTGGCCATTGCGATAAGTCTCTGGGAAAGCAATGCGCGATTGGCATTTAAAGTCGAGCTCATTGTTGCAGTTTACGTTAAATGGTGGGTTGTTAATTTTGTTGGAAGCGTTTACGACTTGGGTGGACTTAATCGGCGTAATATAATTTTTAGCATTAAGTACCGGTTTCAACAGCAGCGATGCACGATCCGTACCGTTGTTGCCGTCGTTGTTTACGCTAATCTCGCCAAGCGAGAAATCGACATCGGTTTGGTAAATATCGACCATGACCGGAGGAATCTGGTTGTTGAGTTTATCGCGAGTCGGGAATTTGTCAATTCCGGCAGTTTGTTCTTTGTTGCTAGTCGAGAGCCACTTAAATTCAATTCCAGTCACAGCGGAAATGTCCTCTGTACGAAGCGGGATGATGCGTACGCGGTTACTTGAGTTGACTTGAGAGCGATAATCCGCAAGATCTTCGCTAATTTTGACGCAAGTATAAGCCTGCTCCATTTCAACTGAATTCCCGTCGTTTAGAGACCCTTCTTTTACGCGGACTTCGCCACCCGCGCCGTTATTGCGATTAAGAACCTTTGAGACGGTATCGCAACCTTGGCCCTGCATATAAGCAATGATTTTTTCGCAAGCATTACCATTAGCTTTTGCTGTGTAGCCTTGGTCGAGGCAACGATGGTATCTTACTAGCGCAATTTTAGCATCTTCAACACCAGCGAGGGCGGAATCATAGGCGGATTTTGAGAGATCGTCGTTAGTGGATTTTACAGCTTCCGAAATCATAATGCGAATAAAGCTCATGGTAATTACGCTGATAAGCAATGTTGTAAAAATTACGACATAAAACGCTGCGGCACCCTTTTTGGATTTTAATAGTTGGTCTTTCATTATTCAACTCCTCCCATTCCCGTCGCCCTTGTGGCGAAATTAAATTTATTCATTGCGCAGTAAGCAAAATCGGTACTTAAATTATCTTTCGCAGTATCAGTACAGTAATCGCCAGCAGCCATAATGTTTACGCCGCCGCTAATTGTTGCGAGAATAAAGGTCCCGGAGTAAAATGCGTGCTGAGTGTTTGCGTGGTAAGTAGGGCGGAAAATAGTTAGATCGTAGATAGCTAGATTATCCTCAGATTTTTCTAGCAGCTCCGTAACCTCGGCGTTAGGGTCGGAAACCCGATAGCTCTCGCCTGGATTATCGTAGGTCGCGCCGTCGTCTTCGATACCAGAACGACAAACTTCGCGATTAGCATCTTTCACGCGAATAAGCCTTAGGCTCCCTTTGTCTGGCCAAATATTTTTGTTTTTGTCGCCATCGGCCCCGCGAATTAGGACTGCTCGTTCGCTAGCAAGAGAGCCGCCGTCTTTACCCGGTTCTGTGCCGGGTTTAACATAAGTTTCGTTGTCGTCATCTAAGATGTACCCACTATTCCAAACGTAGGAATACTTCCCCGTACAAAAGGCGCCAGTAGTTGGGGCTGCTTCGATTTTTTCGCCACTGCCGACAATTTGAACGCTGGTATAACGTTGTTGATACATATATTTATACCCGTTATCGTCTGCACATTTTTGGTTGTCGCAGAGATTTTTTAGATTGATTGCTGGCGAAGCGGTGATTGAACGCGTAAAGTTGTCAATTAAATCTTCGCCGACAGTGTTGACAGATTTTAGAGTCATTCCCTTTTGGTAGATAGTAATAATATGGGTAACGAGCAGGGCGATAGTTATCAAAAGAATGCCTAGAAAAGCACTGGATAGCGACAGCTCAACTATTGTAAAACCTTTTTTTGACTTCATTATTTACTCTCCTCGATTAGTTCTGGGTTATACAGTCTCATAATTGTGCCGATCGTAGTTGGGTAATCGCGGCCCGGAGCAATCCAGCAAGTATAGATGTGGAAATCGTAAAATTCGGGGCTTCCGTCCAAGTTTGGGCTGGACGCGATCGGGATAATCCAGATACCCTCGGCGGATTTTAGGTTTGTAAAATATTCACTTTCGTAGAGTTTCGTGTCCGTGTTGTCTTCTGAAGTCGTAGTCGCGCTATTATTAAAGATTAGGCGAGGATTGAGTTGTGTGGGCTGGAAAATATCTTTAGCGTTCAGGCTGTCGACTGAGATGATGGTATTTTTTGGATTAGTTGGGTCTAATTTTCGCGTGTTCAAAATAATAGTTTTTCTTGAAAAGATATTCTCACTGCTCGTTCCTTCATAACGCGTCTTGCAGTCATTAATGCTGAGCGGCAATATAGCGTCAGAATCTGCCGAGTTGATATTTTTCTTTAGCTCTTTCCAAATATTGGCATATGGTTGGCCAAGTTCGTCATTCACGAACTCGCGCTCAGAAAGAAATGAGTTGTGGATGTAACGCAAAGCCTCGGATTGGGCATCAATTTCGTTCCGAGCCATAGACAACTCGAGCGTAGCCTCGACAGTAGCGACTCCGGAATTCATAACGATGATAGAAAGCACGGAAACGAGCGCGAAAACTGCAATAGCAAATAATACTTCGATCATAGTATCGCCGCGTTTCCCTTTTATAGGCATTTGTTATCCTCCGAATCAAATTCGATGAGTTCGACAGCGGACGAATTTGTGCCGTCGGCCTTAATGCGGACGTTGCGACGGCGGCCGTTATAGGCGTAAGAATCGTCAGAGTTTACACAGAAATTCACCACGGCTTCCTCAAATTTCGGGTAATTCGAAGACGTTAGATAATCGTAAAGGTAGGCGTGAGAAGATTTGACCTGGCCTAGAGAAGTAGCGACGGAGATGTTGCCGTCAGCGGCCGGGTCGAAGATTCTAGTATACGAGGTATTTTGGACAGCAGAGCCGGCCTCGGTATCATGCGAGCCATTCAAGTTTAGCACATAGGTATGAATCGAGCCGTCGATCGGCGAACGGACAATCATGACCGCTCCGGACCAGTAAATCGTATCTTCAGAAGTTGTATTTGGGTCACTTGTATTTTCAATATGAGAGCCCCAATCTGGAGTATAAGACAACGAGTTGCCGGAATAGACGACCGCGTTGGCATTTTCGTCGTTTTTCTCAAAGGCCAAAAATTCTGCATGAACGGCGGCGAGAGCAGAGAGAGTATCGGTTACGCCATTTAAGATTTTCCTATCACTTTCGTGATCTATGATATCGCCAACAACGTCATAGACCATAATCTTATCATTAGATCTGTCTGTGTCGGAGTTGTCGGTTTTAGAATTAAAGATAGCGATCCGGCCGTAAAGCGCACATTCGGTACGACCTTCTTCTTCCCCTTCCTTCGCCTTCGTGCTTGTTTCGTCGTTTTCGCGAACCGTGCAAGTCCGGCGTTCGCCACGATCGCCGTGTTCGTTTTGGACATCTTCAGTAGCTGAATAGAGGCGGCGGAGAAACTCGGCATAATCTTCCACGGCGTTATTATAGCGCTGACGCGCAATGTTAATACCGGTACCGGCGGCAATACCAACAAAAAGCAAAGCGGAAATCGCGAGGAAAAGCGAAACTTCGATAATAGTGAAGCCCAACCGACTCTTCATACTATAAATTATACACTAGCGGAATGGGTTTTTCAAGGGGTCTTAAGGGCTTCTATCATTTTGTCAACATATTCTTGCTCGGAAGGAGTATGGGCATAATTTTTTGCTTCACTGACCGTTTCTAGAGCTGTGTCGTAATCGCCAATATGATAATAATATTCGGTTTTCGCTTTAAGATTATAGTAAAGCTGGATCGGATTACTATCACCCGCTAATGCGCGGTTAATACGGCTTTCGAGTTCGGAAGACGAGCCATCATCAAAATCATAATTTTCGACGTCGTTATAAAGGGTTTTATACTCGATGTATGGGTCATCTGAGGTTGGTACTGGTTGGACGAAAAACCACGGGAGGAATCGCCACAAAAGAATGCCAAGAATAATCGCCCCGATAATAATCAGCTCGATCTTCAGGCGCTTTTTATTCATTAGTACCTCGGAGCGAGTTCGCGCATATAGACGACAGTGGCTTGGGAGAGATGGTTTGCTTGATTATAAGCCCAGAAGTAAGCGTCCGGACGGAGGTTGAAGATTTCACCGGCGGTTGCGGAACCATAGCTGTTATGGTTTGCATCGTATAGCGGCTCATTACTATTGTTTAGGCCACGGTTGCTCGAAGCAAGATCTCGATTTGCACTAGCGTAGCCGTTCGCATTATACCCTGGGTAGGCTCCGGCGGTACGATTCAAAGTCAGAGTCTTCGCGAATACTGGGCCATTGAAGATCAGCGTCTTAGCACAAGTATTGGCGTCGCCATGACCGGCGGTACAAGTGTTAATATTGCCGTTTGGAGCGAAAATCCAGGCGTCAATCTGGGTAACGTTAGCGTCTATCTCGACGTCACCATTTTCCACGATGATAATAACTTGCGGAATTTGCTCAATGCCGGTATAGCGAGTTGAGTTGCGCTCGTTAAGAGCGAGGCGGTTGTCGGTACCTTGGCAAGCGCCCGCGCCAGTACAGATGTTTTGGTTAATATGGAGAGTGCTACGGCCGGAAAGACTTTTCTTGAGGTGGATAACGCGAGTACCCGAAGTCTGAATCAGTGGCGTGTTCACATAGGCGTCGCCATTTACGTAAGTATAGCGTCCGCCATTCTTTAGCTCATCGGCCTCGTTGCGAGCGGCATCGGAGCCCACCTCGTATCCGCTCGGGTGATTTGTAGCCGACGACGGAGTATAGCGCGAGAGAATCTGTTCTAATTTATTAGAGATTTCCGAGAAAATACCAGCCTGACCAGAAACGTTGTTGTCGCAAAGGGTCTTATTAGCGTTCGAAATGGTCATCTTAATCATATCGCAATACGACGTACCGCTAGCCGCGCCGCCGCCGTTCGGGCTATAACCGGTAACAGCACCAGAGGCGAATTGGTAGAGGGAGCCTGCACCGATAGCTAGAGTATCGGTCCAGGAGCCAAAGATGTGGTCGCCACCGCCATAAGTGTGCTTTTCGGAAACAGAAGTGATGACTTTGCCTTGGGTATACATACCGCCCCAAGCCTGGAAACTCGGTTTTTTGGCGATGGTGCGACAAGAAGCGTTGGAGATGCGCCAGCGGGAGCTTGCGTTATTCATACTAGTACTGTTGGCGCCTTGACCGACTGTGACTTCGTCCGTGGCGAAAATATCGTGGCTATCGGCATGACTAATGCCGACGACGACGCAGAATTTCGAACCGACTTCTACGTCTGGGACGTCGATGCCGTATTCATAGCCGTTGCCTTTGCCGTTGTCGTAATAATCGCCAGCAACGCCGCTGTTGTCTTCGCCATGAAGTTCGCCCCGTTCGTTGATAGCCCGTTTACCCCGCTCTGGATTCATAATTTGAAAATTCGAAACACCATTGTATGAGCCAATCGTACGGCCAAGGTAGTTCTGGATATTTTCTCCTGGGTTAGAGACACCCGCGGTGCGCGTGTAACTTTCAGCGCTACTGGCCGGAATGTTCGAATTAATGGTAAAGGACATTAGCTCTACTCGCGTATCGTTCGGGGTCATGGTCATATAGGCTTCACTGCCATCAACGTCCGAATTTTGGCGCTCATAAATGTTGACTTCGTAGCTAGCATAGGCCTTCTGGCCAGCGTAAACGATGTCCGGGTCGCGCTCTATGGTCGCTTCTGTCGAGGTAGTGAAGTTATACGGGACTTTTACGGTTGCAGTTTTTTCGGTTTGTGGAGAGGTGACGGAGATTGGGTAATATGTAATTCTGTCTCCTAGAGTATGTTGGCTACCATAGGTAGTCCATGAACAATCCCCATAGATAGGGTCTCCAGTCTCCGGATCGTAGCTCTTAACGTAACTGCACGAATGGTAACTCGAACACCCACCGACGTAGTTACAAGATTGTCTAAGATAGCCGTTACCACCTGGATAAGATTTATAGATCGAATACCCACTCCTATTGTTACTACTGTCGTCAGCGGTACAGCCACAGTGAGGTTCAACGCGCTCCTGGTTTACCCAGGCCTTAACATCGTTATAAACAAGAGACTGAGAAATAGCATGGCCGACGTTCGAGCGGCTGATTTCCTGGAGGGTAGAATCTCCGCTAGTATAGATTTTTGCCGATGCGCAGTTAGGATCAAATTTGCTACCGAAGCCGGAAATTTGGTATGTTTCAGCAAGACTACCATCGTAAAGAATACAATTATATGGGTTATTGTCATAGCTGGTAGCGCCGCCAGTGCTGGCGAGTCTTGGTGAATAGAGGCGGAAGCCATAGAAATACGTGTTCCCGGTATAGGTCTCTTCGGGTTTTACTGTTCTGCTGAGCTGAGACGGATTTCCGGATACTTTGTCGAAAGTGACCTTTCCGCCAGGAAGAGCGCCGCTGCTCAAGTGACCACGGTTAAATAGATAGTTATCTGCTGTTTTACTGTCAGCGTTCGCGCGCAGGTAGAACCAGTTCGGGGTAACATGGCCAGTTTCCCTAGTCGCGCCATTCGTATTCGAAGTTGTTACGGTCTGCGCGCCAGCACAAAGCGTATGGCGGAACTGGATCTCGTCACCTGGCTTGGCGAGAACTGTAGTCGCCCAATCGGAGTTATTGAAGTTTTTTACTACTGTTTCGGCGACAGTGTTGCCGTAGTCAATGGTGTGGTCGAAGCCCGGGAGCGGGCAGGACTCGGGGATTATGTCGCAGGAACCATCTGGCGGGCAGTTATAGGATATGGTGATACAGGCCTCAGAATCGTTTTCGCCGCTCGGAGAGCCAACAAGTTTTTTCGTGCTTTTGTCAACTGCAAAATTTTTGTGATTGTATGATATTATTTGGCAGACTTTAACTTTCTTGCCCCGTTTGACCGTAACCGTCTCACTGGAGCTTACGGCTTTATAGTGAATTCCTGCTTCGCTTGTATCGCTCAAATCCGAGACTTTAAAAGTCCCCGAGTCTTTGGTTTTTTCATTCTTGCCGTCTATTTTCTGTTTAATAGTCCATTTCGTAGAGGGGTTTGCAGACTTAAACAAACTGTAGTTAGCGGTTGGGGTGACCCTAATGCGGTGATAAAATTTCACAGTGACAGTAGTGGTCGGATCGGTCCCCTCGACTTTATATGTTCCGGCCGAGGCTTTACCGTTTGTTGGCTTTTCTGTGCCGCCACCGTCTTTCTCTGAGTAGCTAGTATCTATTGGGGATTTAACTTTGGAAATTGAAGAGAATTCACCTGGGGTCGCCTTTTTCTCATAACAAAACCAGCCAATAGTGCTATTTGGGCCGTTCCATTTAATTTTTTTGCCGTTACTATCTGTTCCGACAGCATCTGGGTCGTTTATGACTTTAGTGTAAGCTTTGTATGCCGTTGCAGGGCTTATTGGGTCTCCATCGTGTTTAGCACGA
>JAFRLA010000016.1 GCA_017431465.1 Candidatus Saccharimonadota bacterium
CGATGGTATCCGTGAACAGATCGAGAAGTATGATAAGGCGGTCGCTGATGGCACTTTGCCAGAGCCGCCGAAACTTTGGATTAACCCAGAGGTGAAAGATTTCTTTAAGTTTGATAATTCTCGCGATTTGAAAGATATTCGGCTCGAGGGATACGAAAACCTAGGGACGATTAAGATGCCGATTAGTGCATAAAGGAGGTTAAGTTAAATGAGCTTTTCAATCATCGCAGCAATAGGCCGGAACCGAGAGCTAGGCTCTAAGGGCGGACTAATCTGGCGTTTGCCGGAGGATACAAAGTTTTTCCGGCGTAAAACTATGGGGCATATGGTCGTCATGGGGCGAAAAACTCGCGATTCTTTGCCGCCAGCTGGACTAGTGGGGCGAGAAATGATCGTTTTGTCGCGCTCTTATCTGACTTTTGATGATTTTATGAAGACTGCGCCGAAAGACCGAGAGGTGTTTGTTATCGGGGGCGGATCGATTTATGAGCAGTTTTTGCCGTATGCAGATACGCTATATCTGACTGAGGTAGATGCGACATCGGATAAGGCTGATGTATTTTTCCCAGAGGTGGATTATTCGAAATACGACCGAGAGGTACTTGGCGCAGGGGCCTGCGAAGGGATTAGTTATACATTTGTAAAATATACGAAAAAGAAGGAGGAAAAATAATGAAAGATCCAATTTTTAACTTGATTTCCGAGGAAGAGAAGAGACAGAGAGAGGGATTGGAATTGATCCCGTCGGAAAATTATGTATCTAGTGCCGTATTAGAGGCTATGGGGTCGGTTTTGACCAACAAATACTCTGAAGGCTATCCGTCTTTTGAGGGGATCTCCTCTTATGATGATTTAGCCTCAGAGAAAGAGATTTCTTCCGAGATTTTGCCGAATTATCGCTATTACGGGGGCCAGGCGAACGTGGATCGGGTCGAGAGATTGGCGATTTCGCGCGCAATGCGGCTGTTTCACGCTGATCACGCAAATGTACAGCCACACAGTGGCGCTAATGCGAATGAGGCGGTTTATTTCGCCTGGTGTGAGCCTGGGGACAAGATTTTGGCGATGTCGCTTGCGCATGGTGGGCATTTGACCCATGGCGCCCCAGTTACCCGCTCGGCGAAGATTTGGAACTTCTTGGCTTACGGGGTGAATTCCGAGGGCGATATTGATTACGACGAGATGGAGAAAGTTGCTCTCTCTGAGGGACCTAAGATCATTCTAGTCGGTTTTTCGGCGTTTATGAAGATTCCTGATTTTGACCGGGTGGCCGAAATCAGAGATAAGGTTGTGGAAAAGTTTGGGCATGAAGTGCTTTTAATGGCAGATATGGCGCACGTGGCAGGCCTAATCGCTGGCGGGGTGCATCCGAATCCGTTGGATCACGGTTTTAACGTCATGACTACGACTACGCATAAGACTTTAAGGGGTCCGCGCGGCGGTTTGATTCTGTCGAAAGGCAATGTTGGCTCGCCGCTGAAAAAGCCGGAAAAGCGCCTAGAGAACATCCCGATTTTGATTGACCGAGCGGTCTTCCCTGGCACGCAAGGTGGCCCCCTAGAGCACGTAATCGCGGCAAAGGCAGTAGCTTTCGGGGAGGCGTTAGAACCAGAATTTGCCGATTATGCGGCGAAAATTGTAGAAAATGCCAAGGCGCTGGCTTCTGGTTTAATGGAACGCGGCTTTGTTTTACAGGGAGGCGGTACGGAAAATCACTTAGTTCTCGTTAATATGGTCGAGAGTTTTGATATCGATGGAAAGATGTTTGAGCGGGCGCTAGACATGGTTGGCTTGACTTTGAACGCTAACGCTCTCCCTGGAGACAAGGCGGCGGCCTTCCGCCCATCAGGGGTACGCCTGGGTACGCCGGCGATTACTTCGCGCGGGATGGGCATTCCTGAGATGGAGAAGATTGCGGAATGGATGCGAGAGGTCGCAGATATTTGCGTTAAGGCTGGTTCTGAGGAGAAATTGAGTGAATTTTCGGCGGAACTGGAGAAAATTCACACAGAAGTTAAAAAAATGGCTCTGAAGTTTCCGCTGCCAAGCGACAAATAATGTGGTATAATAGGGGGGTAATGGGGACGTAGCTCAGTTGATAGAGCGCTGCATTCGCATTGCAGAGGTCGTGGGTTTGACTCCCATCGTCTCCACCACGTTCTGTTTAGGTTTGACTCCCATTGTCTCCACCACACTATCACCTGCCTGGGTGATTTTTTTATTTCGCGATTTTATGTTATAATTTAAGTGTAACTGGTGGGAGTCGAACCTTAAAAGGAGGTGATTCTGATGGGTAAGAAAAAGCGGCCCGAGGCTAAGGCGGACGAAACTGAAGTCAAAGCTAAGTCTAAAGCCAAATCTAAGGCCAAAAAAGATAAGCGGAAAGTCAAGAAACAGCCGGCAAAGACGCCGCTAACAGAGGAGGAACAAGTCGTTGTAGTTGAGCAGTTCCTCGCTGACGCAGTGAGAAATCCGGAGCTGATCTCTGGCATGCCAGTTGTATTAGTATGCCCGCCAGAAATTCCAGAAGATAGTCCCGATGACAATGAGATTGAGTTTGAGGGGGACGAAGAAATGGGGATGGAGTTCCTGGAGAGTTTTATGGGCCCGCAAATAGAGCGGAGTACTCTACTCTGGGCTCAGCCGATTGAGAGCTACTTGTCCCTGTCTGGCGAAACGACCATGCCGGATATTCTCCCGATGATAGCGTTTGTCCAGGATCTTCGTCAGCATACTGGTAGGAATATCGTACTCACGATTGAATATGCCCCAGGAGAATCCTTCAAAAGCGATAGGCCGATTCTTACTACGAATTGTATTAAGGGTAAGGAGTTTCTTAATACCTTAATTACTCCGTTCGGCACATTCGGGTTTATCGAGCTTTTGACGGATACTAACTCTGGCAAGGTCTACGGTCGGCATTATGCGCAGATCTCTGTAGCGGCGCTGACTAAGATAGGGGCCAAGACCTGTTCAACTGCGCTATCTGGCCCGCTGCAGTTGACGGTCCCGTGGATAGCAGAGTCAAAAATCAGTTACCCGCCCCAGAGAACAAACTACTATACGCCCGGCACAAAAGCAATGGATGACGCTTTGAAGTTCTGGACTATGTTCTATCAGGGAGAAATCATGGGGTTTGATTGTCCGGAGGCTGAAATGCTTCAGAGTATGCTGCTGAGCGAGGAAAGACCTGCAGTAAGGCTCTATAACGGCTCTCCTGAACCCCCGCAAATACTCGACCCAGACGTTTTTGCCAGTAACGAGGTTCAGGTCTTGGACGATATAGAGTTATCAGATTTAGACCTGGTGGCCAGAGTCCCAGACAAAATACTTTTCGGCAGAGAAGCTATTGCTTGGGCGCAAGAGCGGCTGGATATTGCTCTTAGCAATTACTACGACAGTTGGCATGTGCACGAATATGTCATCGAGTTTTCGAGGGCGTTTCCCGTTGTAAAGAAACAGATTCGAGATGCTAAGGTAAGAATCACCAAAAAAGCGTCCCTTAAATAGGGGCGCTTTTTCGTGCTCTCGTAGCGAGAACTAACGCTTGGAGAACTGCTCTTTCTTGCGAGCAGAGCGAAGACCGTATTTCTTGCGCTCTTTTTCGCGTGGGTCGCGCTTGATAAAGCCGGCCTTCTTTAGAACTGGGCGAAGATCTGGCGCTTCTAGGGTCAAAGCCTTAGAAATCGCTAGTTTGATCGCGTCAACCTGGCCAGCAAGTCCGCCACCTTTGACTTTGATAGTAATATCGTAGTCTTTTTGCTTCTGAGCGAGAGCTAGCGGATCAGTGATTTCTGCCAAGTAAGTCTTATTACCAGAGAGGTAATCTAGGGCTGGCTTGTCATTAATCGTGATGTTGCCCTTACCTTTATAGAGGCGGGCGCGAGCAGTCGCAGCTTTGCGGCGACCAAGACCGTAACTATATTTCTTCTCTACCATTATTTAATCTCCTTTGGATTCTGGGCAGTATGATTGTGCTCAGCGCCATCGAAAACGCGAAGACGCTTCAAGCGCTCTGGAGCCAGTTTATTCTTTGGAAGCATGCCCTTTACCGCCTCTTTGATGGCGCGGCTTGGATCCTTCTCGATAACTTCTTCTAGGCGAAGCTCCTTAAGGCCTCCAGGGTAGCCACTGTGGCGATAATACTTCTTGTCGAGCATTTTGTTGCCAGTTACGACGAGATTCTTCGCATTCACAACGACAACATAGTCGCCGCCATCGATATGCGGAGTATATGTCACTTTACTCTTACCCATCAGTTTATCCGCGATAACAACGGCGAGTTTGCCTAGAGGCAAAGTCGAAGCGTCGATTACCCACCATTCACGGTTGATTTCTGATGCTTTTTGACTAAAAGTTTTCATTATTTAGCCTCCTTTTTAGCCGGAGCGGCAGGTTTCTTCGATAGATCAATGTTGTCTACGAAGGAAATCGTGCCCATTTCGGCGTTATCTCCGCGACGGAAACCAGCGTGCTCAACACGTAGGTATCCAGAATCGCGAGTAACCTGAGGAGCGATTACGTCCATCAAAAGGTTGGCCGCTTCAATGTCATTTAGACGAGAGATTAGAAGACGGCGACCTCCTAGTCCACCTTTTTTAGCGATCGTAATCAGCTTCTCAGTACTTCGGCGCATCTCTTTCGCGCGCGCCAAAGTAGTAGTAATAGATTGTTCTTTGATCAGGGAGCACATCAGCCCACGAGTCAGCGCCCTTCTCTGATCGGTTTCGCGGCCGAATTTGCGGCCTTTATATCCGTGGCGATGCATATTAAATATTTAACTCCGTTAACTTTTCTTTAACTTCGTCGAGGGCTTTAGTACCGAAACCTTTAAGCTCTTTCAAATCACTGTCCGAAAGCGAAACGAGGTCGCGAACGGTTTTGATTTCGTTATTAACTAGAGCGTTAGCGGTGCGAGCCGAGAGGTTGAGCTCCTCGATTGGGAGCATCAAACCGGCTTCGTCTTCATCGTTACCAGAGC
The DNA here is from genome assembly GCA_017431465.1 of Candidatus Saccharimonadota bacterium. Lineage (GTDB taxonomy): Bacteria > Patescibacteriota > Saccharimonadia > Saccharimonadales > Saccharimonadaceae > Nanosyncoccus. The sequence goes on from JAFRLA010000016.1 coordinate 4,982, forward strand.
CTGGGGCCGGAGCCGACTCGACAGTGGTGCCGTTGGCGAGAGCGGTGTATTGGTTGACCAAAATCGCAGCAGCTTCCTCAAACGCCTCCTGAGGGGTAATAGTACCATCAGTATCAATGGTAAGGGTCAACTGTTGGAGATTGGTGTCTTGGCCAACACGAGTGTTCTCGACATTATAGCGAACGCGCAGAACTGGGGAGAAGACTGCGTCAAGCGCAATCATGTCGCCATGAATGCGTTCTTTGCTGGACTTATCAATAGTAAGGTAACCGCGGCCAGTTTCGACGACAAAATGCATCTTTAAGACAAATTTTGGATCGTCGATGTGGCAGATTACTTGGTGTGGGTTGGCAACTTCAACTTCAGCAGGAAGTTTGATGTCACCAGCGGTAACCCGCTTATCACCATCTTTTTCCGACTTCTGATCGGAACCTTTAATCTCAAGATCGAGCTCGATCGGAGCATCGGTATGGACCTTGAAGCGAATAGTCTTAAGGTTCAACATGATGTCCACGACGTCTTCGCGAATACCTGGGATGGCGGTATATTCGTGCGTGCTGCCATCGATGCTAAAAGCAGTAATAGCGGCACCTTTAATACTCGAGAGTAATACTCGGCGGAGAGAGTTGCCAAGAGTGTTTCCGTACCCGTAGTAAAGCGGGCGAATCACAAACTCAGCACTATTACCACCTAAGGAATTAACCTCTGCTAGTGTTGCTTCGTGAATAGCTTTTGTTGTCATAAGTTCATTCCTCCTTTATTAGCGTGAGTAATACTCAACGATTAGTTGTTCATTGATACCAGCTTCAGCTTCTTCGCGCTTCGGCAAGCCGGTGATTTCGATCTTCATTTTCTTGCCATCGGTCTTCATCCAAGAAAGCGTACTCTGGGAAGACGCGCCCATGATGTCTGCAAGATTCTTAAAATACTCAGATTTCTGAGACTTTGGACGAACCTCAAGAACATCGCCTGGATTCAAACGAATCGACGGAATGTCAATTCGGCGACCATTTAGCAGAAAATGTCCATGGGAAACGAGCTGGCGCGCTTGACGGCGAGTCAAAGCAAACCCGGCGCGATAAACGACGTTATCAGCGCGGCGTTCCAAGAACTCTAATAGTTTTTCACCAGTCAGCCCCTCGGCTTTAGTCGCTTCTTTCATTAATTTTGCGAACTGTTTCTCTAGAAGACCGTACATGCGGCGGACTTTCTGCTTTTCGCGAAGCTGAGTAAGGTAGAGGCTACCTTTTCTGACGCGCATATCGCCATGTTCGCCCGGAATACCGGTCTTTTTTGCCATGACTTTATGAGCTTTCGGCGCGAGAGCATAGCCTTCGCGGCGAGATTGTTTAACAATTGGAGATTTATCGCGTGCCATTATGGTTTCCTTTCTCCTTTAGGACGGACACCACCGTGCGCAATCGGAGTTACGTCGGTAATGCTGTCAATTTTGATACCAAGACCAGAAATCGCACGGATCGCGCTATCGCGACCGAGGCCGATACCTTTAACAAAGACGTCGACCGAGTTTAGACCGTGGTCTTTTTTAGCGATTTCGCCAGCTTTTTCGGCAGCGATCTGGGCGGCATAAGCCGTACCTTTTTTAGAGCCGCGGAAGCCGTTGGCACCGGCAGAAGAGTGGCTTAAAGCCTCGCCCTTTTTGTCGGTGATGGTAATGATAGTGTTGTTGAAGGTCGCCTGAATATGGACTTGGCCAGATTGGACAACCCGTTTGCCTTTTTTGGCTTTTTTCGTCGCTTTGACGGCAGCTCCTTTTTCAGGAGCATCAGTTTCGGCCGTATTAGCAACTGCTTCGGCTTCAACCGCCTGAGCTTCAGTTTTCTTAACTTCTTCTTCAGCCATTTATACTCCTTCTTTAAGTCTTACTTGCTGCTTTTGGTTGCGCTCCACCGACCGCGATCGCCTTACCCTTACGAGTCCGTGCATTCGTACGAGTACGCTGGCCGTTTACTGGCAATTTAGCCTTGTGGCGGATACCTTTGTAAGAATTGATATCCTTGATGCGCTTGATATTATTGGTCACGAGGCGACGAAGATCACCTTCGACACGATATTTCTTGGAAATAATGTCGTTAATCTTCTGTTCATCAGCCTCGGTGAGATCTTTCACCCGAGTGGTAGGCTCTATTTTGGCCTCCGCA
>JAFRLA010000017.1 GCA_017431465.1 Candidatus Saccharimonadota bacterium
ATTGGTCACGAGGCGACGAAGATCACCTTCGACACGATATTTCTTGGAAATAATGTCGTTAATCTTCTGTTCATCAGCCTCGGTGAGATCTTTCACCCGAGTGGTAGGCTCTATTTTGGCCTCCGCAAGGATGGCTTTAGATGTTGTTCGTCCGATTCCGTAAACGTAGGTAAGGGCAATCCATACCTGCTTTTCAGAAGGGATAACAACAGATGCAATTCTTGCCATGCTTAACCCTGCCTTTGCTTATTCTTAGGTTTCTTCTTATTGATGACTCTTAGAACGCCTTTTCGACGAACGATAATGTCATCAGGGGAGATTTTTTTAACACTTGCACGTACTTTCATAAGTGTCAAAATCCTTTCCTATTACACATTATTTTACCTCACTAACCCTTATTTTAGTGTCGCAAGATAATGTGGGTCTATTAGTCTTTAAGTCGGAAGCAGATGCGGCCTTTAGTAAGGTCATAAGGGGTGAGCTCTACTTCGACTTTGTCGCCTGGCACGAGCCGGATATAGTTTTTACGCATTTTCCCGCTCATGTGCGCAATAATAATATGGCCATTCTCGAGTTCGACCCGAAATTGGGTATTAGGCAGAGCCTCAACGACTTTGCCGGTGAGTTTAATCACTTCCTTTTGACTAGCCATAAATTACTCATCTATTGTAGCACATAACTTTGTAAAAGTAAATAGGGAAATTAGGCTAATTTACCAAGATTGCCTTTACGAATTGGCGAGATAGATAGGTTTTTTGGGTATCGGACCACTCGCCAGAGCAAGTAATCAGCGTAATCGACTCACGGCCTGGGACCGGAGAGACCAGAGCAGAGTTCATGTGCGAGTTGGCTTCTTCTAACGGGTATTGTTCGTTTTCGACAACTTGGTACTCGAAATTGCGACCATCGCCGCGCTCGATGATGATCGAATCACCTTTCGCGAGGTTCGGGAGGTACTTAAACACGCCTGTTTTAGTTGGGCCACCGTTATGACCATCGTAAACACCAGTACCGCCAGCGCCGGGCTTGCCGGAATCAGTATACCACCCCGTATCGAAGATGTTATTTGGGGTCTCGATTTGGCGGGAGCTGGAAAGGCTGACCGGGAGAACCCTCGATCTTTCGATACCGAGTTTCGAAATCTTCAGGAAACGCGGGTGGTCTTTAGCGACGGTATAATTATCTAAGTCGTTTCCGGAGATTTCGGCTTCATCTACTTCGCTATTTTCAGTAGTCGGGGTCGAAACGACGGCCGCTCGCTCGCTACCCTCTTTCTCCTCGTAGTAAAAGTGTTCCCAGACTAGGACGCGAACGAAGACGATGGCGAGAAGTACTAGAAGTACGCCTCCGACTACGCGCAGCCAGTTCTTTTTCCAGTCAAATTTGATTTTGCCCACTCTTTGCTCCTTTACACCTTATAATCATCGTAAGTGATCATCAGCGCCCGAGAATCAACTTGGCGTAGATTTTCGAGGGCAACAGTTACGACAATGAGTAACCCAGTACCAGAGATAGACAAGCCGATCGGTGCGCCAGTCGTAACGATGAACACGTAATCCGTGATGAACGGCAACATGGCGATCAAACCGAGCGCGAGCGCACCGAACAGATTGAGGCGATTAACGACCTTATCCAGATACTTTGCAGTCGTACCGCCTGGGCGAACGCCTTCGATAAAGCCTCCTTGTTTTTGGAGATTGTCAGCAATTTCTTTCGTATTGAAGATAATTGAAGTGTAAAAGTAGGTAAACAGGACAACTAGCAAGAAGTAAAGCGCCGGATAGAAGAACCATTGGATATTAATTCCGTCCGGGTATAGAGTGGAGAAGTTATTTGCCGACGGAGCTGTGAACATATTTGTCATGCCGACGGCGAAACTGTTTCCAGGATCAACGCTTTGGATAACCTGGCCAATTAATGCCGGGAGAGCCAAGAAGCTGGTCGCGAAGATGACCGGGATAACGCCAGCGGCGATCAGTTTAATCGGCAAAATCGATTTAATCCCGCCGTAACTACTGTTGCCGTGGACTCGTTTAGCATAGTTAATTGTAATGATACGTTGTGCCTCGTTCAATTTTACCAGGAAGTAAATCACCACCACGAGCGCCACAATAAAGCCCAGGATTATCCAGAAAGTCGTCGGGTTTACTGGGAGGTTCAACCAGCCAAAGAGACTAAGCGAACCGTTAGAGGTATCGAAGAGCGAGGTCCCGAGGCTAGCCATCGTAGTCGGGAGCTGGGAAATAATTGAGGCGAAGATGAGAGTAGAAATACCGTTGCCGATTCCCTGTTCGGTCACAAGTTCGCCAAACCACATCAAGATGATCGAACCGGCGGTCATTGCGGTTACCGAGAGAATCCAGTCGGAAGTCGTAACGTTCATCTCGGTCGCGACGTTTGCCGAAGCGGACTGATAAAGAATGTACATATAGGCAACAGATTGAACAATTGCCAGAGGGACAGTCAAACGGCGGGTCCACTGGTTAATCTTCCTTCTACCAGTCTCGCCATCTTGCGAAAGTTCCTCGAGGCGCGGGACGGCTTTTGTCACCAACTGGACCACGATCGAAGACGTAATGAACGGCGAGAGGCCGACGAGAATAATCGAAAAGCTAGTCAAACCACCGCCAGAAATCAGGTTAATAAAACTACCAAAGTCGGATTTAGACAACAAGTTTTCGATAGCTTCTTTGAAAGTCGTAGAGTCGCCCAGAGGAACTGGGATATGCGCCATAAAACGATAAACCACGATAATACCAAGCACAATTAAGATGCGCTTTAGCATATCTTTGTTTTTGAACGATTTAAAAATAGTTTTGAAATGCATAATTAACTCTCTACTTTATCTATAATAACAAAAACTGGCTGCTTTCGCAACCAGTTTTTGAAAGAAAATTGTTATTTCTTCTTTGAACCTTTGCGGCTGTCTTCGGAGACGGCATGAGAAGGCATACCAGTCTGGGTGAACTTTCCGCCAGCTTTTTTGATCGCCTCGGCGGCAGTTTTCGACGCATACTGCGTATTAAGATTAATCTTGGCGGTAACTTCGCCGCGAGTAATGACTTTTACCTTCGTATACGGGGTGGAAATCATACCAGCTTCGTATAGTTTGAAGTTATCGACATCGCCAGAAAGTTCGTTCAAACGATCAGTATAAACGACCTCGGCTGGCTTATGGATAGACTTGAAGCCTTTGAGCTTTGGAATAGCCTGCATGATCGCACGCTGGCCGCCCATGAAGCCGGCTGGCATCTTGTGATGACCAGTACGAGATTTCTGACCCTTGGTACCGCGACCAGCAGTTTTGCCCTGGCCGGCGGAGATGCCACGGCCTTTTCTGGTCGGGCGAGTGTTCTTATCTACGGTTAATTCGTTGTACTTCATTATTTAGTCTCCTTCTTAGAAGTCTTCGTCGACACCCACTCAGAACGAGGAGTTTGAGCCTTAAGACCTTCGATAACCGCGTAGGCGATGTTGACCTTATTGGTCGAGCCTAGCGACTTGGAAATCAGGTTCTTTACCCCAGTTAGACCGATAATCGAGCGGACGACACCGCCAGCGATAATACCGGTACCAGGAGCCGCCGGTTTCATTAAAACGTGAGCGCCAGTAACCTTAGTTTCGACTTCGTGGCAAATAGTTTCCTCGTCCATATTGAACTCGATCATGTTCTTGCGAGCCTTGGAAGCGGCTTTTTGGACAGCAGAAGTAACATCGCCGCCTTTAGCAACGCCAACTCCGACCTTATTCTTATGGTTTCCGATCGCGACGAGTGCTTTAAAGCGCATGCGGCGACCGCCGGCGACCGTACGAGAAACGCGGTCGATATTAATCGTTACTTCATCAAACTCTTTCGGAGCCATCTCACGCTGGGCGCGAAGACCACGGCGACCGCCGCGACGATCCATCGGGCGACCGGAGATATCACGAGCCTGCTTTTTACTTGCGGTCTCGTCGGTCATCTTCAAAGTACCAGACTTGTTGATGACTTTTGGTGCATTCTTTGGTGTATTATTCTCAGCCATTTAGAACTCCAATCCTTCCTTTCTGGCAGCGTCAGCTAAAGCAGACATCCGACCAGCATATAATCTTGAGCCACGGTCGAAAACAACAGTTTTAACCTTGGCTTTCTTAGCTTTTTCGGCAATTTCTTTACCAATCGCAGCCGCTTTTTCGGTCTTAGTACCGGTCAACTTGCTGCCGACGGTAGTTGCGTAAGCGACGGTAACTTTCTTATCGTCGTCGACTACTTGCGCAGTAATATGCGCATTACTGATATGGACGGTCAGGCGCGGACGAGCGCTAGTACCGTGAATTTTAGCGCGGGTGCGGTTTGCACGATATTCAGCTTTCATTATTTACCTGCCTTTCCTGCCTTACGAACGATAACTTCGTCGACATATTTAATACCTTTACCCTTGTATGGTTCAGGCTTCTTCAAGCTTCGGATTTCGGCCGCAACTTGGCCAACCTTCTGCTTGTCGATACCAGAAACGGTAATCTCCATCTTGTCGGTCTTGAGCTCTACACCATCCGGAGCAGTATACTTAACCGGATGCGAAAAGCCGAGGGCCATTTCGATTTCTTTCGGACCGCCAGATAGACGGAAACCGACACCGTTAATCTCGAGTTTTTTCTCAAAACCCTTAGTTACGCCTTCTACGGCGTTATTCAGTAGCGCCCGCTGGAGACCGTGCCAAGCCTTAGACTTTGGCTCGTCGTCTTTACGGGTCACGATGATTTTGTTGTCTTCTA
>JAFRLA010000018.1 GCA_017431465.1 Candidatus Saccharimonadota bacterium
CCAGAACAATCGCCGCCGCGATCATCAAGACCGCCACGACTTGCCGCCAAAAACCACCCGGAAGCTCGTGCTGCGGCGCGACCTCTTTAGTCGCTCTTTTCGAGCTCGCCTTACGTTTCGTCGTTTTCCTCTTAGCCATATGCTTTATATTATAGCATAAACTGTTTGGAAATAAAACTAGGGCCAGAAAAGCCCTAGTTTAAAATTTCGCTAAACTTTAGTTCAAAATCGCAATTCCAGCGTTTAGGTACGCCGCAAAAGTGCACCAAAGAATGTATGGCAAAAGACAGAATACTGCACCCTTGCTGACTTTCCCAGCGAGGATAATTAGCGCAAGAATTATCAGCCACATCGCGATCAGCCAGCCGAACGCGAACCAGTACCATTCAAGGTTAAAGAACAGCGGCGACCAAATAAAGTTGAACGCAAGCTGGATACCATAGATAACAAGCGCGACTTTTGCGATTTTCTTATCACGCTTCGCGCCGTTAAGCCCACCCATAAAAATCAGGTAGCTCGAGAAGCCCATCAAAGCGTAAAGAATCGTCCAAGCAACCGGAAATAGCCAAGCTGGCGGCGCTAGCGGCGGCTGTTCCATCTCGGAAAACGAGCCCATCGCATTCATCGTCATCAGTGCCGATACTCCGCCCACAATCAGCGGCGCCGCGATACAAAGTATCGCCGAAATCACCTTCCTCGAAGTTGGCAACTTTTTCTTCTTTACCATCCTAGATTCTCCTTATGCTTATTTTCTATATTATAGCACAGCGTTTAATAAACCATAGCCATTTGACTCAAAAAGTCAGCCGCACAATCGGCAAAGACCTCAAAACTTCCCAACTTCTTGCTAGTTTTCTTCCGCAAAATCTGCTATAATAAGAGGTATGAGAGCCAAAAAATCAGTTAAGCAAATTGCCGAGAAGTGGCAAATTTCCGAGCGCCAAGTCCGCGATTTTTGCGAAAATGGCCGCATAAAAGGCGCCGAAATAATAAACGGCTCGTGGCAAATCCCCGAAACCGCAGAAAAACCTGTGCGCAAAAATCGCGCCGCCCCTCCTTCCCTACTCGAAATCCTCCGCCGCGAAGATGATCACAGAATTAGAGGCGGAATCTACCATAAGGTTCAAATCGAACTAACCTATAATTCTAACCATATCGAAGGCAGCACTCTGACCCACAACCAAACTCGCTATATCTTCGAAACGAACACTATTCTTCCCGAGGGTAAATTCAAGGGCGTAAAAACCGACGACATTATCGAAACCGCCAATCACTTCCGCTGTATTGACTATATCATCGAAAATACCAACCGCCATCTGACCGAAAACTTGATCAAAAATCTCCATTTTATGCTAAAAAACGGCACCTCCGACAGCCTTGAAAACTGGTTCAATGTCGGCGATTACAAGAAGTTGCCAAACGAAGTCGGCGGCCTCCCAACCACTCCACCAGAAAAGGTCAAAACCGAAATGAAAAACCTCCTAAACTGGTATAACGAACTAAAACGCCCAAGCCTGAATAAACTCCTTGAATTCCACTACCGCTTCGAAAAAATCCATCCGTTCCAGGACGGCAACGGCCGCATCGGCCGCCTAATCCTTTTCAAAGAATGCTTAGGACTCGGCATCGTTCCCTTTATCATTGACGACGACCTAAAACTCTTCTATTATCGCGGCCTAAACAACTGGCCTCGCGAAAAAGGCTACCTAAAAGACACCTGCCTGACCGCCCAGGACCGCTTCAAGACCTATCTCGACTACTTCGAGATCCCATACTAGAACGAGCCCTCTCTCATTCCTTTTAATTATTCCAACCTTATTTTATCTATTTCTCAGTATAGACTTGAAAATTCCATCCCGCTTTTTCTTACTAAACTCCACTCTTTTTCCGCTCTCTTTTTCGGCCTTTTGTCTATATTCTTCAACTTCGGCATTCTTAAATCGCTCCGCCAATTCTTCTGGCGAATGATGTGTATGATCAATCATCTCATACCTAGAGTTAGGATTAGCCCTGCTCTCAGGAGGCAGTACCTCATCTGGTGTAGGGGCCGGCGTTGCGTCTGGGATATCTGGAATGTCTGGGATATCTGGGATATGAGGAACAGTGTTCATCCGCACCACAATCTGACCGTCTCTCGTGCTCCAACCAGCCGTAAAATCAGATTTCGAAGATAACCCAAACATCTCACGAATTCGCATCTTAGCATCGTCGGAATTAAACAAGCTATCGCCACCCTCATTAATAATATCGACTATCTGGACATCAGAGTCGCAGACAACATTTCTATCAACTCCAACTTCTAAGCCGACGTTGGATCTATAGGCAAATGTGGATTGATAATGATCACCTGCGCGAATTGTATTCTCAATAATCTTTCCGCCATTCGCAAAATTGTTAATAAAATCTGAAGTTGCCGTCATAAACTTATCAAAATCCTCAGGGCTCTTATTGTGAAGTTCGTCCGCAAAGTCGTTTAGCGCCGCCAGTGAGTGGATATCTTCAACGCCCGGAATTCCCGCCACCATCGCAATTGTACTAGCCATTTCCGGCGAATCTTTAAGCGCACTAGCTAGGCCTTCGTAGCTCTCGAACGCGTTTTTTTGTGCATAGTCATTCATTTCGTATCTAGAATTAGGATTTGGCCCTTTTGCATATAAATTATCAAATTCTTCAGCGGGAGCAGGTTCAACCCCCCCCCCTGGCGTTGGTGTCTCAGGGATATATTCGCCATCAGCAGAAACTATTCTGCGTCCCTCTGGCGCTTCTGTCACGTCCATTGGAGTCACATCTGGTCCAGCATGTGTCTCTAGGCCCTTAGACCCTGAACCCATAAACGCTGGTGCATTTTTCGCCATCTCTTCCCATTCGTTCAGCTCACCATTGTCTTGAATTTGCTCACCACTGTTTAATTTTTCAGACATAAATATTACCTCACTTTTAATGCTTACATCTATATTACCCCCCCCCAGACCTTTGTCAAGTCCTGCAACTACATTGTAATAGACCAGCTTGGCGAAGGCTAAGGCTAATCGGGAAAACTTGCGACGAACCCAATAAAAAATTGGCGTTTTAGACTGAAAACAAGCGCTGAGCGAAGCGATTGCCGTAGCTTGTTTTCAGTTGTTAAGAAACGTCAATTTTTTATTAGGCGTGAGGAGCGGTTTTACCGATTGGCCTTAGCCTTCGCCAAAGCCGAGTTTATTTTTGTTCCACGCCCTTCATCGAAAGCGAAATCTTCCCCCGATCATCAATCGCAGTCAATTTCACGCGCACTTCCTGCCCGACCGAAAGCGCATCTTCAACCTTATCCAGGCGTTTATCCGAAATCTGCGAAATATGCAGCATCCCATCAACTCCTGGCATAATATTTACAAATGCGCCAAAATCTTTAATTGTCACAACTTTACCGGTGTAGATTTTCCCAACTTCCGGCTCTTCAACTAAGCCTTTAATCCACTCTACCGCCTTAGAAATCACTTCTGCATTCGGCCCAGCAACCGTAACCAGTCCATCATCCGAAATATCAACTTGCGCTCCAGTCTCAGTCGTAATCTTATTGATCATTTCCCCACCCTTTCCAATAATCGAACCAATTTTCTCCGGCTTGACCTGAATCTTCTCAATCTGCGGCGCAAGAGACGAAATCTCCTTGCGTGGTCCATCAATCACCGAAAGCATATGCTTCAAAATAAACATCCTACCCTCATGGCTTTGCGCAATTGCCTTCTCCAGAATGTCAACCGGCAAACCGTGAACCTTCATATCCATTTGAAGCGCGGTTACACCCTCAGTCGTACCAGTGACCTTAAAGTCCATATCACCCGCAAAGTCCTCAGCATCCATCAGATCAGTTAACGTGTAAGCCTTGTCGACATCCGAAGCCTCAATTTCCGTCCCTTTAGGGATATCCATCATTAGCCCCATCGCAACACCCGAAACCGGTCGTTTGAGAGGAACGCCTGCATCCATCAAGGCCAAACACGAAGAACAGGTCGCCGCCATAGAAGTCGAACCGTTCTGGGACATAATCTCAGTCACGGAGCGAATCGCATACGGGAAATCTTCCTCAGACGGAAGCACTGCCGAAAGCGCACGCTCTGCTAGATACCCATGACCAACCTCGCGGCGTCCAGGCGAACCCATCCGTCCAATCTCGCCAACCGTATAAGACGGCGCGTTATAGAAGTGCATATAGCGCCGAGTTCCGTCGTTAACTTCCATAGTATCAATAGACTGCGAGAACGAAAGCGGCGCGAGCGTCACGATGTTCATCGCCTGTGTCACCCCACGCGTAAACAGCGACGAACCGTGGGTCCGAGGCAAAATCGAAACTTGCGAGCTCAAAGGTCGCACCTCGGTCAACTTACGGCCATCCGGACGCACCCCATTCTCAACAATTGAACGACGAACTTCCTTGTGAAGAGATAGCGTAAACGCCTCGTCATATTCCGCTTTCAAACGCTCATCATAATCCGCAATTTTCTCTTCGTCGGTCTCGCCCTCGCCGAGCTTCAGAGCAAACTCCGCGTCCATCTCCTTCATCAACTCATCACAAATCTGGGCACGCTCCATTACATTTCCGCGTACTTTGTCGCCATTCGGACCAAACTTGACCGCAGTCCAAGCATCAACTTCCTTCTGGATCTCTTCGTTCGGAAGAACTAGCTCATACTCTTGCTCTTCAGGCTTAACAACCTCACGTAGCTGCTCCTGAAGCTCAAGCGCCGGCTTCGTATTCTCAACCGCCCAACGCATTGCTTCAATAATCACCTCTTCCGGCACTTCTTTAGCGCCCGCCTCGACCATCATGACTTTGCCATTTCGACAAGCCACCACAAGATCAAGATCCGACGCTTCCCTTTCCTCAGGGGTCAAGAACGCCTTGAACTCACCATTAACGCGCCCAATTCTTACCCCGGCAACTGGTCCATCAAACGGTACGCCAGCATTCAAAAGCGCCGCCGACGCCGCTACCATCGCAACACAATCTGGACGGAAGTTAGGATCCATCGACAGTACGGTCGTCACAACCTGAATTTCCTGACGATAACCCTTCGGGAACAGTGGTCGAATCGGTCGGTCAATCAAACGTCCAACAAGCACCGCATTATCCGACGGCTTCCCCTCGCGTTTGATAAAGCGCGAACCCGGAATTCGCCCTGCCGCATAAAACTTTTCTTCATAGTCAATCGAAAGCGGGAAAAAATCTTGTACGACCGGCTTATTCCCGACCACGACCGACCCCAGAACTACCGTGTCGCCGTAGCGAACGAGTACCGAAGAAGTCGTCCGAAACCCAACTCGGTTGACCTCAAGTGTCAGTTCACGCCCGCACCACTCCGTCGAAACAGAGGTCGTTTTTTTACCGCTAGGATTAATAATTTCCATAAAAATTTCCTTTCCGGGAAAACACCAGATATCTACACTCGAAACTTCAAGTCCAGGTATCCGCCGTCTTCCCAAAATGTTAATATTACATCTCTAATTATACCACAAAAAATAACCCCTAAAGAGGTTGACTTTTTAGCTTAAGTGTGATATAATGAATATAACCACATAGTGTGGGAGGTTTTCTGTTGGTTAACCACCAACTTTGCACCTTTCCAGAGGAGGGATTGGAATTGAAAATCGTAAGGCACATAAAGGTTGACGATGCGCTTTTTACCGGCAGTATCGTCATAGATCAATCGACTCGAAATGAAGCTGCTGACCCAGTAGTCGAGATCTTCGTTTCTGTACGCAACAGATACAAAAACGATTTCTGCATCTCGATTTACCCTACGAGCAGGAACGCTCTAGGCTGGGCCTATACGCTCATCCCGGCAAACAACGATGACGACGGCGACGAAGACATCGCTGAAAAATTTCAAGATTATCTTGAAAACAAAATCGGCCCGGAATTTGAGCAAAAGCTCGAACAATTCTTTGCCGACCCCGATGGCTACGCCGCCTATAAGGTCTGCGTAGACGAGGCCGAATACGAAGCCGCAAATAAAGTCATCAAAAACTTTATTTACCGGTCAGCTTCCGCGGAGGACCGCAAAAAGCTCGACCGCAAGGCCAAAAACAAAAGAAAGGCCGCAGAGAAAGCAGCTAGAGATCGCGAAAGACACGAAAACATGCTAAAGAGCCTCGGCGTCCCCGCCGGGTTCAGAGCATTGTTATTGTGACGAGGATATCGTACAGCGGGTCTCTTCGAGGCCGACCCACGTGCATGACACGGCCAAGAAGAACTGCCTACCGTTGTACACTTTCTTTCTCCTTATTGGAAGCCCCCGCTAAAAAGCGGGGGCATTTTTCCGCCTAGAAAAGCAAAAAGGACGCTCGCATAAGCGTCCTTTTTTCATCTAACCAAGTCGGAGACAGAAGCTCAAAACGACCGAGTCAGTGTCGAAGGCGAATTACTTCCGAAGCCCACACTTCGCTACGGTATCTTTGTAGCGATCGTAATCAGTCCGCTCCAGATATTTCAAGAGGCGCTTGCGCTTCCCTACCATCTGCATCAGACCGCGACGCGCCATAAAATCGTGCTTGTTCGCCTTAACGTGCTCAGTTACTTCTTTGATCCTCTCGGTCAAAATCGCAACCTGCACCTCTGGCGAACCCACGTCTTTTTTATTGCGCGCGAGCTTCGAGATAGCCTTCTCTTTATTCTCTTTAGTAATCATACGCTACATTATATCACAGAAAAAACCACTTTTCAAGAGGTAAAATCCAAACCCTGTTTTACGCAGTCTTCTTCTCGGCGCCCGCCGCCAAAGCCTCTTTCTTCGCTGCATTCGCCTGAACAAACGCCATTCGCTGCTCGCCCAGCTTCCCTTCCGCATCGCTAATCCGCGCTTGCGTCCATTCCATCCGCTCTTTCTTCTGTTTAATATCCTTCCGATTCAAAAGCCGCTTGAAGAACCCGCCGGCCCGCGCCTCATCATACTGCTTCTCCGCCAGCTTCAAAGTCTCCTTATCCCGTTCAATCGCCTTCTCGGTATTAATCAAGGTAAAATAAGCCTTCTTCTCCATATATCCCGACGCCGGGTCCTCTTTGTACTCCTTAAGTCGCGCCAAAATCTCCGGATCAGTGTCCTTATTACTCTCAATTTCCATCGCCAACAGGTTCGCCGCCCGCCATTCATCCGGCGTCTTCGCCTTAAAAACCTGGTCCTCAAAGCTCTGCCCCGCCAGTTCCTTCCGAACCGCCACTCGCTTCTCCGACGAAGTCGGATAGACCAAATAATCATTTAGATTCTCCCCCTCCGGCAACTTCGGCTCCTTCCCCGCCAAAAATTCCACGGTCTCCGGGTGCACAATCTCCTTGTTTTCCTTCTCAACAATCTTAAACTGTTGCTCAACCGTTTTCTCCGGCTCAGCCACTTTCCCCCGTTCCTTCGCCACTGGCTTCTCCGCAGCCTTCTCGGCCGCCTTCTCCGCCGCTCTCGCCGCCGCTTTCTCCGGGTCGAACTCCAATATCTTAGCAGATTTCTCCCACTCTGTATTAGTTTCGCCACCCTGACTGATTCGTTCCTTGTTATCCATAAGCTTATTATACAACATCATAAGCATTTTCGCCAAAAAATCTCCACCTCAGCCTCGGCAGCGCTCCCCCTCCGCCTCCGCAAGCCAGCCCCTAATCCAAAATCCCAAACTCCGTCAAAGTTACCGCGTCCGAAACGTCATAATCACCAATCCGAATCCGCCGAAGCGCCGTCAAATACGCGCCCGTCCCCAGCCGCTCACCGATATCCTCCCCTAGCGTCCGGATATAAGTCCCTGACGAAACGTGACAACGAATCCTTAATTTCGGATAATCATACGAAAGCACCTCCGCCTCATAAATTGTCACTTTCCGCCTCGGCATCTCCACTTCTTCGCCCTTCCGCGCCAACTTATAGGCTCGTTGCCCGTTAATTTTCACCGCCGAAAACCGTGGCAACTGTTGCGAAATTTCCCCAACAAAACTTTGAACAACTTTTTTCACCTCTGTCAGAGACGGCCTCGCATCACTTTTTTGTTCACCGGCACCGACATCATCGCTCGCGCCAACTCCGGCACCCGCTCCGCCGGCACCCGCCCGCGCCGTAATCTCCCCCTCCGGATCGCCCGTCGTCGAAGTAAACCCGAGCCGCACCTCCGCCTCGTAAACCTTGTCCAGTTTTAAAAACTCCTGGCATTTCTTCGTGTTCTTCCCTGTCATCAAAATCAAAAGCCCGGTCGCAAACGGATCCAACGTCCCCGTATGCCCAACCTTAATCTTCCGCCCCGCTTCCTCGGACAAAACTCGCCGCACCCGCGCCACAACCCCAAACGAGCTCATCCCCGCCGGCTTATCTACTAAAATCATCCGGTCAAACATACTATTATTATAGCGTAGAAACGCAGCGCAACGCAAACCCGTAGTACTTCTGCGCCGTATTCTGAGGATTGACCACGTTCGAATGGAAGACCAAGTAGTTCGCGTTTGCCGCATCAACCGCCGTCCTAGACCAGTAATAACCGCCCGACGTCGGGAAATTCACCGTCGCGCCCGTTCTAAACCCAGTAAAGTTGAAGCCCGGCAGAGGTTGCACCGTCAGCGCCGCCACGGTGTTATAAGTCGCCGTAATCGATGCAAACGAACCGATCCCCGTCCCGCCGTGCGGCGGCTTCCAGCCCTTCGGACAAATCGAACTCTCGACCATCCCAGAAGTCGTCGAATAGGTTCCGCCCCCAGCCGTCGCCGCATACCAGTTATAAAGATAGGTCGGCGCATAATTCGTGCCCGTCCCGCCAGTCTTCCGCATTAGCGACTGATTAATACAATCCGCCGAATTCGTTGTACACCACTCCGAAGTATCCTCCGCCTTAAGCGTGAACGTCGAGGAAACATCCGAATATGTCGGCGTAATCTGGATGTCCGCATCTCCGCCTAGTTTCAGGTCCTCGCTCATCCAACAAAGCCCGTCAGCAAGTCGCGACACCGCATAAGACTGCCCGTCCCGCCGATCGACCAGCGTAACCGTCTCCCCCTGCTCAATCGAACCACAGCTAAAGCCCTGCATGTACTGAGTCTCCACTAAGTCCGCAGAACCGTGTTCATCATCGAACATCGTCGCCGTATAAGTCAGCGTCGTCCGATAAGCCCCCGTCGGGTTCGTCCCCGTCGAAACTCCATAAGTTACCCGCGTCGTATCGCCGTTTAGAGTCGCCTCGTTTATCGACTTAATCGTTTGCGCCGTCGTCCTCATCGCCGTCCAACCAGTCACAATCGTCCCGTCCGTCTTATAAGACCAGGCGTTCTGATCACCATACGGCGTCCCGTTTCGCTCCTCAATCACTCCCGCCGGAATTATGTTCGAATTATCAGCAATATTAACCAAGTTCGGATTCGCCGCCTGAACGGTTAGCCCATACCCCGCCGAACTGTTTGTCGTCACGGTTACATCCGAATAAGACGAGGAATATGTATGCGGGTCCATGATGATCGCAGCACAAGACGTTCCGTCCGCCGGACAAGTCGCGTCCGTATCGTTCGGGCTCGTAATCTGCATCGCAATCGACCCCAGAATCTCCGTCTGGACCTGCACATTCCCCGAAACCGCCGACGCGCCAGCCCGCTCGCTCGCTGTAAGACTAATCGCCCCCATAAGGCCGCTCACCGCTACCGCAAGCATCAAAACTTTTTCTCGAGTTTTCTCCATCCATTCCTCTCTTATCTACCTCTCCATTATACCATAAGCGGTACAAAAACAAAACGCTAAAAACTTCGAGCGCCGCCCGGGCCCTAGTACTACCTAGCAGCTATGCAGCGTACAGTAAACCCGAACCACTTGTGGCTGTCGTCCTGAGGATCGACCTTGGAGCTATCCAGGTACAGGTGGTAGGCGTTGTTATTATCGTACGCCACAG
>JAFRLA010000019.1 GCA_017431465.1 Candidatus Saccharimonadota bacterium
ACGAGAGGACCGAGATGAACGAACCTCTAGTGTATCGGTTGTGGTCACCTACTGCATTGCCGAGTAGCTATGTTCGGAAGAGATAAGCGCTGAAAGCATATTAAGCGCGAAGCCCACTCCAAGATAAGAATTCCCTATGACCTCCCAGAAAGATGATCTGGTTGATAGGTGCAAGGTGAAAGCATGGCAACATGTTGAGCCAAAGCATACTAATAGAGGCATTGCCTTTTTATGACCAAGTCATTGATATTATATAAGCATTTACAAAATCCTCGGATTATGGTTATGCTTGCATTTATATTAATGATTTGGTAAAATAGACTTAACTAGCAAATGGTGCTTAATCACCAATTGAGAAGTTTACAATTTTGTTTGTCACCTGATGGACATCAACTGATGTTTTGCATAGCGAAGCATTGAATTGGTGCCCATAGCACTGGGGAAATACCTGTTCTCATTCCGAACACAGAAGTCAAGCCCAGTAGCGGCGATTATACTGCAATAGCGGGAAACTAGCAAGGTGCCAAATTATACAAAAGGCTGCGGAAACGCAGCCTTTTGTCTTGGTTGGAGAGTAGGGTTTTTGTTTTACTTATTTACACAGCGGACAGCAAAACCCATACTTTTATGGTTATAGGTCATCTGGCCCTCTTCGATATCGAAGCTGGCCGCGACGATATTCGCCGCCTCCGCTGTCCAATAGTCCCCCCACTCACCTTGTCCGGCGACTACTCCGTCATTATAGTAGTCTCCGGCCACCGCAAACGAAATCGGTGTGTCCGTCAATAAATCTTCCAAAGTTACGTCTTTTGCGTCGCTGGATAAGTTATAGACTTTCAATAAATTCCTAAAACTATTTCGCCCACCCGCGCTCGGCAATTTCCAGCCTTTCGGACAAATACTGCCTTCGGCGAGTTTGTCGGACATATAATAAGTCCCGCTCCCAGCAGTTGCAGCGTACCAGTTATAATAATTCCCGTATTCTAAAATATGAGAATTGTAAGAGTGCGGCGTTTCAGGGTCGCCTTGGTCAGGCGTAATCTCGCTCCAGATTTCTCCGGCTTCAGTCTGCGTATTGCTCGTCAGCGTAACAGAGTTTTTTACATCCGTATCGCTCGGGGTCAAAGTTTTCCCGGCCGAAAAGTTAAAGCGGAGATTCTGAGCCATCCAACACTTCCCATCCGCTAATTTCCGAACAGTATAGCTAGCGTTATCACGCATATCTCGAAGCGTAGCCTCGGGGACTCTGTCATTGATCTGTCCGTCCCGAGTGAAGGCTTTCGGCGTCGGCGTTGCATCGCAAATTGCTGAAGTCATTTCTTGCATAGTAGAAATATCCGCGATGGTTTTCTTGTTCTCGGCGTATTCTGGGATGAATGACCAAATTTCTTTCTCGTCGGTTTTCTCAGTATGCACTTTATATCCATTTTCGTTGTCGGTTAAAACACGCAGGTCCTTCTCATCAGTCGGCAAATAATTTTTGATCTTATAACTCAGCGTCGCCGAGAGGGAAGCCTCGCTACTTGGTTTACCGTCTGGAATTGTTTGGTCATCCGCAGTCGTCGGGTCAACCAAGGCAGAAGGAAGAATCATCATCGTGAGAAGCGGCGCAAACATAAAAATACAAACCTGGATAAAATGTTTGCCAAAACTTATCTTCCAACCTCCCATACCTAATAAAATTATAAATCAAAAAAGTGCGAAAAGCAATAGCTTAATTCGCACTTTTTAAGAGATTTATTCTTCGGCCTTGTCGGCAGCCTCTTCGCTAGCGTTATCTTCGCCAGCTTCGTCTGCTTCGCTACTTTCTTCAAGCGCGGAGAGCAGGGAATCCTCAACGTTTTTGCGCTTCTTTTTCTTTGGCGCTTCAGCCAGTTCGATATCGATTTCGTAACCAGTCAGCTTAGAAGCTAGGCGAACATTCTGGCCCTGGCGACCAATCGCGATAGATTGCTGGTCTTCAGTAACGTATACTTTCGCTTTTTTACCTTCAATTTCGACCTTAGTGATTTCTGCCGGAGAAAGCGCCTCACGAATATATTCGGACGCGTTGTCGCTCCAGTTGATGATGTCAATTTTCTCGCGATCGCCGATTTCATTCATAACTGCCTGGACACGAACGCCGCGACCACCAACAAAAGTCCCGACCGGGTCGATCCCAGGAGCAGTAGACATAACAGCAATTTTTGTACGCTTGCCAGCTTCGCGAGCGATTGCGCGGATTTCCACAGTCCCATTTTCAACTTCAGGAACTTCCTGGCGGAATAAGTATTCGATAAATTCAGCCGAGCCTCGGGTCAGGATCAACTGTGCACCACGATCGTTTCGCTCGATTTCCTTGATCATGACTTTGATACGCGATCCGACAGCATAATACTCACCTTCGATTTGCTCAGATTTCGGCATAATGCCGCTAGCTTTGCCAATATCAATCCGGACGATACGCGGCTCAACCCGCGCAACGGTGCCAGTTACGACGGTCCCAACCTTATCTTCGTAAGCCGCCAATACAGCATCGCGCTCTGCTTCGCGAAGTCTCTGGACGACAACTTGCTTTGCGGTCATACTTGCGACGCGTCCAAACGAGGTAACTTTATGCTTCTCTTCGACAATGTCGCCAACTTTCTTACCCTTCGCCTCTGACTCTGGGATCTCTGTAGCTGGGTTATAAGCCAAGCCGTCCTCAACCACTTCGCGCGAAACAATCACAGTTGCCTCGCCGTTTTTCGTGTTCAAAACTGCGCGAACATTCATATCGCGATCACCATTATCGCGACGCCATGCCGCAGCAATCGCCATTTCAACGACCTCAAGTACGGTCTCTTCTGGCAGATCTTTTTCTTCCGCGATGACCTTAACCATCGTGGACATCTGCTGTAAATCTAATCCTTCCATAATTCTCCTTTATATTAAAACGTCCGGCCCTTTCGGGTCGGATACTATTATAATAGCAGACTTGTGTTATTTTTTCAAGACCTTTTAGAAAAATAGGGTTTGAAAATGCTTAAAGTTATGATAAAATGAAATAAATAGGAGGATTTTATGTCAAAAATTATGCTAGTTGAAGATGACCAAAGTCTGCGGGAGATTTATAGCATCCGGCTGACAGCGGAAGGATACGAAGTCGTATCCGCGGGTGATGGTGAAGAGGCCCTAGCATTAGCGGTCAAGGAACGCCCAGATTTGATTGTTTCGGACGTAATGATGCCAAAAATTTCTGGTTTTGATATGCTCGACATCCTCCGCTCTACTCCTGAAACTAAAGACATCAAGGTTATCATGATGACCGCCCTATCCTCTGAAGACCAGCGCCAGCGTGGCGAAAGCCTCGGCGCAGATCGCTATTTGGTCAAGTCCCAGGTCGGAATCGAAGACGTAATTAATGCCGTCCACGAAGTTTTAGGCGATAAAGCCGCCGCGGGCGCCGCCCCGGCAGTCCCGAGTGCTCCAGCTTCTGGCGCCCCAGCCCAGCCGGCTCCGGCTCCAGCTCCTAGCGCCGCTGCTCCGCAACCGCAACCAGCTCCGGCAGCCGCCCCGGCACCTCAGCCACAGCCGGCTTCACAGCTAGCCCCTCAGCCACAACCAGCCCCGGCTCCGCAGACCCCGCCAGCGCCATTTAACCCAGCACAATAACAATGGTAGAAAACGAGAAAATCCGGCTGAACAAGTTTTTAGCGGAGCGACTAGGTTTCTCGCGGCGCGAAGCTGACAATCTGATCGCTGCTGGCAAAGTAAAAGTCAACGAAAAACCGGCCGTCCTCGGTGCGCGTATTGACAAAAACGATAAAGTATGGTATAATGGAAATATAATACCGTTCGCCGCGGTCTATTTTTATCTCGCGATGAACAAGCCGATAGGTTATGTCTGTTCCCGAAAGAGACAGGACGAAACCCCAACAATCTACGAGCTTTTGCCCGAAAAATACCAAAGTCTAAAAACCGTCGGGCGCCTAGACAAAGACTCCTCCGGGTTAATTTTGCTTACTAACGACGGAGATTTTGCATTTCAGATGACTCATCCAAAATTCGCAAAGCATAAAGTCTATGAAGTTGAATTAAATCGCGACTTAGAGCCGCTTCATCAGCAGATGATCTCGGATTTCGGGGTCGAGCTGCCGGACGGAAAATCGCAATTGACTCTAACGCGTCTCTCTGACGGTGATCGAAAAAATTGGCGCGTAGAAATGAGCGAGGGTCGCAACCGTCAAATCCGCCGCACTTTTACCGCGCTAGGCTACACGGTGACAAAACTCATGCGCAAACAGTTTGGACCATATGCCTTAGACGATCTAAAACCCGGCGAATTCCGCGAACTAAAAACTACCCCAGATAAGGGGTAGTTTCCAGAAGATAACTTTAGCGAGACTCTATCGTGAAGTCCCAATCTCCGATTGTGATGTCGTCATAAGTGCTGACTTCGATCTTGTAGCTGCCGTCCTTCTTAACCTCGAAAGTCTCCGACTTCGAGGTAGAAGTTTCGTTTTTGCTCCTGTAAAGATAGTTCGTATAAAAGGTTTTCTCGTACGAGCAGTACGAACTTGAGCTACTACAATTTCTCAATTCAAGCTTAGCATTCGCTGAGGTTTCATCTGGATCGCTCCAAGCGATGTTGAGCTTATAGCGGATGCTGTATTTGCCAGCAGGAAGATCGAAAATCTTGCTGTCCCCGGAACCGGTCCCAGAATCGCCAATTTTAGAGATCTTTGTACTGCTAGACGACTTGTCTTCAGAGTCGTCGGACGAGCTCTTCTTTGCCGGATCGCCCTTTTCAAGACGCACATTGTCGATCGTAATCCAATTGCCGCCGAAAACGATCTTCTTGTCATCTAGATCCTTATCGTAGCAGAACCAAGATTTCTTACAAGCTTCTCTATAAGCAGCCCGATCATCCTCAGAGAACGAGATCATGCCGTTTGCGCCAATTTTACCAGTAATTGCGCGGCTTTTCAGAATATTCTTGCCAAAATCTACATTGTCTCCGTCGACAATAATACAGGCGACCTCGCCATCTTTTTCCGCACAATAGGTTCCATTGCGCATCACGTTCTTGAAAATCTGAAATCCGACGAAAGCGAGTGCCCCAAGGACCAACGCGCCCCCAACCGAAATTAACGTGATTACGAGCGGCGTCATCTTGCGCTTCGACTCGGTCTTCTTCGCAGTAGCCTTCTTTACCGCTGGCTTTTTCGCAGTCGTCTTCTTTACTGCTGGCGCCTTTACTGTCGCCTTTTTGGCTGCATCTGCTTTTGCTGGTTTCTTTTTGGTATTAGCCATAAAAAACTCCTTGTTTATAACTCTATTTTACCATAAAAACTTAGTTTTCTAGTAGTTTGGAAATCTTTTCGCGAAATGAGGTCCCTTCAGGATTTCCCCCCAGAGTATCTAGCGCCACGCGCAAAAGTCCAAATGCCGTAACGAACGAGTGGTCCAAATCCGCTTCAGTTTCATTGAGAATTCCCGGAATATCATCGGCGTCAACGAGATGAATCACCGGCCGCCGCGCGAACGGCAAATCTTTATACCAATCAGAAGTCGCAAGTTCTTCCTGCAGCTGCAAAAGGCCAGCGCCTCCGCCACAAAGCAATACTTTATTCGGCAGGACGTCCAACATCGGAAAGTCAGACAGCGCGAGTTCGACTCCAGAACTCCAAACCACCAAGTTTTTGGCGATTGCTTTCTCTAATTTTTCAGCAGTCTTTGCATCGGCTTTTTCAGGATTAACTTTCAGATCCTCCGCGGTATTATAATCAACACCTAGCGTATTTTCGATCTGATGAGTAAAGCTTCGCCCGCCGATCGAGAACATTTTCGTCCCCTCGACGCCACCATCATCAACCACGGCAATATCAGTCGTGCCGCCACCAATATCCATCACAATCGTAGACAGGGAACTATCTGGATTGTCGCCAAGACAAGCCCGGCAGACCGCAAATGGCTCAACCGCCACGGCAAGTAAATCAAGGCTTAACTCTGCGCAAACTTTCTCAATTGCCGAAATATGTACCAGCGGCGCGAAGGCAGTGTAGAATTGAATCTGCAGGTCCGCTCCCTTAAAACCGATCGGATTACTGATTTTATAACCATCAATCGTCAGGCTGACGATTGCTGAATTAATCAACCGCACTTCGACGTCCGGATTATTGGTTTCCAGCGCAATCTCTCGGCGCGCCTGCTCGCCCGCCTTCTCCTGGACGCGCTTGATGATCAGATTCATTTCCGCTTCAGACAACGGCTTGTTGCTGTTCTTGCGGCGATAATGGACGCTCGAAGTGTTACCCTTAATGAGTTCGCCGGCGATCCCTACGACCGCAAGTTTCGCTCGAACTTTCGCCATTTTTTCCGCAGTTGTCAAAGCCTCTTCACAAACGTCGGTCACTGCTCCAATGTCCGCAATTGCACCAGCGTACATATTCGCTCCGCGCTGCCGGGCCTTGCCGACCCCAATAACCGAAAGTTCATTATTTTTACCCTGTTTGGCAATTAGCGCCTTTACAAATTCGGTACCAATATCCAGCGCCAGAATTACATCATCGCGAGTCTGAAATTCGGTCGCGGATTCGGCGAGTTTTTCTGGTTTTAGCTTTGACATAATGCCCATAACTTTATTATAGCATAATCGGTTCAATATAGTACCAAAATTGGCGCATCGCCGTAAATTATGGTATAATATTACGAGTATGCCAAAGATAAAGTTCACAATTATCACGCTATTTGAAGAGGCTCTGCGGCCATATCTTGAGGCTTCAATGATGTGGAAGGCCGCCGAGAAAGGACTAGCAGAGTTCGAGTTTGTCAATCTGCGCGATTTTGGTCTTGGACCACACAAATCTGTTGATGATACACCTTACGGAGGCGGGGACGGAATGCTGCTGCGTTGCGAGCCAGTTTTTGCGGCCATCGAATCGGTCAAGGAAAAAGACCCCTCTGCTAAAGTGATTTTGCCGACTCCTGCCGGCCATTTATGGACACAGAACTATGCCAAGAAATTGGCAAAGATTGGCGAAAGCACAGCGCCCGCGCACTACATAATTTTATGCCCGCACTACGAAGGCTACGACGAACGAATTTTAAAACTCGTCGATCATAAAATTTCTCTTGGCCATTATGTTTTGACCGGCGGCGAGCTTCCGGCACTTATCATCATCGACAGCGTCGTTCGTCTCGTTCCAGGGGTGCTTGGCGGTGAAACCTCTGCCGAGATTGAAAGTTTTTCTGACAATGAAAATGAGCTAATCGAGTTCCCACAGTATACTAAACCCGCCGATTTTAGAGGCGACAAAGTCCCCGAGATTCTGCTTTCCGGCCATCATCAAAAGGTCGATGAGTGGCGCAAAGCCCATACAAAAAAGGCGCTTGATTAACTGCCCGATTAGCGTCGGGCTGCTCGCGGCCCCCCGCGCCAGCCTATGCTATAATAAAACTATGGATTTAGAGAGTGAGGTAAGCGCCCTCCCGGGCGTGGGCGAAAAAACTGCGTCTACTCTGAAAAAGGCTGGTTTTTTGACGGTCAAAGACCTACTTTACTATTTGCCCCGCGAGTACGAGAATTACCAATCAGCAGTCAAAATCTGCGATCTTAACCCCGGTAAAGTCACGATTATCGCCAAGGTCAAGGATGCAAAAACTCGCTATGGTCGCCGCCGCAATTTTACCATAACTGAGGCGACACTCTATGATGACACTGATAGCATTCGCGCGGTCTGGTTCAATCAGCCATATCGTGCCAAGCAGTTAGAAACTGGCCGCGAATTTCTGTTTGTCGGCTCTTATGAGTTCAAAAATGGTCGTTATCAGCTGATGAGCCCTTCGGTCAACCTTGTCCCCGAGGAGCTAAAGGACGCCGCCAGCCCAAAAGCTCCAAAATCTGCAATTCTCCCGGTCTATTCCGCCAAAACTCCTCTGAAATCTACGGATTTTTCACGCCTTTTCAAGGGGTTTCGACCAGAATTTGCCAAAATACAAGATTTATTGCCAAGAACAGAACATACTCCTGATTTCGTCAAGCCAGGAGCCAGGAAAGAGGCGCTTTTTAAGGCTCATTACGCCACAACAGAAACAGAGGCAAATCAAGCTCGCGAATATCTTGCCTACGAAGAACTTTTTGAGTTAATTCTCGCTGCGCGATTAAATCGACAGGAGAATCAGAAACTGAGAGCTGAAAAAATCCCTTATAATGACCAGGCGATGAAAAACCTCTTAAAATCTCTGAAATTTGCCTTAACCGATGCCCAGAAACTCGCCACTTGGGAGATTATAAAGGACCTTGACAAGCCGACCCCAATGAACCGTCTTTTGCAGGGGGATGTTGGCGCAGGAAAGACCGTCGTGGCCGCAGCGGCCGCGCTACAGGCCGTTCAGAGCGGTTTTCAGGTGGCTCTGCTCGCGCCCACGGCAGTTCTCGCGGTTCAGCACGCAGAGAGCTTAAACGCGCTCCTGGGGCCTCTAGGCGTGAAAATTGGACTACTAACTGGCGCTACTAAGCATAAAACCGAGCTGAAAAAGCAAATTAAACAGGGAACGGTCGATCTTGTAATTGGCACACACGCTCTAATTACCGACGATACGGAGTTTCACAACCTCGCTCTCTGTATTATCGACGAACAACATCGATTTGGCGTCAACCAGCGCCAGAAACTTCTCTTAAAATCGCCGGCCGAACGAGCCCCCCACCTCTTATCTATGACCGCTACGCCGATCCCGCGCTCGCTCCAGCTTACGGTTTTTGGCGATCTTGAAATTTCCACGATTAAGCAACTCCCGAAGGGTCGCCAACCGATTAAAACCAAGGCGATGAATAGTCTAAATGCCCAGGACGACCTCTATCCAAAAGTCCGCGAAGAATTAGAAAAAGGCCGTCAAGTTTATTGGATTTGCAAAAACATCGAAGATGTGCCTAGCCAAGAAACAATTTCCGTAAAAAAGCAAGCCGAAACGCTGAAACAGGCCTTTAAACAGGCTAAAGTCGAATTTCTTCATGGTCGGATGAAGCAGGCACAGAAAGATGAGATTATGGAAAACTTTGCCAGCGGGAAAATCGACATTCTCGTTTCGACCACTGTTATTGAGGTTGGAGTCAATGTTCCGAACGCCTCGACTATTGTGATTATGGATGCCGAAAATTACGGACTTGCCCAACTACATCAATTAAGGGGTCGAGTCGGCCGCGGCCAGCACCAATCTTACTGTTATTTACTCGTCAGCGGCGATAAACCACCGACGAGACGCTTGAAAGAGTTAGAGAATTCCACGGACGGTTTCTATCTCGCCGAAGTTGATTTGAAACTCCGTGGCCCAGGCGAAATTTACGGCAGCCTCCAGCATGGGGCTTTAGATCTTCGTATCGCCTCGTTATCGGATACGCACCTGATCGCAAAGGCCCAGAAGCACGCCGCGGATGTTGCCAAAAATCCAGAAATTATGTTAGAATATAAAGAGTTAAGCAGAAGTATTAAACGCTATCAGCAGCTAACGACCTTAAATTAGGATTATATAAGATGTATTCAACAGTTGGATTATTAAGAAATTCCAAGAAATCTGGAAAATTAGTTGGTACGCACCAGAAATTAGATAAAATCGCGCGCGCCAATTTGATGCGACTCGCCCCTAAGGGGACATATTTTCCGACGATTGAACATATTCTTCATTTTGAGGGGAATCGTGGTCCAGACGGCCTGAAGTGGAAAAGTCCCGGCGAAGATGAGCCGATGCATTTCCTAATTCCTGGGCACGACGATGGTCGGTTGATAAAAATGATTCTAAACCATCAGTACAATCTGAAAAAAGCCCTAAAACAGCGTGATGAAGTGCGCGCTGCTTTTGAGGCGGCCTGGATGGCGCACGCCGTTACCGACGGTCTTACCCCGGCGCACCATTATCCTTACGAGGATACGATTGAAGATTTAATGTCTGATAAGGACTATCTGAAGATTTTCGGCAAGCCCGTGAAAGGCGTGATGCGTGGACAGAGTTTCGCAAATGCTGCTCGGAATAACTGGCTTTACTGGGGTCCAGAAGGCTACATGACTAAGCATATTGCTTTTGAATACGGCGTCGCGCTGGTCTGCGCCTCTAAGAAAGCCAAACTTTTGACTCCTAAAATCGATCCAAAAGAATTAAAAGACTTAGATCTAAAAACTGAGTTTTATAAATCATTCGAAAAAGTCAACAATCTCGACATGTATACGCGCTTCCGCCACCAGGGGTGGACAAACGACCTAGCCAACGAATCCGTACGCATCCTGCTCCCAGAAATCGTCAGGGCTATTACATTGGCCTGGTATTCTGCTCTTCCGGAGGAAAAGAAATGAGTTGCACGTCTCTTCGGATAACCTCCGGCGATTGCCGCGGTCGCAAAATCACTACCCCTGGTGGATCTACCCATCCAATGGGAGACCGCGAACGACTTGCTCTCTTTAATGCGATTAGCGAGGTCTTGCGGGGCGCTGATGTCCTAGATCTTTACGCCGGCTCTGGTGCGCTCGGTCTAGAAGCGCTCTCTCGCGGCGCTGCCAAGGCTGTTTTTGTCGAGAAAGACCGTAAGGCTGCCAACTGCATCTTGGAGAATATTCGCGAGCTAGGTTACGAATCCCGCGCAACTGTCCTTCAGGGTGATGTCAGAGTTGCGCTCCACTCCGGCGGGCTTCCGCAAGAAATCTTTGATATTATCCTCTGCGATCCGCCGTATGATCACTTTGATTTAAACGAATTCAGCATGGCCGTCGATTATCTTGAGCCAGGCGGACTGCTAGTCTTGTCTCACCCCTCAGAGCAGCCGCCAGCGTTCTTCGATTTAGCCTTAAAGTCCACTAAAAAGTACGCCGGCGCCCACCTCTCGTTCTACGAAAAGAACAACTAACCATAAGTATTATAAAATATACTTCACATGTGGTAAAGTTTGTGTTATAATATATTTAAGCTAAAAATATTAAATTTTGGGAGTTATTTTACTATGGTAAAGAACGAAAAAGAAGGTCTTTACGGCGAAGCCGAAAACACGAAAGTTCAGAATATCCGTTTCATCGTTACGACTGCGCTAGTCGCCCTTGTAGTGCTCGGTATTGCAACTTGGGGAATTATTTACGCTGTTGGCGGCAGTCGCAATGCGGAAGAAGGCGAGAACCAGCCTGCCGAAACTACTCAGGCTGCCGAAAATACCGCTACTGATGAAAGTGCCGGCGATGACGTCGTCGAGGTAACTGACTTGAAGGGAGAATCTACTGCTGAAACCAAGACCGAAACTGAGACCGAGGCTAATACAGTCGCTACCTCTTCGGAAAACATCCCGAAGACTGGCCCAGAAGGTATCATCCCGATCGCGCTCCTTCTTGGCGCCATGACCACCTTCGCTGGCTCGGTCAAACTTGCCAAATCCGAAGCCTAAGAGTATAATAAAAACTAGTCTAGTTATCTAGACTAGTTTTTTCAAAGCTGAGCCCGGGTGGTGGAATTGGTAGACACGCTTGCCTTAGGAGCAAGTGCCGCAAGGCTTGCAGGTTCAAGTCCTGTCCCGGGTACCAGTCATGAAATAAAAGCGCAAAAAGTCCTTGCGCTTTTTTGAAACTTTGCTATAATAGATAAAAATAAGGTTATATTAAAAGGGTGGTTGTGAATAAAATTGCCAAATATTTAAATCAGCATTTAGTCGGAAATGTTTTTGATAGCGAAGAAATTCTCGCAAAATACGCGGGCGATCGTTCTGTTGTTAAAGTTACGCCGAAAATGGTGGTCGTCCCAGAAGACACCAATGATGTACGAAAAGTTGTCCGCTTCGTTTCTCAACTCGCGAAAAAAGATGTCCGCCTAGAGCTCGCTGTCCGAGGATCTGGCTTAGATAAAACCGGCGCTGACCTCGGCAAAGACATCTTGATTTCCATGGAAAATATGGATAAGATCCAGGAGATTGACGAGCGTTCACGCTTGGTTCGTGTCCAGGCAGGAGTAAAACTTGGGACTTTAAACCAGGCCTTAGGCCTCGTCGGTCTAACTGTGCCGATTAACGCCGATCCAGAAGACACTATAGGTTCTTTGATTTCTAACTTCATAACTGACTCTTATGCTGGTAAAAATAATGGCATTTATTACTACACGGATTGTTTAGAGGCGGTGATTTCTACTGGCGATGTTATCCAGACTACGCGTTATTCTAAGCGCGGTTTGGCCAAAAAAGAGGCTCTGACTACCCCGGAAGGCGCTCTCTATCGCGACCTTCATACTCTGATTGACGACAATTACGACTTGATTTCCGATCTGCGTAGCCGCTCAACCGTAGATTGCACAGGCTACCAAATGTTAACTCAAGTTCTGCGCGAACAAGGCCATACGTTTGATTTAATGCCAATGTTCTTCGCGGCACAGGGTACGCTAGGTATTATTACCGAGGTCATTCTACGCTGCGAAGTTCTGCCCGAAAGTTCAGCACATTTTGCGGCTGCCTTTAGTAACGTAAAAGACGCCGTGGAATATGCCAGCAGTATTAAGTCTCTAAATCCGCTAGAGATTAACCTCTATGATGCGCGAATTTTTGGCAAATCCGCCGATGCTGGCAAAGACCCGAATATCTTTAGCAAGAAATTCAGTAACGGTTGGATGTTGCTGGTCGCTTTCAACGACAGCGCCCGCAAATCTCGCCGCAAAATTGCGAAGTGTCTGAGAAATCTCCCAGAGACCGCCGCGGCAATTATTGAAGACGAAGGCAATATGACCGATTTCGAACGTATTAAAACTGCGCTCAATTCGTTTAAAAATGACAACCTGCGTGGCGAACGTGCTCCAATTTTGGACGACCTCTATATTCCGCTAGATAAAGTTCCTGAATTTGTAAAAACCTTGAAATCGCAAGAAGAAGTTTACGACATGGAATTACCTTTAATGGGCTCCACGGCCGCCAATAACTACTGTATTCGTCCAGATCTTCGCCTCAATTCTGTCGAAGGTCGTCAAATTGCAGTGCGCCTGATTAAAGATGTTGCTAAAATCCTCAACGACCACGAAGGCTCTTTGACTGGTGGCTCGCCAGAAGGTCGAACTAAGGCCATCGCAGCCTATCCAGAACTTTCTGACGCCGAAGTTGAACTTTATACTAAAGTCAAAGACGTCTTCGACCCGCTAGAGATCTTTAACCCAAGCATTAAACTTGGCGCCTCTCTTAAAGATACTGTAAAGAATTTGCGC
This sequence comes from Candidatus Saccharimonadota bacterium, assembly GCA_017431465.1. GTDB lineage: Bacteria > Patescibacteriota > Saccharimonadia > Saccharimonadales > Saccharimonadaceae > Nanosyncoccus. The sequence continues at coordinate 13,171 of JAFRLA010000019.1, forward strand.
ACTAGCTATCTTGAAGATATCACTCGCTAAATTAGCGCTCATCTGTCTGATGTGCTATAATATATCTTATGAAGACTACAACTAAAAAATTATCAGATACCAAGGTGGAATTAACTGTCGTTCTAGACAAAAAGGATTTGGCTCCGGCGCGTGAAAAGGCGCTTGAGAATCTAGCTAAAGAAATCAAAGTCCAAGGTTTTAGAAAAGGCAAAGTCCCAGCAAAAGTTGCCGAGAAGCATCTCGACCCAAATCAAGTCAACAATGCCGCGCTAGATCTTGCGATTCGCATGACCGTTCCGCTAGCTTTTGAGCAGGCGAAAAAAGTCGCCATCATGTTGCCGAATATTGAAGTCACTAAATTTGTTCCTAACGAAAGCGCGGAATATAAAGCGACTGCTGATATTTTGCCAGACATTAAACTCGGAAACTATAAGAGCCTGAAGGTTAAAAAGGACGAGCTAAAGGTGACCGAGAAAGATATGAAAGAGGTTCTTGAAAATATCGCGAAGGCTTACGCCGAGAAAAAGGCCGCCAAAAAGAAGGCTGCGATGGGCGATGAGGTAATTATTGACTTTGTCGGCAAGATGGACGGCGAGCCATTTGAAGGCGGATCGGCTAAGGATTATAATTTGGCGCTTGGCTCAAAGACCTTTATTCCAGGTTTTGAAGAGGGAGTTGTCGGTCACGAGCCTGGCGATAAGTTCGATATCAATCTAACTTTCCCGAAAGATTATCACGCCGAAAATTTGAAAGGCAAAAAAGTTGTATTTGAAACTCTCTTAAAGCAAGTAAATGAAGTCAAGCTCCCAGAGTACGACGACGAATTTGCGAAAAAGTGCGGCCCATTTAAGAACATGGACGAGTTGAAAGCGGATATTAAGAAAAATCTCCAGTCCCAAAATGATCATAAGACCATGGAGAAATACAAAGACGACCTCGTAGAAGCATTTGTGAAAACTTGCAAAGTTTCTGCGCCAGAGGTTATGGTTAATGACCAGGTTCGTTTTATCCGTGATGATATTACAAGAAATGCCGCTTCTCAGGGCCTGAAGTTTGAGGATTATTTGAAGCAGATTGGCAAGACCGAGAAAGATTGGGAGAAAGAGGCAAAAGAAGTCGCCGAGAAACGTGTTAAGGCTTCGCTCTGTCTTCAGATGCTTGCTCGCGAGAATAAAATTGAAGCAGACGAAAAACTTGTCGACGCGAAAATTGCTGAGCTTCGTGATGTCTATGGCAAATCCAAAGAAGCCCTGGAGAGTCTAAAAGACCCAGCTGTTCGTCAGGATATTAAAAACCGGATGACCATCGAGAAAACTCTCGACTTCCTCGTTGACGCGAACAAATAACTCGGCCTGACTTGACTTTTCTGGCGTTTTCGCTTATGCTAGAATTATAAAACATAAGCTTAAAAAGGAGTTTAAAAAGCTATGGAAACTATCACTTATACAACAAGTAATCCGACCGCTACGGCCGTCGTTGGCGGTATCGCTGCTGGCGTATTCGTTACGTTCGCATTCGTCGGTCTCGCGCTGTTGGTTCTGCGGATTATCGCCCGCTGGAGAATTTTTGAGAAAGCTGGCGAGAAGGGCTGGAAAGCAATTATCCCGTTCTATTCCGACTATATTTTCTACAAAATCATCGACATGGTGCCGTTTTTCTGGACGTTGCTCATCGGCGGTGTAGTTGTCGGGGCTGCGGGCGCTGCTACTGGCAGTACGAGTACTATGACCTTTGGCGCAGACGGTAGCTTCTCGATGGTCTCGGCTGAAACCATGAATCCGTTTGCCGGCTTGCTTAGCTTTGCTTTCGGGGTTTTTGCAATTGTCACTGCAATTCTCGCCGCGGTTCGCCTCGCTCGCGTCTTCAAGAAAGGCGGCGGCTACATCGCTGGCCTTATCCTTGTCCCAGACATCTTCTTGATGATTCTCGGCTTCGGTAAAGCAAAATACGACAAAAAAGCCCTGAAGAAATAAGCATAGTCTTTCTCGAAACGGACTTGATGGCTAGATAAAAATTACAACACCGTGAAGGTGTTGTAATTTTTACGCCATCAAATCTGGTCTAAATCTCATTATGTTTCGAGAAAGACTATGCTTATTTCTTCTTGTAATTTTTATCGTTTTTTGCTATAATAGGTTCAAGAGTTTCATCTCTGTTTGCTATTGCTGTAAACAAACAGGGAACAATAATATCAATTTAAGAGGATTTTTAGATGCCAACTATCAATCAGTTGATTAGAAAGCCTAGAAAAAAGGCTATCAAAAAATCGAAAGCCCCAGCTCTCGGTTCTATCGTAAATACCCTGAAAACTCGTCATTACGACCAGCCTGCGCCATTAAAGCGCGGTGTCTGCGTCAAAGTGACGACTAAAACCCCGAAGAAACCTAACTCCGCGCTTCGTAAAGTCGCTCGTGTGCGCTTGACGAACGGTCAGGAAGTTTGGGCTTATATCGGTGGGGAATGCCACAACCTCCAGTAGCACGCCGTTGTGCTCGTTCGCGGCGGTCGTGTACCTGATCTTCCAGGTGTCCGTTACCATATTGTCCGCGGCACCCTCGATTTACAGGGCGTCGATGGTCGTAAACAAGGCCGTTCGAAATACGGCGCTAAGAAAGGAGATAAGTAATGCCACGCAAAGTAACGACTTCTCTCCAGAGAAAATTAAGTCCAGATCGCAAATACCAATCCGTTTTGGTCCAGCGATTAATTAACAAGTCTATGCTAGACGGTAAAAAGCAGGCCGCCGAGCGCGCAGTTTATGCTGCTCTTGAAGGCGCTGCTAAGAAATTGAATTCGGAAGATCCAGTAGCTGTTTTCGAACAGGCTATTGCTAACGTTTCCCCAGACTTCGAGGTTAAATCTCGTCGCGTCGGTGGTGCAAACTACCAGATTCCATTCCCAATTTCTGGTCACCGCCAGCAACATTTCGCGTTCTCTTGGCTCGTCCAAGCCGCTCGCGATCGCTCTGGTATGCCTTATGCCAAGCGTCTCGAACTTGAGATTGTTGACGCCTACAACGAAACTGGCGCTGCCTTCAAGAAGAAGGAAGATTGCCATCGTATGGCCGAAGCAAACCGCGCCTTCGCGCACTTCGCCCGCTAGACTGCGCAAAGTAAAAACCCACCCTGTAAAACGGGTGGGTTTTTGGTGTGGTATGGAACCTATGAGATAGGATTTTTCGACTCCTCTTCTCTTCGCCAGATTCTCAGCGCTCGGCGCTTTAAATCGGTTAGCAACATTCGCGAGCTATCTTCCTCGGTGTCTTTATCATAGACCGCCAAGGCGTCCAAGAATGCATTAATACGGCTCTTTACGTCTTTCTTTGCTTTCGAGCCGTAACGCTGGCGCATCCAGACATCCGGTTTAAGATCGTTCCCCTGGACAGAGAACCAAAGATATTCGATTACCGCTAAATATCCTTTAAACACTGGCCTGCTCCGCACGATCGTCGCGGGCGCAATCTCTGATATGGTCTGACGCGCAATCTTGCGCTCTTCCGGCTCTTTGGGTGTATCGACCCAATAGCCATATTCTACTAAGCCAGCGGCAATAGCGATAAGAAATTCCTCTCGCTTCAGCCGCTCGCCTGTTTCCCAGATCGCACTGTCTCTAGCCTGCGAATACAGCTCATCATGGTAGAACTTGCCTATGATAAACTGGATATCTTTGACAAATTTTTGCGGGCTCATGCCAGAAAAATATGCCAATTGCTTCATGTCCAGCGTTCCGCCGTAGTAAGCGATCAAGCCGACCGCATTCCCCAGTGCGTTCATTTCCTCGTGGTTTAGCGCCCCGAGAGTGCGTTCTTCCAGATACTCCGTGATTGTTGTGTTCAACAGTTCCTTCATCGAACCACCTCCTGTTAATGTGCTAGATTAATCCAAACCGTCGGGCTACTATTATCCCGAACACTAATAAACTTAGTAGTGCTACCAGAATTAATCCATCTACGATTTCGTGTGCTATCTTCATTCTATCACCTCCTCTGGTGACAATAGCTACATCTTTCTTATTATATCACACTTACGCTAAAAAGTCAAGATAAAAAACAAGGCGCATGCGCCTTCTTTTTGTTGGTGACTCCGGCGGGAGTCGAACCCGCGATTTTCTGGATGAGAACCAGACGTCCTGGACCACTAGACGACGGAGCCAAAGTGAGGAGAAAGACAAGAGCTTCACTCTAGTCTTTCGACGAACGAGGCTTCGAAGGCGAGTATGACGAGCCTACGGAGCCAAAGTGAGGAGAAAGACAAGAGCTTCACTCTAGTCTTTCGACGAACGAGGCTTCGAAGGCGAGTATGACGAGCCTACTGAGCCACTAGGATTATTCTAGCATAAAATTGGCGGAAAGTCCAGTCTTTTAGTACTGGACCGAACCGCCATTATTCGGCACTGCCGCAATCCAAAGTTGACCCGGAGTTAAGGAGATCTTTTTGCCTTTTTCGTTTTTGAATACGATTTGTTCTTCGCGCGAGGCTTTTTCCCAAGTTCCTTTGATCGCTTGGCCATTCTGGAAAATATAAGCCACGCCAGTCCCAATGGTTTGCGTGCGGAGATGATAACGGTCGGTGTCTAGCCACTGGTCCACCATCATTACTGCGATAACCGAAGGCGACACTTGTGAAGGCTCGCCACACTCTTTCTTCGGCGCAGTGACCTTAGAGTCAGTTTCACAAGTATAGGTCAAGTGAGCGGAACCATCACCATAAGAACGCGAGTAAGAGTTCGTATCGCGATTATAGGCATAAATTGTGTTGAAGGCTGCAGCTCCGCCGAAGTTCACGCGGATATTCTCCACTAGCGGCTTAACTTCGCGACGCTCTTCTGCTGGTTTTTCTTGCTCCTTCTCCGACAAGGGCTCGGCTGCCTTCTGATTTTTCTTAGCTACTTTCGCCGCTTTCTCTGGCTTCAAATGTGAAAATCCTTTGACCTCTGAGGTTTCATAACCGTGGTCCGCGTTGAATTTCGTCAGTAACTCGGAGGAAGTAAATAGGTTGTTTGGCGCCCAGTAGCCATCTCGAATGCGCCATTCGTAAGTTGGGTCTTCTGAAAGATCTCGGTAGTTGTGCGCTTCAGCAATTGCCTCGGCCGAACCGCCGGCGTGGACGATCGTACAATCAAACGGCACATCCCAATCGAGATAATAGAGACGTAGTGAGCGAATTGGCCCCAGTGCCGACGCTTCGACGTTCTGAAATACGGCTGCAAACCGCGTAATCCCAGCTTCGGCAATTGCCTCGAATACTACGCCAGCTTTTTTCAGACCAACCTGCGGGCGCGGCCCGTCCAAACCATTAGGAATTTGCATACAAAATGTTGGCGACGAATTCAACTTTTCGTCAGCAATCTCTTCGCCAGTAAGCACGCTGTAATATTTCTTCGGCTTCTTCTCTGGGTTGTCCTCGTTGGCTATCTCGGCTGGCTTATTATTCAAAATCAAAATCAGCGCAGTTACGCCTCCGCCGATTACCAAAAGCGCTGCTATAACAATCAAAATAATTTTTTGTTTTTTGCTTAGACGCTTGCGTTCGCCACCTTTGCGTCCGCGCTTGCTCTTCATATTTCCGCCGCGTTTTCGGCGAATCCCTAAATCCTCTTTTTCTTCTGGTAAGGAAGTATCAATCGAATTTAGATCAATCTTCCCGCCAAGATTCCCATCCCGAATCTCTTCAATAGTCTTGTTTTCCTCATCCTTCATAACTACTATTATACCACAAACGTTATGCGGCGTCATTCACGATTGCTGAACGCACCGCATTAAGCCGAGCCAAACTTCGCTCGCGCCCCAATACTTTCATAGTCAAATTCAAAGCCGGCGAAAACGGTGCAAAGGAAAGGGCGATTCGAATCAAACTAAATAGTTCCGCCGGTTTTTTACCGGTTTTCGCCAGCAGTTCGTTCAAAGCCTCCTGCAAGTTGTCTGCCGTCCAATCCGCAATTGCGCTCAGACGCTCAATAGTCACAGTCAAAAGATCGACCAGCTCCTTCTCGGATAGTTTTTTCAAGAATTTATTTCCAAAAAGCAGCGACAGATCAATTTCCGGATCGTAGAAGAAATACCCAGTCATCGTCCCAAGATCAGACAGAACTTTCAAGCGATCATAAATAATCGACAAAACCTCTTTTTGATAGGAGACATCATAGCTTGAAGCTTCTGCCGGCCAAAATCCAGCAGTCCGCGCATACAATGCATCAACGCCTTCTTCATCAAAAATCTTGCGCAGCCAAATCCCGTTCGTCCAAAGCAATTTCGTCTCATCAAACCTCGCGCCAGAATTCTGTATTCGTTCGATCGAAAACGCAGTGAGCAGATCTTTCATCGAGTAGATTTCTTGCTCGGTTCCGTCATTCCAGCCCAGGCACGCAAGATAATTCAGCATCGCTTCCGGTAAAATCCCCTCATCGCGATAGTCCACGACTGATTTTGCCCCGTCGCGTTTGCTCAATTTTTTATTACCTTGCGGCGCCAAGACGTGCGGTAAAGAAACAAATTTCGGATGATTGATTCCGAGCGCTTCGTAAATTGCGAGATAGTTTGGCATACTAGAGAGATACTCTACTCCCCGCACGATATGCGTAACTTTCATCTCGTAATCGTCTACGATGTGCGCGAAATTGTAAGTAGGTAAACCATCTTTTTTAATCAAGATGATATCGTCTAGGACCTCTGGTCCAGTAGAAAGATCGCCAATAACTTCGTCATGCCAACTGTAATCCTTTGGCTCAGATTTAAATCTAAGCGGAGCACCCTTTTCCCAAAGTTTCAAGACTTCTTCTGGCGAAAGTTCTGCCTCGGAAGGGCGATGGTTCCGGTAGAGATAAGGTACTTTAGCCGCGCTGTCCGCTTTCCGATATTCGTCAATTGTCGCGCCATCTGTCGGATCAGCATAAGCACGACCAGCTTCAATCAACTTCCTGGCCCACTTATGATAAATCTCTCGTCGTTCTGATTGGTAGTACGGCTCGTTTGGGCCGCCGACTCCGGCCCCCTCGTCCCACTCCAAGCCGAGCCACCGCAAAGTTTCCATAATCAGGTCAGTCGCGCCCTCGACATAACGTTTCTGGTCAGTGTCCTCAATTCTCAAAATAAACTGGCCATCAGCTTGCTTCGCAATTAAATATGGATAAATTGCGCTCCGTACATTACCAATATGTATATACCCCGTCGGGCTAGGGGCGAATCTAGTTCTAGTCATACTATTATTATACTACAAAGACGTTACAAGATTGCGGATTTGTTCTTTTGTGAGAGCCTCGCCCTGGGCGGAGATGCGATAGAAAATACCACCATTAACCCAAGCGGCTTCTGTCGCATGAGTATAAATAGTGACGCCTTGCTCGCGCAAGGTAGCAAAATCGCCAAAATCTGGTTTAACATAATTATTTAAGAGGGCCGTAGAGTCCCAAGTCGAGTTTTCTTCAACTAGCCGGAAAGAATTACCGTCGCCGTTGCTAAAATGCATGGTAATTTGGCCAGTTTTCTCCGAGGTAACGCTATTTAATGAATAACCACGAGGAATGTATGTTGGATAACTTGCCTCAATTCCAGTCTGCATTGCCGCTACCCGAACCGAAATGTCCGGCATATTAGCATTAATGAAGAGCGCTAAAAGCGCGACGGTCGCCGCCGAACAAAGCACTGCAAAAACTAACCGACGAGTTTTCTTCTTAGTCTTAATTTTAGTCGGCTTAGTCGCTTTTACACCTTCTTCGACCGCCTTTTTCTCGGCATTTTCCATCGTCGCAACCGAGCGAAGGGCTGATTTGACCGCGCGGTCCTTTGCCTCTTTCGCAGCTACGGCCGGCGAAGTTACCTTTGGCGAAGTCGCCTTTAAAGAAGCTGCTTTCGGAGAAGCTGCTTTCGGCGACACCGCTTTCGGCAAAACCGCCTTCGGTCGAGCCGCCTTGACTGGTCGGATATCAGAAACTCGATTTGGCGCGACTGGCCGACAAACATATTTGCGAGAGAAAGCAGTTGAAGATTGGAGTGTATTATGGGTTGCAGAACTAGCAATTGGATCAGTTATTGTAATTTTTCCCATTGTTTTCCTCTTATATTACCTCACTTTATAGTAGTTATTCTTATTTTAACCTTAATCGCGACAAAAATCAATAGCATTTTGGCACTTTTTTATGAGTTTGCTATAATATAGACATGGACAGAGAACGAAAAAAACGGCTACATACCTGGAAAATTATCCTGACGGATGCGATCATTGTAATCTTAGTCGCCTCGCTCGCGGTTGTGCTTTCTTTTATTGCTATGGGTTATAAATTTGACGACGACGGCAAACTTGACCAGTCCGGGCTTTTGCAAGCCGAGTCTACGCCGACCGGCGCGACAGTGATAATCGACGGCGAAGCGATGTTCTTACATACAAACATGAATCATCTATTACCTGAGGGGGACCACGAGGTCCGCTTAGAGAGGGAAGGTTATGATTCTTGGCAAAACACAGTCGCGATTAAATCTGGCAAGCTCTATAAGTTAGACTATCCCCGGCTATTTAAGCAAGACCGTGAAGTAAAAACGATCAAAAATTTTGGCGACAAGGCCTTGGACTTCTTCTTAACTTCGCCAGACAGGAAAAACGCCCTGTATCGGGAAACAGACAGTTCAAATTGGTCAATTATAAAAATAGACAAAGACGACCCAGAGATCACTGAATTTGATATGTCCGCTGTTCCAGGCGAATTTGTCGGGCTAGTTTGGAGCGATGACGGCGATAAGGTATTGACAAAATGGAATAAAGATGGTATAATAGAATATTGGCTAATCGACCTAGCAAAGCCCGATAACCCTCTTGAGATTAACAAAGAATTCGGTCTAGAGTTCAGCAAAATGCGATTCATTAATGGGTCTGAGTTGCTTGGCTTAGAGAGTGGCAATCTTCGCAAAGTTTCCATTTCCGATCGCGCAGTTTCGCGCGTGCTGATAGACCAAGTTGCTGATTTTTATAATGACAACCAAGAGATAGTTTATGTTTTAGACAAGGATGATTCTTCTGACAAGCGTACGGTTGGGCTATATCGTTCTGACGCAAAAACCGAAGTCATCAAGAAGACTACTGCCGACAACGTTTTAGTAGCGGTTTCGGAATATTTAGGCGAACAATACGTCGGCGTGTCAAGCGGTTCGAAAATCGAGATTTTCCACGAAAAGGAAACCGTCGCTAAGGTGAAATTGGATTTTGTTCCAGAAGAAGCCTCTGCTCGGATTGGTCGGTTGATGACTTTTTCGGCAAAGTCTTCCGATGGTGGGACGAATCTTGCGGTGTTCGACGCCGAGCGTGGTGAAATTTTTAACTTTAAATTAGAAAGTCAAGATTTCTTCTGGCTAGACGATTATTTAATCGGAAATGTCGCCGAAGATAAACTATATGCACGAGATTTTGACGGCACAAATCGGCGAGAATTATCGTCTTCTGCTGCCTCAAATTTTGACGCCGTAATTTCTAAAAACAATCGATGGCTTTACTATCTCGCGTCGAACGACGCGGGCGAGTTAGAGTTGAAACGCGAGGAACTTTAGGGTATAATAAACTCATGGATTCTGAAAAAGGTGGGCTAACTCCAGAAGAAAGACAGCGCAGAACTGCTGCTGAAATTGCCCGCAAGAAGGTACTTGCGGCGTATTCTTCTGGCGCGGTATCTGCTTCTGCGACTGCCAGGAGCCCGCTCGCACCTGCTCGGCCGACCCGCCAACCTGTCCCGGTTCGTCAGTCCGCTCCGGTTCGCCAAGCCGCGCCGACGCAAACCCCAGTTCGTCATATCCCAGTAAATTACCAGCAGACTATGCAGCAGGTTGAACAACGTGCCCAGCAAACCGGCACGATGACTAACGCCGATTGGCAAAAATACCACACTGCTTGGCAACAATACTATCAGAAATATTACAGCGAATATTATGCTAAAGCGGCGATGTCTTTTGTCGAGAAGGAAAAACTTCGCCAGGCTCGAGCTCTTGAGGATATCAAGCGTAATGCTGAGAACGCGGTTGTGCAGTCCGCTGCTCCGAGTCCTTCGCCAGAAACGCTCGCGGCTGCTTCTGCTGAGCAGAAGGGAATTATTGAGGATAGCCTGCGGGCGCGAATTCAAAATATTGCCGCCAAACAGCAGAAAAAACATTTAAACAAGAAACTAATCCCGATTTTAGCCGGCGCCGCTGTAGTCTTAGTTCTGCTATTTTTACAATACAACCGCTTAATTTTCGCTCCGATTATGGCCTATGTCTCGCCAGGAAATACCAAAGATACTGGCATTACCGAAGTGGACCCGACGCTTTCGGTCGCAGTGAGCCAGGAGCCGAAATTGATGATCCCGAAATTAAATATTGATGTGCCGGTACATTTCGGGATTCCAAACGACCAAGTTATGTCTGCAATGAATAACGGCGTGGCGCAATTTTCCATCCCAGGTGCCGACGCTATGCCAGGCGAAATTGGCAACCTTGCGATTTCGGGGCATTCCGCCGGCGATATCTATAGCTCAAACCAGTACAAGTTTATCTTCTCTGGCCTAGAACGCCTAGAAAATGGCGATCTAATCTACATTGATTACGAAGGCGTGCGCTATACTTACAAGATGGTCGATCGAAAAGAGGTTGACCCGTCTGACGTCTCCTCGCTAGTTTTCGAAACTGACAAGCCGATGCTGACCTTAATTACTTGTTGGCCGCTCGGCGTCTCTACTTACCGACTATTGATTATTGCCGAGCAGATCAACCCTGCCCCGTCTGGTGCGGTCCAAGCTTCCGGCATTTCCGGCTCTGGTACGGCGATTGACGAAGGTTCTTCAGGCAGCTCCAGCTCCTCTGACTCTAATTCGTCGCCTGATAATAAATCAGAAACTGTCATGCCGCAAAACGAGCCGACTTTCTTTGAGCGTATCTGGAATTGGCTGACAGGGCATAATGACTAATTGCCAATAATATGTTATAATATGCCCATGATTTATCTCGACCATGCTTCGGCTACTCCGTTAAGCGATAAGGCTAGAGCTGCAATGGAACCATTCTTTGCGGACAATTTTTTCAATCCTTCGGCGCCGTATCTTCCGGCCAAGCGGGTCAGGGAAGCTTACGAAAACGCGAAGTCTGAAATTGCCCATACTATCGGCGCTAAGGCCAACGATCTTGTCATGACTTCCGGCGCAACCGAGGCCACGAACTTGGCGTTCTCGGTCTTAAAC
>JAFRLA010000020.1 GCA_017431465.1 Candidatus Saccharimonadota bacterium
GGGCACGAGGTCCTAGTAGTCTGCCCGAGTTTTACGGGGCGGAAGCATAAAAGGAAGGATCGGAAAACTGGCGTAACGGTGTTTGGGCTAAAATCTTTACGATTCCCTTTTTACCCGGATCAGATTGAAAAGGCGCCGGAGGCAAAGAAGGTTCTGTACAAAAACGGTCTTTGGGTGGCGATTAACCCATATCATCAGATCAAAAAGGTGCTCGACAGTTTTCAGCCGGATGTAATTCATCTTCAGACCGCCGGTACGATTGGGATTGCGACGAGAATGTACGTCGAGAAGCGGAAGACTCCGCTGGTTTCTACAGGGCATTCATACCCAGATAATTTTACGGGGCAGTTCAAGATTCTAAAACCGGTTAAAAAACCAGTAGATAAGGTTACAAAAAACTATCTTAACAGTTTTTTGAAGCATAGCGACTATGCGACGATGCCGACTGAGATGGCGATCGAGGACTTGGTCCCGAAGAATCAAAAACGGTTTAAAGTACCGGTCGAGCCGCTGTCTAACGGGGTAGATCTTGCGCAGTTCTCGCCGGGGACGCCGACGCCTAAGGTGCTAAAAAAATACAAAATTGACCCTTCTAGGCCGCGGGTAATTTATGTCGGGCGAGTAGATCCGGAAAAAAGCGTTGAGGTAGTCTTAAATGCGTTTTCGAAGGCGCTACTAAAAGTCCCGGACGCAGAAATGTTGGTAGTCGGCGACGGGATTGATAAAGGCAGGCTAGAACAAAAAGTCAAAGCGGAAGGGCTGGACGGGCAGATTAGGTTTCTAGGCAAGATTATGCCGCCGGAACTGCAGGAAGTTTACCGAACGGGCATGGTTTTTGCAACGGCGAGTGAGACGGAAACTCAAGGTATTGTTTTAATCGAGGCGGCGGCGACTGGGCTGTCATTGATTGCGGTAGATGCGGGGGCAATTCGTGAAGTCTGCCGAGATAAAAAGAACGGGTTTTTATGCAAGCCAAAAGATGTGACGAAAATTGCAGATGCAATGATTAAAATTTTGACCGATAAAAAACTTCGCAAAAAGTTTAGCGCGGAGAGCCTAAAAATTTCTAAAGAGCATGATTTAAATACCACTTTGAAGCGATTTGAAGAAATTTATCGGAAGGCGATAGAGATTAGTTCTCTAAGAAGTCGGAAATAATTTCGGCTACGCGGCGCGGCTCTTCGTAATTAATAAGGTGGCCAGAATTCTTGATGAATTTAGGCTCGACTTTGATTGTTTTGGCGTAATCTTCGGTCTTTGAACGAGAGATTAGGCGGTCCTTTTCGCCAGCGACGATTAAGGTGTCTTTTTTAAACTTGAAATCAGAGAGGCTGTGGTCCGCGGAGAATTTAGCGGCTTTTCTGACGTCCTTTCTAGAAGTATAGTGTGCGCCGCAGCGGTAGGTTACGTCTAGAATGTCACGGACTTTATTATGGTCCTTCTTTTGGATTAGCATATATTTAGTGGTAATAAAACCGATGACTTTGTTCGGCAGGATGGTAATTAGAGGCTGTAGCATGGCGATAGGTTTCGGCGGCTTTACGGAAATCGGGGAAAGTAAGACGAGTTTTTTGCTGACTAGGCGCGGATATTTTGCGGCAGTAGCGGCGGCAATCAGAGAACCCATAGAATGGCCGATTAAGACAGGATTTTTTAACTTGTTTTGTTTAATATAGTCGGCGATGAATTTCGCGTAACTTTTTTCGTCGTAGGTTTTTAGGGGCTTAGATTCGCGGCCAAATGGCGGAATGTCTGGGTAATAGCATTCATAGCCGCGGTCTGTCATCCAAACGGCGACGTCGACTAAGCCTTCATGCGTGCCGCGAAAGCCATGGATAAATAGTAGCGGCGGTTTTTTAGCGGTTGGCACGTTTCTCCCCTTTCTTATATAAACCGGCCTTTTTTAGAGCTCGTTTGATCGCTGGGCGGTTAAACCCGACGATTAATTCCCCGTCAATTTCGGTCGTTGGGACAGCGGTGATGTCGAGCCCGCTATCTCGAATATCAATTTCTTCATATTCTACGCCCAGCTCATCTAGCCACGCGGTTTCGGCGTGACAAAATACACAAGTTTCGGTAGTATAAACTTTTACGGACATTTTCTATATTATACTACATTTTTAGAGCAGCGTCTAGTTGAGGATCTTTATCGGAGTTAATATCGTCCCAGGTACGCTTAACTTCTTTGTCTGGAGCAATACCGGTCTGGTCTATGCTAGTACCGTTTGGAGTGTACCAGTGGGCGGTAGTGACCTTTAGGAGAGTACTATTCGAGAGATTTTTCAGGGCCTGGACCACGCCTTTTCCGTAGGTTTTTTCGCCGACGATCGTAGCCTTGCCGTAATCTTTGAGCGCGCCAGCGACGATTTCCGAGGCCGAGGCAGTACTGCCGTTTACGAGGACGACGGTTTCCATATCTTTTAAGACGGCTTTGCCATGAGAAGCGTAAGACGACGTAGAACTGCCGAATTTGGATTTTTGAGTACAGACGACCTCGCCGTCAATCCAGAGACTAGCCAAATCTTGGGCGGCAGAGACGTAGCCGCCGCCGTTATCGCGGAGGTCGAGAATTACTTTCTTAATTCCCTTTTCGGCGAAGTTCTGGGCCTCTTTTTCGATGATCGTGCCCGTATCGGTGTCAAAGCGAGTAGTTAAGATGACTGCGGTATCGCCATTATAAGTAATATCGGCGGAGACATTGTTGATTTTTTCTCGGGTCAATTCGAAGGTTTTTTCTTCTTTGCCGCGAATGACGGTTAGGGAGACTTTAGTACCGGCGTCGCCGCGGAGTTTTTTGGCGATTTCATCGGATTCGAGATGATAAACTAGCTCGCCATCGATTTTGTAGATAATATCTCCGGCAAGCACTCCGGCTTCTCGCGCGGGATTATCTGGTAAAGTACGAGTAATCCGTACGTAGTCGTCCCGTTTACCCATTACTACGCCAATCCCGGCCTCGGCTACCTCGCCATGGAGAGATTTTTGGTAATCGGAGGCCTGGTCGGCGGTCATATATTCGGTATAAGGGTCGCCGAGAGCCGCGACTAACCCGGCCTTTGCGCCTTCGATTACGGCGGACTTGTCGATGTCTCCATCGTAGTCGTTTAAGAGCGTATTATAGACTTCGTCTAGGGCTGACCAATCAATGTTAGATTTATGCTGGGCTGAGTTGCCAATGCCTAGATACGGCAAGAAAGTGTCCTTTACTTCGTTCCAATAGATACCGAGTCCGAGTCCGACAGCCAAAGTTACAACCGCGCCGATAATAGCGCCGCCAAGGCTGACCTTTCTTTCCTTCCACTCTTTCTTGCTCATTACTCTATTTTAGCACATTTTAAGCGCTAGCGGAAGACTTAGCGGAAGTGGATATAGCGGAAGCTGGAGGCCGGGACGTTGACGCGATAGCCAAAATCGCCTTTTTGGCCGCTGACGGAGCTATATAAGTTATTATATTCGGAAAGATTAACTGTACCGTCGGCGTTTACGCCTTCGATCCAGACGACGTGGCCAAAGATACCGGAGGTTTGGTAACCGACGGTATGCGGCTCAGGTTCGTCGTCAACTCTTAGGCCGGCGGCGGCGGCGCTACGGCCCCAATCTTTAGCGTTGCCCATAATGCCGAAGCCAACAGCGGACTTGCCCCAAGATTCGCGGACTTTCCAGTTTGCGTAGCTGGTACATTGGCAGATTGCCATGCCGTCATAGTAAATAACATAGCCGATGTTAGTATAGTTGTTTTGTGGGCAATCGCCAGCTTTCGGATAAGAGTTGAGGCCAGAGGCAACGACTTTTCCGGTACTGTTGTATTTCGCGATTTCCTTAGCGATTTCTTCGCCGCGTTTGCGTTCGGCTGCCTTAGCGTCTTCGGAATATTGAGAGGCGTCGTTCTCGTATTTGGTTTTTAACTCGGCCTGGCGGTTTTTATTTTCGGCAATTCGGTCGCTTTGGATCTGTTGATCTTCGATCAGGGCCTCAACCTGGGCCTGTTTTAGCTCTAGGGCTTTCATGTTTTCGTTAATCGTATTAACAGAGGAGCTGATTTGCGCTTTAACATTTTCGTCGCGGGCCTTTTTCTCCGCGCGTTCGGAAATAGTGTATTTTAAGGCCTGGATTAGCTCGGATTCCTTTTCTTTGAAGTGGACATCGGCGCCAATTTCCGCAAAGCCAGCCTGCTGTTGTTCGAGAATGGCCTTCTGCTCAGCGATCTGGACTTTTAAGTCTTCGACGATCAGTTTATTGGCCTCGATCTTATTCTCCATAGCGGTAATCTCGGCGTTTAAACGTTCGATTTCACCTTCGAGAGTATTAGCGTGGGAGCGGGCCTCGTCGGCTTTTTTAGTCGCCTCGAGATAATCGGCCTCGGCTTGTTTACAAGCGTCGGAAGTACAGAAATCTTTAGCGTCTGCTTCCTTTTCGGGGGTCAGAATGAACGTCCCGCCTAAGACTAGACTTAATGCCAACGTCAGAAATAGTGCTTTTTTGACGGTTTTCATAATATTATAATAGCATAAGCGGTTTCAAATTGCAACTATTTTGCCAGATTTTTTGCCAGATAACGATGGATGGCGATACGGGCGGAAATCGAGCCGATCAAGATGCCGATAGCGATCGTGGCAGCGTAGATAACAATTAACCACTGGGAATCAACAATGTTGCGGATACCGGCGATCGAGATGCCGTAGTCCTCGATAGGCTTGGCGACTAAATTAAAGCCGATATAACCTAGGGTAGCGGCAATAATACCGGAGACGACGCCGCACATCTGGGCTTCAACGAGAAACGGACCGCGAATGAAACTACTGTCTGCGCCAACGAGTTTCATCATGTAAATTTCTTCGCTACGGGAATAGATCGCCATACGGATGGTGTTGAAGATGACCAGAATCGAAATGGCGAGGAAGACGAAGGAGAGGATTAGGCCGCCGTTTTTAGCGATGTTTGCCCAGTCGGTAATAGTTTGGATTTCGGCATGGTCAACATCGTAGGTCGGCAAGCGTTCATCATCGAGACTGGCTTTGATTTTATCGTTAGTTTCAACGAGCTGCTTAAGACTGTCGATGTTGTCGATGTCGTATACTTTGATTCGCATGGTCGCTTGCATACTCTGGAGCATCAAGTTTTTCATGTTCTCATCTTTTAGGGTTGTGATCAGGTTCTCATCGTCCTGGCTTTCTTCGAGAAACTTCTCGTATTCTTGCTCGGAGGTCTTAGTTTCTATCTCGCGGACGTTGTCGTTGGTTTTGATGATTTCTTCGAGATTGCTCAAAGTTTCTGCAGACGTACCTGGCTGGTAGAAAATCGTAACGTCAATGCGCTCACGGAAAGAATCGGCGGTAGCGTTTAAGACTGCACTAGCGATAACTGTGATAAAAAGGACTAGAAGCGTGATAGTCATAACTAAGGTTGCGGCGATAGAAAGCCAAATGTTTCGGCCAAAACCGATTGCGCCATATTTTACGACGCGCGAAGTCGTACGGAGCTTATGGCTCTTGCCATTTTTGCTCATTACTTTCAGGTTTTTCTTAGTGTTTTTTACTTCTTTCGTAGTTTTTGGCATATTTTATCCTTAGATTACTTTTGATTTTGCAGTGCGAAGTTTGGTTGGCATAGCCTTTGGATGCTCAGCTGGTTTTAATTTTGAGCTGTCGATAATCATGCTAGTTGTAGTGCGAGGCTTGACGGTCGGGCGCGGAGCGGCCATAGCCGGGGCGAGAGCCGGGGATTTTGCGACGGTTACGCGAGCGACTTTTTGCGGAGTTGGCTGCTGGCTTAGCTGTTCTGGCTGTCCTGCGGCCGCGCGCGGCGCGAACATCCGGCCGAGCGGTTGTTTTTCAATAACTGGCTTTTCGACGACTTTGTCTAGGCGGTAAACTCCGCCGTTCTTCTGGTCGCTGACGATTTGACCATCTTTCAGAGTAATCACGCGTTTTTGGAGGTTATTGACAATGTTTTCGTCGTGGGTTGTAACTAGGACAGTTGTGCCGAAATCGTTGATTTTTTGGAGCAAATCGATAATTTCGCCGCGAGTTAACTTATCAAGGTTACCGGTAGGCTCGTCGGCAATTAAGATTTTCGGCTGGCGCGCGACTGAACGGGCGATAGAAACACGCTGTTGTTCCCCACCGGACAGATGGCGCGGGAATTTCTTCTCTTTTCCGGCCAAACCGACAAGGTCTAAGACCTTCGGGACGGTTTTTTCGATTTCGGTATTGCTCATGCCGGCGATTTCTAGCGCAAAAGCGACGTTCTCGTAAACTGTACGGCCTGGCAGGAGTTTAAAATCCTGGAAAACTACACCGAGACGACGGCGGTAATGCGGAATATAACGTTTTTTAACGTAGTCAAGGTCGATACCGCCGATAATGATTTTACCTTTGTCCGGAGTTTCCTCCTTTGTGATCATTTTCATGAGAGTAGATTTACCAGCGCCAGATTTACCGACAAGGAAAGCAAATTCGTTTGGCTCAATATGTAAAGAGACATGGTCAAGAGCCGGATGACTGTCGCCAGGATAGAATTTTGTGACGTTATCAAGCAGTATCATATAGATATATTAACATAAGCGCTGGGAAAAAGCAAGAGGGCTTTGGGCTATTGCTTTTTCCCTAAAATCATGTCAAGATAGGCATCGATAAATGGTTCGATTTTGCCGTCGAGGACTTTGTCGACGTCGGTTTCTTCGTGTTTCGTGCGAGTGTCTTTGACGAGTTTGTACGGTTGCATGACGTAGTTTCGGATTTGTTGACCCCAACTGGCGGACTCGCCGGCGCGGAGTTTATCTAGGCTTTCGGCGTTCTGCTCGATTTTGAGCTGGGCGAGTTTGCCGCGCAGAATTTCCATAGCTTTTTCTTTATTCTGAAGCTGAGAGCGCTCGTTTTGAATTGCGACGACGGTGTTGGTCGGGATGTGAGTAATGCGGATGGCGGAGTTTGTCGTATTGACTGATTGGCCGCCATGCCCGCCAGAATGATAAGTATCGATCCGTAAGTCTTTTTCGTCAATTTTAATATCCTCGTCGTCTTCGATTACGGGCAAAATTTCTACGAGTGAGAAAGAAGTTTGTCTCAAGTTGTCGGCGTTGAACGGACTGAGGCGGACGAGGCGATGGACGCCATGCTCAGATTTTAAATTACCATAGACATTTTCGCCTTTGACTTCGTAAACTGCGGTTTTAATCCCGGCTTCTTCGCCGGCGGTACGCTCGAGTAAGGTCGGCTTCATATTTGCTTTTTCGAAAAATCTTAGATACATACGTTCGAGCATCCCGGCCCAGTCCATGGCTTCGGTACCGCCGACGCCAGCGGTGATTCGGATGATGGCGTCGCCGCGATCGTATGGGCCGGTGAATTTTAGGGCGGTTTTTAGTTTCTCAAGCTCAGCCTTCATGGCCTCGATTTGGGTTTTAATTTCTTCTTCCAAATCTTTTTCGTTTAAATCAAGTAGTTCTTTAATGTCCTCGGTCTGGGTTTTTAGAATCGCCCAAGCCTCGGTTTCGTTAGACAATTTCGCAAGGGTTTCAGTCTTTTTTCTGGCGTCTTCCGGATTTTTCCAAAGCTCGGGATCTTCTACGGCCTTTTCGAGCTCCTTTTTTTGCGCGATTTTTTGGTCAATGTCGAGTTTCTGCCAAGCGTCTTGAAGCTCGGCAGTCAAAGTTTCTAGTTCTCGTTCCATAAGTCTTGGCTTTCGTATAATTTATCTTTGTCAAAATCGCTGGCCGGGACTTCGAACGGGAGGCTCGGATATTCATTGCGCCTTTGATGGTAGGCGGCGCGAAGCTCTGCGGTTTCGCCGACGCATTCGAACGGTTTTAGATAATTATCCACGCCGAGCAGGCCTTTGAAATCGTCGATTAGGTTTTCGTTTTCAAATAATGATTTTCCGTTACCGATGATTTCGTCTAATTCTTCACGATTTACAAACGGCGCAAATAATAAATAGGAGTTTGCACATTTCGCACAATTTCCGCACCATTTTAACTCGCCGTTTTCGGCTTTTTGGCGATAGTTCGCGACATTACAGGAGCTGAATTTCTTGCCGTATTTGTCCCAACAATTTTTTGCGAAAAGTTCGGCGATTTTTAGTTCGCTGTATTTTCTAAGCATAGAGCCGACTTTTAGATCTTTTGAAATGTAACGTTTTATGTACTCGGCGAAAAGTTTTTCGGCCTCCCAGGTTTTTGACCATTGGTGATTGACTGGAAGATCGTCGATCCAAGCGTGCGGTTCGGCGCCTTCGCGGCCGATACTCGTGATGACCATGCGATTGTGATTTAAGATCGCTTGGATAAGTGCGAGCGATTGAACGATGTAAGTAATCGGTACATGGCCGTTAAGCCCGTCGGCTCTCTTTAAGCTTTCTAGATCAATTTCTCTGGTTGCGATTTGGAGCTCGGATTTTCCTGCGACTTCATCTAAGATTTTTGGATAATTTTCGGAGCTGCCGAGATACCAGAAAGTTGGATTTTTGTCGGCGACTAAAGTAGCAGTAAGAAGCGAATCTTTTCCGCCAGATTGCAAAACTAGCTCGCCGTCATAGTCGGCAGGATTTAAGTCGATTGGCGCATCGCTCATGTCGGCGTTTCTAGAAAAATGACCGAGGTCTTCTCTAGTCAAATGGTTCTCATAGGCAAATTGGGACAAGCCTTCCTGATAAACTGTGCTGAAAAATTTCGCCTGGAAATCATCAAGGGTTTTTTCCTCGACTAAGACGTTTTTAGTTGGGCGAGTTTTATAGTAAGAAGTTCCGATTAAGATAAAACTTAGGAAAAGCGCGCGGTCTAAAAGCTTGCGGTCGATAATCTTATCGGTTTTTTTGAACTTTACGCGTTCGGTAAATTCCACGCCGGCGTTTTCATAGCGAAAAGTCGCAATATAATTCTCTTCGTTAAAAGTATATTCGAGACAGCGGAACATTATTTTAATCCTTTCACGATTTTTTGGAACTTTTCGCCGCGGTCTTTGAAGTTCTCGAACATGTCGAAACTGGCGGCGCCAGGCGACATTACGACGACGGCGGATTTTTCTGCGGTTTTAGCTTCGGATTCGGCGGTAGCTTTCGCGAGCTTTACTGCGGTCTCTAGATTGTCTGCGGTTTCAGTTTTTTCTGGCGCGGCAGATTTTAGCTCGTCTTTAATCTCACCGATTAGAATAATCTTCTTTAAGCTTTTCGCGGACTTTAGGCGGTTTTTGAATTTAGTTAAATCTAGTCCACGATCTTTTCCGCCGGCAATTAAGACGGTCGGAGTTTTCTCAAATGCGGCAATGGCAACGTCTGTGGCCGGAAAGGCAGAAGAGAAATTGTCGTCATAGTATTTTACGCTGTTTAGTTCGCGGACAAATTCTAGGCGATGTGGCAGGCCTTTGAAATTTCTGAGTGCTGATTTCGCGCTTTCGTATAGCATATCGTTTCCTAGTAGGTCGTTCAAATTGCCGTTACAGAGCCTGGCGGCGACGGCAAGCAAAGCGGCTTCGGCATTTTCTTTATTGTGTGCCCCGGGAAGTGATAAACCGTCCAGGATTTCTCGGAGTCTGTCTTCATTTTTCTCGCTTAATTTTTTAGTATCGCTGGTTTTGCCGCGAAGTATTGGGTAGGCGTGTTTTTCGGCCTTACTATTTTCAGCCAGGCCTTTTGTTGTTTCATTTTCGCTGAAATAAATTAGATGGTCGGTGTTTTCCTTGTAGCGCGAAACGGCAGATTTGGCGTAGACATAATCTTCGAAATCTTTATGAACGTTTAGATGATCCGGCTCGATGCGCAAAATTACACCAACATAAGAACCGGCATGAAGATCCCAAAGTTGGAATGAGCTTAGCTCGAAAACGACGTTGTCTTCGGGCTCGATTTTGTCTAAAACATCTAGGCAAGGGTTGCCGATGTTGCCAACGAGATAGGTTTTTGGCGCGGACTCGCCATAAAGTTTTTCGTTGATATTCTCCAGAATCGCGGCGATCATAGAGCAGGTCGTACCCTTGCCTTTCGTGCCGGTCACGGAAATAATTTCGGCCGGACAATGTGCGAAAAAGTATTTAGTCGCGGAAGTCCAATGTGGTTTTTCCGTGGCATACTCCGTTTCTTTTTCATACTTTTTAAAATCATAATGTGGACGGACGGACGGCGTGCGGAAGATAACATCGTAATCTTCTAATCCGAATCCGTCGATGTCTTCGTCTTCGAAATCATCAAAAATTTTAATCTCGATATCTTCTGGTGGAACGTTGTCGTAGGGATGCGTTTTGAAATATTTCTCGACGCTTTTTCCCTCGACGCCATAGCCTAAAATCGCTA
>JAFRLA010000021.1 GCA_017431465.1 Candidatus Saccharimonadota bacterium
AAAATGGGCGATAGTGTGTCAAAATTGTGCGTCAAAGCAGTTTTATCAACATTTAATCGACCATATTACCCCAGTTATTTTAGCCAAAATGAATCCATTGAGACCGTATCTTCGGAACAAGGGGTCGTGGGTTCGAATCCCTCAGGCGGTACCACGGTAGGAGCCGAGCCAAAAAAGAGCTTGCTCTTTTTTGTGAGGCGACGCCCCGTGGAAGAAAATCCGCGCCAGCGGATTCTCTACCATGAGGAGATAATCTTCCGCACGTTTTTATTTGTCGGCTTAATGCCGGCCTTTTTTAACTCCCGGCTCATTTCTCGCCCGATCATTGCTTCTTCCTCGGAAAAAATACAGCCGCAGTATTTCTGCATATAAAGCCCAGCCGCACGTGCCTCTTCTTGGCCCTCGCGAAACCCCTCGCGGAAGTCCCGGTACAAAAACTCGACCCCATATTCGCGCGATAGTCGCTCCATCAAATCGCGGAGAAAATCGTGCTGTTGGTAAATGCTATAAAGCAGCGTCGTTGACACCGCGTCATACCCGTTATCTCTAGCATATTCAAAAACTTTGCGCATCCGCAAAGGATAGCAATACTCCTGACACCGATTCAAAAGCGCATCCGCCCCCGCGCCATTTTTCAAAACCCCACAAACAAACTTATCTAGCCCGTATTCATCTTCCAAAATCAGCGCAACATTTTGCTCTTTCGCATATTTTTTCAAACAATCGCGCCGCGCTTTATACTCAGTATATGGATGAATATTTGGATTATACCAAAAAAGCGTCGGCTCTATTTCTTCGCTACGCAATTTTTTGATACAATACACGCTGCATGGTGCGCAGCAGGTATGAAGCAGCAGTTTCATGAGGAGAATTATAGCATATGGTATAATTATACACAATGAAAACCGATGATTTTGATTACTATTTGCCGGAAGATTTGATTGCCCAGACGCCGTTAAAAGATCGCGCAAGCTCAAGGCTCCTGGTTTTAGATCGAAAAACTGGCGAGCTTAAGGACCGTCATTTTTCGGATATCTTAGACTATTTAGAGCCTGGCGACGCACTAGTTTTAAACGAAACCAAAGTTATCCCCGCCCGCATCATCGGCGAAAAATCCGAAACAAAAGGCGCCGTCGAGCTACTGCTTTTAAAAGAACTAAAAAATAACACCTGGGAATGCTTAGCGCGTCCGCAGAAACGCTTGCGCAAAGGCACCAAGATTATTTTTGGCGACGACTTGCTTCTAGCGACCGTTCTAGAAACTTTAGCAGACGGTATCACCCATGTAAAATTTGATTACGACGGTATATTCCTAGAAATTTTGGATCAGCTCGGCACCATGCCACTCCCACCCTATATCCACGAGCAGTTAAAAGATCAATCGCGTTATCAGACGGTCTATGCCAAAAACCTTGGTTCCGCCGCCGCCCCGACTGCCGGCTTGCATTTTACGCCGGAACTTTTAGAAACCGCCAAAAAGCGCGGAGTAAAAATTATCAAAATTACTCTCCACGTTGGGCTTGGCACTTTTCGTCCAGTCCAAGTCGATGATGTAAAAAACCATAAAATGCATACCGAAGCTTACGAAATTTCCGAAGATGCCGCTAATGAGATCGAAAAAGTCAGAAGCTCCGGCAGCCGCATTTTCGCCGTCGGCACAACTACCGTCAGGACCTTAGAAACCGTCGCCAAAAAACATGGCAAAATTGTCGCCGAGACTGGCGAAACCGACATCTTTATTTATCCTGGTTTTGAATTCAAAATTATAGACGGGTTGATTACGAATTTTCATTTGCCGAAGTCGACTTTAATTATGCTCGTTTCAGCTTTTGCCGGAAAAGACCAAATTATGAAAGCTTATGCCCATGCCGTTGAAGAAAAATACCGTTTCTTCAGCTTTGGTGATGCGATGTTGATTACCGGAGAGAAAAATGAAAGTTAAATACGAACTAATCCATCAAGATAAAACGACCGGCGCGCGTTTTGGCAAGGCAATTTTTATCGACGAAAACGGGAATACACAGGAATATGAAACGCCGATGTTCATGCCAGTTGGAACGCAGGCGACGGTTAAAACTTTGAGCCCCGAGCAGGTCAAAGCGACTGGCGCCGGTATTATTCTTGCAAACACATACCATCTTTGGCAACGCCCCGGCGAAGACGTCGTCGAAAAAGCTGGCGGTTTGCATAAATTCATGAATTGGTCCGGGCCGATTCTAACCGACTCTGGCGGCTACCAAGTTTTTTCGCTTTCGAACCCGAAGGGAATTACTGAAGAAGGCGTAAAATTTAAGTCCGAGCTTGATGGTCGCGAACTTTTCTTGACACCGGAAAAATCTATCGAGATCCAAAATGCTCTTGGCGCCGACATAATTATGAGTTTTGACGAGTGTCCGCCGGCGACTGCCGACCACCAATATTTGAAGAATAGCATTGAGCGCACTTTGCGTTGGGCGGCGCGCGGCAAGGCCGTGCATAAAAATGAGAACCAAAGCCTTTTTGGTATTGTCCAAGGCGGCCCACACGAAGATTTGCGCAGATGGTCTGCGCTAGAAACGGTAAAACTCGGCTTTGACGGTTATGCGATTGGCGGCGTGGCCAACGACGATGAAGAAAAAGACGATATGTACAAAGCGATTGAATATTCCGTGCCTTATCTTCCAGAAGATCAGTTGCGCTATCTCATGGGCGTTGGTGAGCCGGTCGATTTGATTGAAAGCGTCCGGCGCGGGATTGATATTTTCGATTGCGTTTCGCCGACTCGCCTCGCGCGCCACGGCAACGCTCTAATCCCGGGGCTTAGAAAAGATGCCGCTGGAAATCTGAAGGAGAATCGTCTAAATCTTAAAAATGCCGGTTTTAAGGAAGACTTTATGCCAATTTCCGAAGATTGCGATTGTTATGCTTGTAAAAATTATACGCGCGCCTATCTGAATCATCTTCTGCGTGCTGGGGAGGCTTTTGGCGCGACCCTGCTTTCGATTCACAACATTCGTTTCTTAATTCGATTGACCGAAAAAATGCGTGAAGCAATTAAAGAAGATCGCTTCGCCGAGTTTATTGACGAATTCTACAATTAGGGGCTTTTCTCCCTGCAGAAACAAGAAACTTATGCTATAATATATATAACCCACCTCACACAAGGGTCATAAAAGGGCATCAAATCTAGAAAATGGACGAACAAGAAATCCAGAGAAAGCGTAGGGATAACGAGGAGCTTGCGACCAAAAATCGCGCTCGTATTTTGGGCTTTCCATATCTTGATACGCGCGAATTCGAGGATACGATCCCGCTAGTTAAGGGTGTTCTCACAAACGAAGAGATGCACAAAAACTTCATCATCCCAATTCAGAAGGGTGAGAACGGGGAGCATTATCAGTTCATTATCACTTCCCAAGCTCCGCGCACGATGATTACAGATATGCGCAAAGAGTATGAAGATCGCGGCCAGCGCATTGACTTTTTCTTAGTGTCAAATTCTGCTTATCAGGTTTTCATGCTTCGCCATGACCCGCCACAAGACGTTCACTACGATGACATTAAAATTGCTGATGAGGGCGATTCCGAAACGATCGAATCGGTCTCGAAGACCCTCGAATCCGTCTCCACGGAAAAAGTTTTTGATTTTCTCTTAGACCAAGCCGACAAATTAAAAGCCTCGGATATCCATATTGAAAATCTGAGAAACGAGATTCGCATCCGCATGCGTGTTGATGGTATTCTCCATCCAGTCGCCAATTTAAGTCGCGATCGTTACCGTATTCTAATGGGCGAGTTATCTTCTCGTGCGGGTGTTTCTGCCGCGGCGAACACCCCGCAATCTGGCCATATGCAGAAAGACGTCTTTGTCGATGGCTCGTCACATCTTCTGAATATCCGCGTCGAGACCGTCCCGACTATGTATGGCCAAGATGCGGTCTTGCGTCTTTTTAACTTCGACGAGAGTCTCTTAAACCTTGATCTTCTCGGTCTTGCCGACGAAGAGCGCGCCGAGATTAACGAAGTAATTAAGCATCCGCGCGGCCTCGTTCTGATGGTTGGTCCGACTGGCTCTGGTAAATCGACCACTCTTTACTCAATTTTGAATGCTCTAAACACCACCGACCGCAAAATCATCACGCTTGAGGATCCAGTCGAATATGGCATTACCGGCATTTCCCAAATTCCAATTAACACAACTGGCGGCCAGAACTTTGCTGACGGGCTTCGTTCGGTTCTTCGTCTCGACCCAGATGTCGTGATGGTTGGCGAAATTCGCGATGGCGACACCGCGAAAACCGCGATCCAGGCTTCAATTACTGGCCATTTAGTCTTAAGTTCCTTCCATGCAAACTCAACTTCCGCGGCGTTCTCGCGTATGATTGATCTCATTGGCACAAACCCAATTTTCGCTAGTTCAATTCGCTTAGTCATCGCTCAGCGCCTTGTGCGCAAACTTTCGGACACCAAAGAGGCCTATGAGCCAGACGAAGCCACGAAGAAATATATCCGCGAGGCATTTGAAGGCGTGTCTGAGGAGCTGCTGAAGAAGCATAATATCGATCTTGATAATATCACTTTATACAAGCCTGTCCCGAAGGGCGAAGAAGATCCGTTTGGTTATAAAGGCCGAACAGTTATCATGGAGCAGCTGCTTGTTTCGGATGAAATCCAAAAATTCATCAAAGGCGACGTGGCGGACATTGATACGAAAAACATTGAGAAGACCGCTAAATCCCTCGGGATGTTGACCTTGGAGCAAAAAGGATTGATCGCCGCTCTCCATGGCGAAACCACCATCGACGAAGTCTCTCGAGTAATCTAGAAAATACCCCTTTTCTTTTGGGCGAAAGTGTGCTATAATAACAGGCAAGTGTTTAAATAAAGGTAAATTATGAGTTTTTCTATTCTAAAGAAAATCGGTGACGAACAGAAGAAAAAGGCTGTTGTCGATGTTCGTTCGGGCGATACCGTTAAAGTCACCCAAAAGATTAAAGAGGGCGAGAAGTTCCGTCTTCAGGTTTTTGAAGGCGTTGTAATCCGCACAGATCGCAAAGACAGCCATACAGCCCGTATCACTGTCCGCAAAATCGCTTCTGGCGTTGGCGTCGAAAAATCTTTCTTGATCCATAGCCCGCTAGTCGAGAAAATCGAAGTCGTTAAGCGCGCGAAGGTCCGCCGCAAGAATCTTACCTATCTCCGTGAGCGTTCCGGTAAATCCGCCCGCCTTTCTGGCAAAGATTTTGATCGCGCCGCGGTAAATGATGTCGCCGTTCCTGAAGAAGAGGAAGCCCCTGCCACCGAAGCTCCAAAGGAAGAAGCTCCGAAAGAAGAGCCAAAAGCTGAAGAAGCCCCAGCTGAGTAATCTTTACAAAAACGCGCTCCTGTGGTATAATATAGACATAGGAGCGTTTTTGTAACCTGTTAACAGAGGGCAGGACGCCCTCGTATTTTTTGAGGAGGTGGTGTTTATGTATGTCAACCCAAAATTGTTAGAAGCTGCTAATCATCATGCGCAATTATCTTGTACGAGGTGGAACAAAAAGAAAGGGCGAATAGGCAAGTTAAGCCGGCGCCATCATCGCAACCGTTATCGCGGATATGCGAGAAGAACCTTTGCTTCGCCAGAACACCAGAGATTAATTGCCAAATACAACCAGGGCGATTACGAGATCAACACGTATCCTTGGCCGTATTGCGACATTGGGTTTGCCCAGTGGCGCGAGTCAGACAGGGACGAAGACTATTCGTTGATTTCAGACCAATCCGGCTTCGTAGTCAGATATGCAACGTCATATGTCGCATACAAGATCTTCGAGTATGTCGGGACTTGGCCGCAGCGCAAAACCAGGCGGCGTTATGATGCCTGGGACTGGGTTGAGTTTCTGGAACAGGCCGGCTACAACCAAAAAACAACCTGCCTGGTAAACGGTCAGAGATTCGTCGGAGTTCTTAAGAAAACTGATGTTTTTGAGAAGTTCTATGAGTGGGGGCTGGTCGTTTGGTTGGAAGAGGTTAGCTATGATAAAACCGAGGCGAAAGTTACGACTTATCTTGATAAGAAGTATAAGATTCTAACGGTTAATCCCGACAACTATACCTGGGTTAGGATTCCCGAATTGACCGCACTCTAGACACGCTCCAAAAGACCACGCAATTTGCGTGGTCTTTTTCATGCGCCGAGGCCCGTGCTATAATTATAAAATGAAACTAATTCTCGGTATCGACGAAGTTGGTCGCGGTCCTTGGGCGGGGCCATTAGTTATCGGTGCTTGCGCGCTAAAGCCGCGCTTTGATGAATCTGGAAATTCAGTAGAATCCGAAAAATGGCAAGAGAAACTTGCCGACTCAAAAAAGTTAACCGCAAAAAAACGCGAAGAATTAAACGAAGAAATTCAAGAAAAAGCCGTAAGCTTTGGACTCGGTTGGGTTCCGGCAAACGAGCTGGACGAAATCGGGCTAAGCGAAGCCTTAAAACTCGCTGCGCGCCGCGCTGTTGCAGAAATTAAAATCGAACCTACTGAAATAATTATTGACGGTACTCAAAATTTTCTAAAAGGTACTGAGCACGAAGAAAAAGTCACGGTTTTAAAGAAAGCTGACGATAAGATCAAAGAAGTTTCCGCCGCCAGCATTATCGCGAAAGTTGCGCGTGATAATTATATGGTGGAACTTGCTAAAAAATATCCAGAATATGGTTTCGAAAAACATGTCGGCTACGGCACCGCGAAGCATAAGGCTGCGCTCGAAGCTCACGGACCCTGCCCGGAACATCGTTTCAGTTTCAGGCCGGTGGCAGGTCGAGCGGACGCGCGTCGTAAAAACATTTCCACGACTGCCATCGGCAGAAAAGCCGAGGGAATCGTCGCAAAAGAACTAACCCGCCGCGGCCATAAAATCCTCGCCAGAAATTATAAAACTAAGTTTTACGAGATCGACATCATTTCCGCGACGAAAGATCACATCTATTTCACTGAAGTGAAATACCGCAAGACAAAAAACTATGGCGATCCGCTCGAATTTGTCGATAAAGAAAAAATGACTTTCGCCGCTGAACTTTTTATGAAAACTTTGGCCAAAAAACTTCCGGGAAAAACTATGCCTAGTCCAATTCTCGCCGCCGCTTCTGTTTTGGGCGAAGATTTTACGCTCGAAAACTGGCTCGAGCTAGAAAGCTAAATTGCCCTGAAATTTTAAGGATTTTTTAAGGAAACTCATATATAATATATAGTGTAAGCAGGAGCAGAATATGGAAAATCAGAACCCAGAAACTACAATAAATCTCGAGGCGAAAAAGCCAGCGCCAGAGCAGCCGCCTCGTCGTCAGAACAATAAGCCAGACCATAAAATGCGCAATATTTTTCTGATAATTATCGGCGCGGTCGTACTTATTTCCGCCGCAATAATTATTACTCTGCTTTTGACGCGTTCCGATGAACAAGAAGTCGAAGTTGTTGAAGAGACTGTAGTCGAGGAGGAAGAAGAAACTCTGTCGAATACTCCTTTACAAGCCGGTTCGGTCACGACGACGATCGACGGTAAGTCGATTACTTATAACGCCGCTTATGTCGTTGACGGCATCGAGGCGACGATTGGCTCCGGAACTTACGAGGCGGCCGAAGACGATCAAGTTGCGATTCTAGTCATCAACGGTGGCTCGCTGAAAATCAAAGGCGAGGGCGTGGAAATCAGCAAGACCGGATCGACCGGCTTCCAAGGCCGTGGCGACAACTACAGTTTCTACGGCACGAACTCCGCCATCGTAGTCGTTGGCGAAGGTAGCAAACTGGAAATTGATGGGCCGACGATCAAGACTAGCACTTCCGGCGCAAACGCTATCGTCGCAACAAACGGTGGCGAAGCGACGGTTAAGAACGTCGACATCTCTACAACCGAAGACAACTCTCGCGGTCTCCACGCTACTTATGGCGGCGTGATTTCTGCTGATACCGTGAAGATTAATACGCTTGGCGGCTCTTGCGCAGCGCTCGCAACCGACCGTGGCGAGGGAACAGTAACCGCGAAGAATATGGCGCTTTCTACCGCTGGGGCTGGTAGCCCACTGATCTACTCAACCGGGAAAATTACCGTCGAAGATTCGAAAGGTACCGCAACTGGTGCGCAAATCGCCGTTGTTGAAGGAAAAAATTCGATCACGCTGAAAAACGATGATTTTAAAACCAACGGCGTCGGTAACCGTAACAATGTCGATAACGCCGCGGTAATGATTTACCAGTCCATGTCTGGCGATGCTGGCGAAGGTACGGGTACTTTCACCGCCGAAAACTGCGAATTTACCGTGCTTGAGGATTCGCCAGTATATGCGAATGTCCCGTTCTTCTTTGTCACGAACACGACCGCAAGCATCAATCTCACGGACGTAACCGCGAAGTTTAGTAGCTCCCAGAAATTCATCTCCGCTAAAGGTACTTCCGAATGGGGTCGCTCCGGCCGAAACGGCGGCACGGTCAATCTCTCCGTTTCTGGTTTAACCGCTACGAATGAGAATGTCGAAACCGACAGCATCTCCATCGTGCGCAAAGTCTAGGCCTCTTGTTAGATAAAAGCCCTCGCCAGCCGGGGGCTTTTATGGTATAATAACAGATATGAATTTGAAAATTGCAATTGTTGGCTTGCCTAATGTTGGGAAATCCACGCTTTTTAACGCCCTAACAAACGGCGGGGCGCTTTCCGCGAATTATCCCTTCGCGACCATAGAGCCGAACGTCGGCATCGTACCGGTTCCGGACGAACGCCTAGATGTCCTCGCGAAAATGTATGAAACCGAAAAAGTCGTGCCTGCGACGGTCGAGTTCGTCGATATCGCTGGCCTAGTCGGCGGCGCATCAAAAGGCGAAGGCCTCGGCAACAAATTCCTCGCAAACATCCGCGAGTGTCAGATTATTTGCCACGTTGTCCGCGCGTTCGAAAATGATGACATCATGCACGTCGCCGAGGACGCAAACACCGCCGCAAAAGTCGATCCGAAACACGATATTGATATTATAAATACCGAACTTGAGCTTGCTGATCTCGAAACGCGCGAGAAAGTCGAGGCTAAGCGAAAGAAAGATCCAAACGATGAGCACATCCCATACCTGACCGAAAAACCAGTAATTTATATGTTCAATGTTGATGAGTCCCAACTGATTGATAACGACAAAAAATCCGAGCTTGCGAAAATGGTTGCGCCATCGCAGGCAGTTTTCGTAAACGCGAAACTAGAAGAAGAAATGGCTGGAATGTTGCCGGACGAAAGAAAAGAATTCTTAAAGAGCTACGGCGTAGAAGAAGACGCACTTTCTGAATTAATTAAAGCTGCCTATAAAACTCTCGGGCTCCAGTCATTCTTAACGGCAGGGAAGAAGGAAGTCCGCGCCTGGACGATTAAGCAGGGTTCGACCGCTCCCGAAGCCGCCGGCGCGATTCATACCGATTTCCAACGCGGTTTCATCGCGGCGCAAGTCTGTAAGTACGACGACCTGGTCCGCCTCGGCTCCGAAAAAGCCGTCAAAGAAGCCGGCCTCATGCGCACCGAAGGCAAAGACTACATCATGCAAGACGGCGATGTCGTCGAGTTCAAATTCAACGTCTAATCTTCTTCAGCATATGAGCTAGCTTCAGTTCCATCGTCAAGAGTGTCGTAATAGTCTTCCTCCGGCTCGACTGTCTCTATTTTAATATTTTCCGCCATCTGATTATTCTTCAGCCAGTCCCGCACAATCGAAAGGTCACCTTCATCTTCGCTGGAGGCTAATACAATAATCTCATCAGAATTAGCTCGCTTAACAATAGTAGATAAGAATTCCACAGACTCGCCTTCTACATCCCTTCGTACTAGTATCCACACCTTATAATTACGACCATCATCTGTGCTTAAATCAAAAGAATAGATCTCTGGGTTTTCGGAAATCATTGCGAATGTGCCATCGACAATTGTAGCTATGGTCAGGGCGGTTTCGTCAAGTCGATTGGGAGCTGTTGCAATCTCAGACTCTTTAGTAAGGGCTGTTTCAATTTGAGAAGTAGCAAGGCCTGAACCATACGCCGCTAAAGAATAATCAAGTTGAAATCCGTTTTCGAAACTGACCAGATTATCCCAAGTCTCTTCGTAGCCTGGGACCATTGCCGGATCTTCGCCGAGCCCACCCTTCAAAAACACAAATACTGCTGAAACAATTGCTACTAGTGACGCAAAGATCGCTGCTATTATTGCTAACTGTTTAATCTTAGTTTTATCGTGCATATTACCTCCTACTTATTTGGATCCTTACTACCTTTTTCAAGATATGAGAAGTGCATAGCATCGAACCTGCCATTGCCGAAATAACCCCCCCAGTTCATCCCATGCTTCCTCCATATCTCGATCACTTCGTCGGTAACCGCATATTCATTTACCCCAGGTTTATACCCGCTAGGATTTTGGAAAGGATTATCACTAGCGTTCACATCTATAGCCACGCCGTATGAGTGTATCGACCTACTAGATCCACCGCGAACCTGCCTCCAGTTATAGCTGCTTGTGTCACTTTTCTTGATCTTAAAACCAATCGCCACCATTTCATCGAATATCGCCTTGATTTCTGAAGCTAATTTTTTATGCACGCGCAAGGTCATTGTGTCGTTCTTACCTTTTTCATTTAGGATATTTAGTTTGACAGTCGTAAGATATTTTTCCATCTGCGACGAAGATGTAGGAATGCCGTCTGGGAATAAATATTTCCATCGATCACCCATTGTTATACCTGCGGCTTCGCCTGGAGGGATGTCAACACCGCACCCACTGCTACTTTTGCTCCCCAATACATCGCTGAGCAGTTTTACCCACAAATCGACGCCCTCGGTATTTGGGTGAGTGCCGTCACTAAGATATTTGTCAGGACTACCCTTGACCGCGCTAGCCCAGTCGACAACATCGACATTTGAATGGTCAGCCTTCATTTTTTCGAACACATTATTGTTATTAGTAAAGTCTTTACCTTTCTCGTAGTTTGTGATGAAGACAACTGATCTATTGTCTCCAGCCAAGGATATCACCTCTTCGGCTTGTTTCTTCTTTAAGCCACTACTGTTAGTCCCTAATGCATAAACTAGAGTTCTCCGTAGTTTTCCATTATCGATTAGCTCCTCTAGGATGGTAATACCGGCCGGGTTATTCTTTGGGCTTGGCGCGTAGAATTGTTTGCTGACTTGAGTATGCACATCTGCTTTTGGATATTTCTCTAGGAACTTGCTTTTTGCAGTATCAGCAATCGAGTCTCCAATCAGCGTGATATTTTCACCATTTTCCGAGCTCCCGCTGCTGCCTTCTCCACTCTGACCGTTTATCCGACCATTAAGATATACTAGCATAGTGAGGAATCCGACATTGGCGTCCTTACGCCCTCGCGTGCTACTTGGTTCTATAGAGCTATTTGGGAAACGCATGTTCATGTGATTGGCATCAAAGAAGTTAACAACATACGGCGATTCAGTATACGGCACGGGCTTGGAAGTATAAGGTTGTTTTGAATACATAAATCCGCGGTTATACGCTAATGCCGCCCAAGCCAATGATTCTAGATCGTGATCCTTGCCAATATTGACTTTGTAAACCATTTTACCCATATCAATAAGGTGCTTAGCAGCATTTACGGCATCCTTATTAGGGTCAGCGGAAACATGATGGCCGTCACTATTCGTGTGTTCATAAAGACCTTCTCCGTTCAAGATTGTTTTTTTAGGATCCATGCCGCCTTCACGATAATGGATAGCTGCTAGCACCAACCACGGAACACCAGTCTCTGACTCTGCATGTTGATAGCGCCCCTTGTTTTTGTTAGCTTTTTCTACCCATTTTTCGTTGTCTAACTTATCAACGATGCTCTTTGGAAGGTCGCCAACTGTCGCACTAAGGTTCAATTCTCCGCCAGAGAAGCAGTTGTCTGATAATTTTTCATCAGGATCATAGTATAAGATGTTGTTTTCTGCAAACTCAGTCAAACGGCTCTCGTCAAGCGCGAGCGACGTCCCAACGAGTGAACCACTAGCGGCGACTACCGCCGACAAGAAACAAAACACCGAAGTCAAGAAACGTCTAACCATACAACAATAATTATACCACAACCGCTTTCCCTGTACTATAAATGTGCTAAAATATTAGACATGGAAAAATCCGCGAATTATCGACTCAAACGCACAATAATTTTCTTGTTGACGCTTGCCGGAGTTGGCGTCTGGCTAATTGTTAATCCTGCGAGCTACGAATCGGCGCCGGCTGCCGAAACGCCGGCCGCGGAGACACCTGCGTCCGCCAGCGGGGAATCGCAGTCGACTGTTGCCTCTGAAAATTCTGCCCTTACCATTTTAGCGAAACTTGAAATCAAGGGTCGCGCGCCAAAAACCGGATACAAACGCACCGAGTTTTACGATGGCTGGCCGAATATCAACGGCTGTTCTTTAAGGCAAATCATCATCAAGCGCGAAGCTGGCGATTCCGCCGAACTAAGCGGTTGCGACGTCATTAAAGGAAAATTCACGGAGCCTTACACTGGCAAAATTTTTGAAGCTTTTGCGAAGTCCGATTTTAGCAAACACATCCAGATCGACCACGTCGTCGCGCTTTCTGACGCCTGGCAAAAAGGCGCGCAATATAAAACCAAGGAAGAGCGCTTTCAGCTCGCTACTGATCCGTTAAATCTACTCGCTGTCGATTCTAGTGCGAATCAGCAAAAATCAGACGGTGACGCCGCAACTTGGCTTCCGCCGAATAAATCTTTCCGCTGCCAATATGTCGCCCGCCAAACTTCCGTGAAATATAAATATGGACTCTGGGTTACACAGGCTGAACACGATGCCATAGCTAAGGTACTTGAAACTTGTCCAAGCGAGCCAGCCGTCGGAATCTAGTCGCGAGAGCCGATTCGCAAACTCGCCAAGGAATCTAACCATAACCGTTTGACCATGCAAAAAATCTTTGCTAGAATAAACTTACTCTATTTATCGCAAATCTTTCTAAAATCGTTTATAATATATAGTATATAAGGAGGTCCTATGTCTAAGAAATCAGATGACACTACTAACGAAAGCGGCAAAAACCAGGCACTAGACCTTGCGATTGCCCAAATTACCAAACAATTCGGCGACGGCTCGATTATGAAACTTGGCGAAGCCAAGAAAATTGATGTTGAACTTCTGCCTTCCGGCTCTTTGAGTCTTGATTTGGCGCTCGGCGGCGGTTATCCAAAAGGCCGTATTATCGAAATCTATGGCCCAGAAAGTTCTGGTAAAACTACTCTTGCGCTCCATGCGATTGCTGAAATCCAGAAGCAAGGTGGACAGGCGGCGTTCATTGACGCCGAGCATGCGCTCGACCCAGCTTACGCTAAGAAAATCGGCGTAAAGACTGAAGACCTGTTAATCTCCCAGCCAGACAACGGAGAACAAGCTCTCGAAATTTGTGAAACTCTCGTTCGCTCCGGCGCGGTCGATTTAATCGTGGTCGACTCGGTCGCCGCCCTCGTCCCACAAGCTGAAATTGACGGCGATATGGGCGATGCCCAGATGGGTCTTCAGGCCCGCCTGATGTCCCAGGCCATGAGAAAACTTACCGGCATCATCAGCAAGTCCAAAGCAACCGTAATCTTCATCAACCAAATTCGTATGAAGATTGGCGTTATGTTTGGCAACCCTGAAACTACGACCGGCGGTAACGCTCTTAAATTCTACGCTTCCGTTCGCATGGATATCCGCCGCATTGGCCAGATTAAAGACGGTGATAATATTGCCGGAAACCGCACGAAGGTCAAGATCGTGAAAAATAAGATTGCCGCGCCGTTTAAGGTTGCCGAGTTTGATATCATGTACAACGAAGGTATTTCTAAGACCGGTGATATTCTCGACCTCGCTGTCGCGAACGGCGTAATCGAAAAATCTGGCGCGTTCTTGAAATACGGTGGCGAAACTCTTGGCCAAGGTCGTGAGAACGTAAAGAAACTTCTCGCCGAAGATCCAAAACTCATGGCAAAACTCGAGAAAGAAGTTCGCGCAAAAGCGATGCCGTCTGACGAATCCGCGAAAAAATCCGCTGACACAAAAACTGCCGCCGACAAATAATGGAAATCCATAGCCTAGAAGAAAATGAGCATAATCGCAGTGGACTAAAAATCACTGCGATTAAACCTGCCGTAAAAAACGAGAATCGCGTAAATATTTTCGTAAACGAAGAATACGCATTCTCGCTTGATCTCGCCCAGGTGGTTGATTATAAAATCAAAGTCGGAAAAAACCTGAGCTCCGAGGAGCTGGACGAGCTAAAACATGCTTCCGAATTCGGTAAATTATATCAGAGAACTTTAGAATGGGTTTTGACTCGTCCGCATTCCGAGAAAGAAACTCGCGATTATCTCCGCCATAAGCGCCAGAAGCGCGAAACTGAAAATCGCCAGGCGATTAGGAATCGTGAGCGCACGAAAGAAGAGCGCGAGAAATATAAGTTGAGGACGAAAGAGCTCCCACTTTTTTCCGACGATGATATCGAAAAAATCATCACGCGCTTAATTGAAAAAGGATATCTAAACGACTATGAGTTCGCCAAATATTTTCTAGAAAATCGCAACGCAAAAAAAGGTACGAGTATAAAGAAGCTAAAACTCGAACTTATTAAAAAGGGAATTAGCCAGACTGTGATTGACGAGCTACTAAACGAAAATTTAAGAACCGACGAGGAAGAGATTCAAAAAATCATCAAGAAAAAACGTAAAAAATACGATGATGAAAAACTTATTCAGTATCTGGTTCGTCAAGGGTTTGACTTTCAGCTTGCGCGAGCGGCTGTTTCCGAAACGGATTAACGAAGCTCGGTGTGAAATCTTCCGCGGCGTGTTCCTTAATTTTCGCTTCCTCGTCGCGAACAATAACTTTGTCATCATCGACCGAGACCACCTCGCTCCGCCCAATCAAAAGCTCCGGATCGACAAACGCCTTAAGAATCGGTCGCTGGACGGTCATCTGCTGAATCATAAAATCGTCAGAATTCACCGTATAGTCAATAACTTTTCCGAGCTTCGTGCCTTTTTTCGTAACAACTTTTTTACCGACTAAAGAAAAATTAATTTTCCGAACCTCGTCCAGGCGAATTACATCACCCGGATTTACAAAAACGTCAATTGAATCTACGATCATCCCGATATCGGAAAACTCGCGGACGTCACGCGTTTCCAAAATCGTTCCCGCATCGCGCCCGACCAACGGACCATTAAGTTCAAAAGCGACAATCTTCAAATCGTTCGGGTCAATAATCGGCGAAACCACGCGCGCGATTTCGTCGCCGACATGAAGGCTCATAACCGGGCAATTCGTCAACCTCGAACTAGTAACTAACATATTATAATTATAGCACAAAACTGCTTTTGGTAAATCGAACTAGACGGTCACCGGGTAGATTAAATTTTTTCCCAGAATCATAGGTTCGAATTGCCGCCAAAAAGTCTAAAATCTGCGGACGCGTCGCCGAAATTCCGGCGCGAAGTAAAGCCGCACGCAAAATTTCCAGCGCGACCGAGTCGTCCAAATCAGAAAACCAAGCCCGCTCATATCGTCCATCCTCCGGCAAAATCTCAGTCAGGATACTATCAACTTCATCTCTTAAATTATTCATCTCATGATATATTTCAAGCAGTTTAGCTTGGGTCTCGGAAAGTAGATTATTCACGCCGTGGCGTAGCCGATTACGCAAATATCGCTCGTCCGTATTCGTCGGATCTTGTCGAAAAACGATCTCATGCGATGCGGCATAGCGCAAAATATCTTGTTTGCTCATGGCCAAATCTCCAGAGATAAATGGCCGTCTAATCGCTAAATTACCAAACGGTGCCAGTCCGCGCCAGCCCGTTCCGCGAACGAGATTGATCGCCATGCTTTCGATTAAATCATTGGTATGATGTGCCGTATAAATCTCGCCACCGTACTTAGCGGCAACCGAAGAAAAAAACTCATAGCGTGAATATCGAGCCTCTTCTTCTGAGGCGTTAGGTCCGAGCTCAGCTCGGCCTAAAACGAACGGCAAATCATAACGAGCAGCGGCGCGCCGGACGAACTCTGCGTCATCCGAAGAAGATGGCCGAGTGCCGTGATCAAAATGTGCGACGATGATGTCCGCGCCGCCGAATTCCCGATAAATTCGGTCGAGCAGCACCATAGAATCCACCCCGCCAGAAATTGCCAAAATCAGCTTCATATTATATAATTATAACACATATGAACACCGAAAAAATCCGCAATTTTTGTATTATCGCGCATATTGATCACGGCAAATCGACCCTTGCCGATCGCATGATGGAGCTAACCGGGACTGTCGAAAAACGCGAAATGAAATCGCAACTTCTAGACAGCATGGAACTTGAGCGCGAAAAGGGGATTACGATTAAACTCGCGCCGGTCCAGATGCATTACAAAGGCTACGAGCTGAACTTGATTGATACGCCGGGCCACGTGGACTTTTCTTATGAAGTTAGCCGCAGTCTCCAAGCAGTTGAAACCGCGGTTTTAGTTGTTGATGCGACTCAGGGCATCCAGGCTCAGACTCTCGCAAATGTCTATCTCGCCTTGGAGCAAGATTTAAAAATCATCCCGGTTATTAATAAAGTCGACCTCCCGGCCGCCGAGCCAGAAAAAGTTACGAAAGAAATCGTGAATCTACTCGGCTGTGATCCAGACGAAATCATCGGCGTCTCCGCCAAAACCGGCCTAAACGTTGATAAGGTTTTAGACGCAATAATCAACGACGCGCCCGGCCCTGCTGAGCCAGAAGAAGATGGTGAAAATTTGCGTGCGCTGATTTTTGATTCCTACTTTGACGACTATCGCGGCGTCGTCCTCTATGTTCGCATTTTTAACGGCACTTTGGAGAAAAACGCCAATATTAAAATGATGGCGGCAGACAAAAACGGCATCGCTTTGGAGGTCGGAACTCTGACTCCGAAAATGTCGCCAAAGCCGGAACTAAAAGAAGGCGAAATCGGCTACATCGTTACAAACTTGAAGACCACTCGCGAGGCGAAAGTTGGTGATACGGTTACGCTAGCGAAATCCCCAGCAAAAGAACCTTTGCCTGGTTATAAAAATGTTTTGCCATTTGTCTATGCCGGATTTTTTCCAGTGTCAAACGAAGACTACAAGACCTTAAAAGAAGCGATTGAAAAACTAAGTCTTTCCGATTCTGCGCTCCAATACGAGCCGGAAAATTCACCGGTCCTAGGCTTCGGCCTAAGAATCGGCTTCTTAGGGCTTCTTCATATGGATATTATTAAGGAACGTTTGGAGCGCGAGTTTGATCTTGACCTTGTCGTGACGAATCCATCTACGAATTACGAAGTAACACTAAATGATGGCGAAGATCTAGAGATTAAATCTGCTGCTGATCTTCCAGACGCTACGACTATTGCCGAGATTCGCGAGCCATGGGTCAAAGGCGAAATCATCGTTCCGAAAAACATGATTGGCAATGTCCTAAACCTCATTACCGAAAAGCGCGGTCACCAAACGAACTTGTCTTATATTGAGGATCGCGCGGTGATTGATTTTGAAGCTCCGATGGCAAATCTCCTGACCGACTTTTACGACCAACTAAAATCTAACACCTCCGGTTACGCAAGCTTCAACTACGAGCTGAGCGATTATCGTCCAGAAGATTTGGTGCGCGTAGATTTTCTGGTCGCTGGCCAGAAGATTGATGCTCTCGCGATTATGTGCCACCGCAGCGAGTCGGAAAAAATCGGCAGGGAAGTGACGAAAAAACTAAAGGAAGTTATCCCGCGACAATCGTTTGAAGTTGCTCTCCAGGCCGCTATCGGCGCACGCATCATTGCTCGCGAAACCATCGGCGCTTACCGAAAAGATGTTACCGTAAAGATTCATACCGGCGATCGCGACCGCAAAGCGAAGCTCTTGAATAAACAAAAACGTGGTAAGGCCCGTATGAAACGCTTCGGCAAAGTGGATATCCCATCCGAAGCTTTCACGGTTATGCTAAAACGCGACGACAATTAAGCCCGTTGTTGGCTAAACTCGTATAGTGCATCGACAACGGCATTAAATACTGTTTCGCGATCCGCGCCTCCGCTAACCGTGATCAAAAGTCCAAGTCCTTGGTACGAACGCAAGACCGGCAAAGTTTTTTCATTAAACTCCGAGATCCGCTTCTCAAAAGTTTCTTCATGCGCATCATCTACGCGCTTTTCAATCTCATGGCTTACATCACGTTTACCAAGCTCTTGGACAGTTCGCCATCGCTCCAAAACTTCAGACTCAGAAGTATTTAGAAGTATGACTGCCTTGATCGGATGCCCAGCCGCCTCAGCGGCTTCCATAACTCGTGTTTCCTCGCCGGACCATCGCCCAACTGAAGAAAGCACCAAGGCTGAACTTTTTAAATCTTCTCGTGCAAAATACGGCAAAATCCAGTCGTAGAATAAGTCAGTTGGCAAGAGTTCTCCCCCGTCAGTATAGTGAGTCTTCCGCTCTTTTTCCATTTCCCGAATAATCATACCTGAGGACAAAAACCGCGCGCCAATAGTCTCCGCCAGTCTAACTCCAACGGTATCTTTTCCGCTCATTGGCAGTCCAAAAATATTGATACTCCCCGTCCCGAGCCATTCGCGAATTTTTAGAATCTTCTCTTCCATGGTTCCATTATAACATATCGCTAAGGCCCAGCATAATTAGCACTCTTGCATTTCGAGTGCTAAAGCGGTATAATAGAAGCATGAATATTACAGAACGTCAGAAAGAAATTCTTTTCGCGATCATTGAAGAATATGCCGAACTTGCGACTCCGGTCGGCTCGGTTACGCTCGCGAAACTTTTTGGAGTTTCTAGCGCTACGATTCGAGCCGAGATGGCGAAGCTCGAGGAAGCCGGCTTGATTGCTCAGCCGCATACTTCTGCCGGGCGTATCCCGACCGACGCTGGCTATCGTTTCTATGTAAATTCGCTAACAGAAAATCCCGAATCGCTAGAAAAAGGGCTAGAGCAAAATCCCCTGCGTTTATTGGAAGATAAAAACTACGATCGTAATGCTCACGCTTTGGAAATTCGCGTCTCCTCGCAGTCTCGCGCGGACCACGCAATCAGAAGCGCGGTCGATTCACTCGTTGATATGACTGGCAACCTTGGTTTGGCTACGATCGGTGACCAGCTTTATCTTGCTGGTATGTCGCGACTCTTTACTCAGCCTGAATTTTCCGACACTTCGCGAGTCCAAGCCGTCGCAAAACTCCTGGACGACTTAGAGCCGTGGTTGCGTGAAGCCGCGCCTGGCGATCCGCTGAATATTTTTATCGGCCAAGAAAACCCAATTGGTAAATCTTCTGGAGTTTCGTTAATTATTTCTAAATTCCGTTCGCCGTATTCGGACAAAAGTTATATTGGCGTGCTCGGGCCTACTCGCCAGAACTATAGCCGGGTAATGTCGCTTGTCCGCCACGCCGGTTGTATGCTAGAGGAGGCGCTATAAATGGCCGGTAAAAAAGACGACACTAATTCTGCTCGTATTGCCGAGCTAACAAATGATCTCCAGCGAACCCGTGCTGATTTTGAAAATTATCGTAAACAAATGGACGCTAGAAACGCCCAAACTGCCACTTACGCGAGGTTAGAAATAGTGAAGAAATTTTTGCCACTTTTAGATGATATGGCTCGTGCTATCGCTGTGACTCCAGATCTAAAGCCTCTAGAAAAAACTCTAGAGAAAACTTTAAAAGACCTAGGTCTCACAAAGATTGATGCTAAGCCCGGCACGCCGTTTAATCCGGATCTTCATGACGCCGTAATGATGAACGATGGCGAAGGCGACCAAGAAGTTGTCGAGGAAGTTCTGCGCGACGGTTATCTCTACGAGGGCGAGACTCTCCGTCCAGCTATGGTCAAAGTGACGACAAAGTAGTATAATATATACTATGCATAGGATGGGCGCTATTGATTATGACGAGATAAAAAACCGTGTGCGAATCTGCGACTATCTCGTCGTGGCTCAACTTTTTTTGCAAGATAATTTCTTGTTGGAACGGCCCCTAACTCCGGACGACATCAAACCGCGCTTACTCGGTCATTGGGGTACTTGCCACGGGATTAATGTTGTTTACGCCAGTTTGAAGGCCGCCTTTGGCGACAAGTTTATCGTATCACGCCCCGCAGATCACACTACTGAGACAGTTGAATTTATTCTTGGGCCAGGCCACGGCTTCCCAGCGCTCCAGGCTAACTTATTTATTGACGGGGAATTGAAAGGGGATTTAAGAGACGTCTGTCGCAACTTTTCTTGGCCTGGCGGGTTTCCATCGCACGCCAGTCCGATTACGCCTGGCGTTATTTGCGAAGGTGGCGAGCTCGGCTATGCTCTCGGTATCGCCTATGGCTCAGCACTTGGGCATCCGGAAAAGACAGTGGCGGTTTTAATCGGCGATGGAGAATTCGAGACTGCGACTGCGCTCGCTTCCATGAACCTTGTTAAACTACTTGGTGACCAAACCAGTAATGGCCGCGTGATTCCGATTCTGCATTTGAACGGCTATAAAATTTCCGGCCCAACTATTTCTGGTCGTAAATCCGAAAGGGAACTAGCACAGTTGATCCGCGGCTTTGGCTATACTCCAATCGAAGCGACGGAAGAGAATCTGGCCGCCAAACTAAGGACCGACATAGCCCACCCATTTATTATTTTTCGCTCTGAAAAGGGAGAGGGTGGTCCAGTAAAACACCATCTTGCTCACCAAATTCCGCTAAAAAACCCGAAAACTGATCCAGCCGAATTAAAAGCGCTCGAGCGTTGGTTAAAATCGTATAACGTCACGAAGGAGGATTTAGCATGAAAAAAATGCCTACCGAGATAAAAAACCCAGGGACGAAGCGTGCTTCTTCTGCCGAACGCATTGGCGAATTAATTGCTGAAAAAATGAAAAAAGACAAAACCTTCTATCTTTTCTCACCCGATGAAACGACAAGCAACAAACTCGACAAGGCCTATGAAACCGGCGAGGCCCGGGCCTGGGATGCTCCGAAAAAACCATACGATCTTCCAGAGCAAGGCAACGGTCGTATTGTCGAACTGCTTTCTGAGAACACTTTATTTGCTACAATGGTCGGCCATATCTTAGGAAGTCGTGAGCCGGCGATGATGACTAGTTACGAATCGTTTTTCAACGTTGTCACTTCTCAAATTATCCAGCACTTAAAATTTCTAAAACAAGCCGACAATGCCAAAGACCGAAAATCTTACCCAGCTTTAAACCTGCTGTCTACTAGTACCTGCTGGCGCCAGGATCATAACGGCTTTTCGCACCAATCCCCAGCCTTGATTTCTACGCTACTTAGTATCCCTAACGCAAAAGTGAACTGCCTTTTCCCAGTTGACGACGTAGCCGCGACCGCAACTTTCGATTATATGTTAGCCACTAAAAATGTTGTCAATCTTACAACATTTAACAAAACCGAGGAGCCGCGCTGGATCGATATTAATCACGCGAAATTCCAATTTGTAAACGGCGGCGCGAGTCTCTTCGGCTTTGCTAGTACCGATCAAAACGGTAATCTTGTCGATGCCGACTCTGCTGATTATATTTTTACCGCCGCCGGCGACATCCCTACTCGTGAAGCAATTTATGCAGTAAATATTTTGAAGGAAGATATTCCGGAAATCAGGATCCGTTTCGTCGGGATTAACGCATTGACTCCTGGCGCAATCGGCACCTACGGCAACAAACTAAGTCATCAAAATTTCGCAGAACTTTTTGGTCGTGATGAAAACATCCCAATTGTTGCAAATTTCCATGGCTATCCAGAGACCCTAAAAACTATCCTCGGAAATTACACGAATAGTTTTCGTGTTCGTGCCCACGGTTTTGTTGATGAGGGGACAACAACTACACCGTTCGAGATGTTAAGCTTGAACCATGCTTCGCGTTATGATCTCGCGCTTGAAGTCGCAAAAGACTTAAACCGCACCGACTTAATCGAAAAGTACCAGGGTATTCTCATGGCGAATTACATCCACGCCAATAAATACGGCGATGATTTGGCAGAACTAGTGGTATAATAGTTGTTATGGAATTATTTATTTTAATTATCGTTTTAGTAATTTTGACGGAGACGACCGTAATTCTAATTAAGAACCGCATCTCGATTTTCGCCTCGACTAAAAATGCCCGGCGCAAAGTTTTCGTCGATACTTCCGCTCTGATCGACGGGCGAATTTTAGCCGTTGCGAATACTGGCTTTCTCGCCGACAACTTAATCGTTACTAGAAGTGTCCTCCACGAGCTCCAGCTGCTTGCGGATGGCAAAGATTCTGAAAAACGCGCCCGTGCTCGCGCCGGCATGGATGTCGTTAAGGAACTCGAACGCGTGGTCTATTGCGATGTTGCAATTTACGAAGACGAACTTGATCGCACGCCGGTCGACGATCGCCTAATCGAATTGGCAAAAGAAAACCCGGGCTCAGCGATCTGTACGACCGATTTTAATCTCGGTAAAGTCGCCGAAGCGGAAAAGATCGATATTCTGAACGTCAACGAGCTCGCGCTTGTTCTCCAGGACAGCTACAAAAAAGGCCAAAAGTTCACAATTAAAATTGTCGAAAAAGGCAGTAATCGTGGCCAAGGCGTTGGTCACCTTGACGATGGCTCGATGGTCGTA
Organism: Candidatus Saccharimonadota bacterium; assembly: GCA_017431465.1. Classification (GTDB taxonomy): domain Bacteria; phylum Patescibacteriota; class Saccharimonadia; order Saccharimonadales; family Saccharimonadaceae; genus Nanosyncoccus. The sequence continues at coordinate 22,648 of JAFRLA010000021.1, forward strand.
GTCGACAAAGCCTCGACCAAAATTGGCGAAACCGTAAAAGTCGAAGTGTTGCGTTTTGTCCAAAACGCTTCCGGACGAATTGTCTTTACGAAGCTCGCGAAAGATTAATTAGTCATTGTCGCTGTTATCGTCTAGCCCGCTAGCGGTGACAGACGCTTCGTCGCTGGCCTCGAAGCCATACTCATCCGTAACGACGATACGCATTGTGCCGGTACTAGTTACTTTGACCGTGAAGTCTTTCTTAGTAATCGCGCCGCTTTCAATAGTCTTATCGCCAATCGTAATTGTATAATTTGCTAGGTTGACACTACCCGGAGAAATCACAATCCGGTAAGACCCGCCGACTCCGCCGCTTCGGATAGAAACAGACGGCGCCGAGTAAGAACAGTCGTCCTCGACATCGCGATTGTATGGCTCTGGCACATCCCAAATCTCTTGGTTCGTGATTGGGTCTAGAGTCTTAGTCGCCTCGACCGAGATCTTAAAGCGCTCATCGGTACATTCTGTTGCAAGAGCGTGGGTATACTTATTGAACATCAGGCTAACTTTCTGTATGCCAGAGTTTTTCGAGTTATACCAGCTTGGCCAAATATCGGTCTGGCCATTAATCGTCAGGGTCTGAATCCCGCTTGGCCGTTCGATTGGCTGGTTTTTAGTCCAACGACCATCCGGCTCGTAAACATTCAGATGCACACCGCTCATGTAATCATTGGTTACGCGACGGACGACGGTTTTGTCCGAACTGCGCAGACCTTTACCATCATGGTTACCCGACCAAGCTACAGAAACAACTGACGGGGAATAACTAACCATCCAAGAGTCCTTAGCAGTCGAGCTTTTTGCGGTCGTCGTCGTACCAGACTTAGTCGCGGTCCAGACATTCGGGACTACAAAGCCGTAACCAGTCGCCATCGAACCGAAGATGGTACGTGCGTTTGGATCATGAAGGATATCCGAAACCATGTACGCCACCTGATCATCAACTACGCGTTCGCCCTCAGCATCTTCCCACTTTTCAATCACCTCGCCGGACGAGTTCTTTAGCTCCAAAATGTACGTCAACTCTTTTCTCACGCCGCCGCGCGCCAGGGAAGCATAGGCATTTGCGTGTTCAATCGGCTTTACCGCACAACCCGAGCCAATCGCTGCGGACAAGACTGCTGGCGAATCTTTACAGTAGTTCTCGTCGCCAAGCTTATGCGCAATTTCCAAACTATTCTCGACACCGTTGATATACAGAGCCTTTACCGCGCCGATGTTCAGCGACCCACCGAGCGACTTACGAATTGTAATATCGCCGTAGAACTGACCAGACGAGTTGCGTAGCTGGCATTTACCGCCACGATATCCGGCACAATAAATATTATCGATGTTTTCATCCTTCAAAATTGAACCCGGACCATAGTTCACGCCTTGGCGTTGCATAAATAACGGCGCGTAATCTAGGATCGGCTTAATTGAGGAGCCAGGCTCAAGCGGGGAAGTAGCGGCGTTCACCTGACCATAAATATCGGCATCCCAGTTTGCTGAGCCAACCATTGCAATAACTTGCGAAGTTTCAACATCGACTGACGCGAGCGCGATATTGTCTGCGCCGTTTATGTAAAGATACTTCGCGCCTTCGGCAACTGCCTGCTCGGCATACTGTTGTGCACGCCAGTCTAGCGAAGTCTTGATCGTAAACCCGCCAGCGCGCATCGTCTTAACACCATATTTTTCCTCAAGTTGTTTCTTGACCTCTAGGACAAAGTGCGGAGCTTTAATATTATCATACTGCTGCTGCTCCGGCTGTAATTTTCCAAGCACATCTTCCTTCTTTGCCGCATCGGCCTGCTCTTGGGAAATATAGCCCATCTCGACCATCGAGTCTAGCGTCTTCTGTTGGCGCGCGATCAGAGCCTTATTACCAGCAGTGTTGTACGGGTTCAGAACTGCCGGATTATTCGGGATTGCCGCCAGAAACGCCGCTTCGGCAAGCGTCAAATCTTTCGAACTCTTCTTAAAGTAAGTTTGCGCGGCACTCTCGACCCCGTTTCGACGACCGCCATAAGGAGACTCATTGAGGTACATCGTAATAATCTGCTCCTTGTCGTACATCTTCTCGATCTCAAGCGCAAGGATCGCCTCCTTGATTTTACGCGGAATACCAGAAATGCCACGATCCTTTGCCTCATCAGCAAAGTAAACCTGCTTAATCAACTGTTGGGTCAAAGTCGAACCACCCTGAACGCCTTTACCGCTCAAAGTCGAGAAACCTGCGCGAATTAACGCCCAGAAATCTACGCCAGAGTGATTATAGAAGTTCTTATCCTCGATCGCTACAGTCGCTTGGCGCATATAAGTCGCAATCTCGTCACCCTCAACAACTAATCGGTAATCGCCATCGCCCTTATCTTCCCAAAGCACCTCGCCATTACGATCAAGATAGGTATTTACAGTCTCTGAAACTTTAAGTTCATCAAGCTTAATCGCATCGAGATCTTTTTTGTAATACAAGAATAAACCGCCGATCGCAATAATCGTCAAAAGCACGATTGCCGCGACAGTTTTCCCGAGCGTCTTTAAACCGCGCATCGAGAACCAGTATTTAGCAACACGCTTCGGATGAAGGTGTGCAAAAAACCGCTTCACCGGATCTTTCGGTAGGGAAGCAAGGTCCTCGGCACGCTTTCGTGCCTTTTTATCTCGACGAACGCGTGATTTATAAACCAAACTAGAGTAAGTCTTCATCGATTTTGATGAAGCCAATCGTGCTCGTTTTGGCTTTTTTGCCACACTCTTCTTCGAGAGTTTACTATTCTTCGCAGTTTTTTCCATAAACACTTCCATTATACCATATTTGGGACAAAAATACTACTTATTTTACGGTTGCAAAGCGGTTTTTCCCGCGCTTCAAAAGCGCCGGTTCAGATAAAATCGTAGTCTCATCGGTAATTTTTGTCGATTCAGCGGCGGATTTACCCTCAGTAACAGCGGAAATTGCCCCAGACTTTAGGAAATTCCGCGCCTCTGTTTTAGAGGCTGCCAAACCAGTCTCAACTAGCGCATCAACGACGTTAATTCCTCGTTCTACGCTCGGGAAGGCCGTTTTCGCGGCTTCAAGGTCAGACTGGGCTAATACGGCACTTTTATCGAAAAGTTTCATAGAGAGGCTCTCTACGGCTTCTGCAGCCTCTTTCCCGTGTACTACCTCTGTTACGCCTCGCGCTAAAGCCTTCTGCGCTAGCCGTTTTTCAGGGGCTGCGGCATGGTCTGCCGAAATCTGCTCAACCACTTCACGCTCATAAACAGTATAAATTTTCAAGAGGTAGTCAACGCTCTCATCTGGCTGGTTTAGCCAAAATTGGTAAAAATCGAAAACAGGGGTGAAATTGCCTTGGCCGTTATCAGTCGCGGCCAACCAGACCGCATTTCCCTCAGATTTTCCGAATTTACGACCAGTAACCGGGTCGATTACAAGCGGCGTGGACCAAACATTCGCCTCGGCATTCTCAAATCGTCGGATCAGATGAATCCCGCTTGAGGCGTTGCCATACTGGTCAGCGCCACAAATCTGCAAATCAATCCCATAATTCCGGTACAGATGCCAAAAATCATACCCCTGGATCAAGGTATAACTAAATTCAGCGTAAGAGATTCCGCTCCCGCCTTCGCCGATGCGGCTCTGGATGAACTTGCGATCTAGAAGCTGGGTCATCGAAAACGATTTACCGACATTCCGCAAAAAATCCAGATACGATATATCTTTAAACCAAGAATAATTATCAAAAACTGGCGCTTCGGCCGCATTTTCAATCCCGCTAGCCTCCGCCGCTAGCTTCCAAACTCGCTGCATCTGCTCCGCAATGCACGCTTTGTTATGTTCAATCTCCTCGATCGACTTTAACTCTCGCTCCCCATTTTCTTTCGGATCACCAATTTGGCCAGTCGCCCCGCCGACTAAGAGGTGCGGCTCATAACCATGTCGCGCAAAACACGCACACATCATCAACGCCGCGAGATTCCCAATAGTCAGAGAATCTGCCGACGGGTCTGCGCCCAGATAGAATTTGTGCGTTTGTGTGTCCAAAATTGCCGGGTCTTTTACCGTAGTTTCAGCATGAAACCCGCGCCAAAGTAATTCTTCGGATAATTTCATACTATTATTATAGCACATGATATAATAAAGAAAACGGAGGACCTCTAATATGAAAAAAGTACTAGCTTTCGACATCGACCAGACTTTAAACATCGCAAAAACCCCGATTCCGGACGAAATTGCCGATGTTCTGATAAAATGCCTGGACCATTTTGCCATTTGTCCAATTTCCGGTCAAAAATTCGACCAGTTCCTGATCCAAATCGTTAACCGGTTAAAAGAACGCGGGGTAACCGATGACCAACTAAAGAATCTCCATCTTTTCGTTGCGCAAGGTACACAGTATTATCGTTACGACGGTAAAGATTGGGAACAAGTCTACAATTATCCTCTAACCGACGAGCAAGTTGCAAAGATCACGAACGCTATTGAGACTGCCGCCAGGGAACTAAATTACTGGGAAGAGGACAAGCTAAAGGAAGGCGACGAAATTATCGAAAACCGTCTCTCCCAGGTTACTTTTTCCGCTCTCGGCCAGACCGCTGGAACCGAGGAAAAATATGCTTGGGACCCAGATTGCAAAAAGCGCGAAAAAATCGTCGCGCGCGCGAAGGAGCTCGCCCCTGAATTTGAGTACGAAATCGGCGGCACAACTTCTATCAACGCCTTCATTCCTGGTATGAATAAGGAATTTGGCATGACGCATCTCCTAGAAGAATTGAACGTCAAAAAAGAGGACATCCTCTATTTCGGTGATATGACTCAACCTGGCGGCAACGATTATCCGGTCGTCAAGATGGGAATCGACACAATCACCGTCCGCAGTCACGAAGACACCTGTTATGCTTTACAGGGCATTATTGGCGTGATAGAATAAAAGCATGAAAACTTTCATCGTGGGCAACTGGAAGATGAATTTCACCGTTGGTGAATCATCCCTTTATCTACATAAATTACTAAAACGTATCAAGCCGGCCAAAAACTTAGAAATTGCCGTTGCCCCATCTACGATTGCGCTCCAGCCTCTGTCGCTGCAGACTGACCGTAAGAAAATTAAACTTGCAGCCCAAAACTTTTATTTCCGCGACTATGGAGCCTATACTGGCGAAGTCTCGATTTCACAGCTTAGAAGTCTTGTCGACTATGCTTTAGTTGGCCATTCTGAACGTCGTTACATTTTTCACGAAACCGACAAAGACATTCGCGAAAAAGTCGCCGCCGCGATAAGAGGCGGGATCCGTCCGATTCTCTGCATCGGCGAGACTGAAACTGAGCGCGATTTCGGCGAGACCGAGGGAGTTTTAAAAGATCAGTTATTCGGCGGGCTCCAAGACGTCTCCGAAGAAGATTTAAATAAGGTCATTGTTGCTTACGAGCCAGTTTGGGCTATTTCCAGCGTAAAAGGCGCAAAATTGGCCTCTCCAGACGACGTCCAAAAGTCCATTAATATCATCAGGAAACATCTTGCCGCCAAATTTGGCAAGGAACGCGAGGAAAAAATCCCAGTTTTGTATGGGGGCAGTGTGAATCCTCAGAACGCCGAGGCCTACTTGACCCTAGATGACGTAAATGGGCTTTTGATCGGCGGTGCGTCCTTGATTGCAGACCAATTTGATGATATAATAGAAATCGCTAAAAAGGTAACTAATAAATGACAAAGCAGCAGGCTCCAGCTCCAAAACCGAAGAAAGTAACGCGAAACTTGCCTTCTCGCGGTAAGTATATTGATTTTATACCACAAAATGCTAAGCCCGCGATGTCAAGGCCGAAAAAACCGGCGAAAAAACTAGCTGAAGTCGACCAGCCGGTTAGGCCGGTTAAGCCCGTAAAACCGGCTCGACCGACAGAGCCCGACAAGCCGCTCTCGGTTCGAGTTTCCCGTACTACTGTTATTTCTACGACCAAACAGAAAGCCCCAGAAAAAGAATATCTTCCTCCAGCCAAAGAAGAGGATTTTGATGAAGATCTGCTGTCTGAGCTAGATTTTGAAGAAGAAGGCGCGCCGATTTTTACTAAGGACGAGCTCGCCGCTCTAGATAGCGCTTTTTCTCCAGAAGAGGAAGCTCCGGAAGAGACCCCAGAAGATTTTATGTCTGAAAAGTCTGTCGATGAGTACGCCAGCGCCCTGACCGCGCTCAAAGTTACCTCGGTCGACGAGTCGCCGTTTATCTCCTCTGTTAGTGTTGACAAACGGCCGCTTTCAGAGGGTCGCCGCCTAGTGGAAGAGGACGACAATGCCGTCCCGGCCGATATCAGGGAAGAAAACTTCCATAGCCCAGTAAGAAATGTCTATACTCGTCGCCATACTCCTGAAAAAACCGGCGAGACTTACGATCCGTTGAGCCGTTCCCAGGCCCCGCGTCGTCATTCTAATGTTGAAGACATCGAGCCAAACCTTAAGAGCCTTAAATCTAGAGAATTGCGCGAGAAAGAGGCCAAAATCAGCGGTCACGATACTCGTATAGTTTCTCCAAGAGATGGCCATTCTGGCCCATTCGCCCTGGTTATTGCAATCATCTTAATGGTCATCTTCGGCGGCGTCTTTGGCGCAGTCATCTACCTTGCTTTCTTCCAATAGGTTCAATAAAAAACACCCCAGAAAGGGGTTGCTATTGGTGCGGGTAGACAGAATCGAACTGTCATCTCGAGTTTGGAAAACTCGCATACTAACCGCTGTACTATACCCGCAAAAGGCCTCACGGCTAACATAATTATACCGAAAATTGCCGAAAAATCAAGGGTTGAATACGCCAAAAACTCATGCTAAACTAAGAATATGGATAAATTGCGAGGTAAACTTAAATCTGCCCTTAGGGGTGACAAAAATTTTAAACTTTGGCAAAAGACTATCGTTATTATTTTGCTCTTAGGCGTGGCCGTTTCTTCGGCGTTTTTGTTCTATAAACAAGCTGAAGGCATCTATTACAGGCACCTAGATTGGCATTTCGAGCTCCCGCATGAGGTTTTTTATCCGGATACCCCGCAGACAACTTATCTTTCCGATCTCTCTGGCCATATTGAATCTGCGCTTAACACCGACATCCCGGCCTATACGATTACAAAACCGCTCTACCGTTTTGTTTTCTGGCACCTCGGCGGAATTAAGGGAATTGCGATTCTGCTCGCCGCCTTTGTCGTCGGCGCCATCTGGGCAACGAAACTACTCCTTGATTACTATTTCCAGGGGAAAGGGAAGCGGAAGAACGGTTTTCGCTCTTGGATGTGGGCGATCATTTTGAATTTCAATATCGCGATCCACTTACCGTTTATTACCCATAATTTCAATGTTGGGCTTCAAGAACCGAATGAATGGCATAACTCGACCTATACGATTATGAAATTCTTCGCTCTGCTTGCGATGCTCCTCTATTTCAAGATCGAAAAGACTTACCTTAAGAAAATCGAAGCGAAAAAATATATTCTCTTTACTCTACTGCTCCTGCTCGTCAACGCAGTAAAACCGAGCTTTATCATCGCGCTTGCTCCGGCCATGTTGGTATTCTTCATCATCGATTTCTTCAAAAACATTAAAAACAAGCGTGCGATTTTAAATATCATCATCTTCGGCTGTTCCGTCCTGATTTCGCTCGGCGTATTATATTACCAGAGCAAAGTCCTCTATGGCACAGGGGAAGGGAGTGACGGTAGTGGCATCGGTTTCTCGCCGTTTACTGCTTTGAGTCAGTACCATCCATACCCGGTCATCTCTATTCTTCAATCCGCCGCCTTCCCGCTATTCATTTTAATTACTAATTTCAAAACAATTATTCGCGATCGCCGGCACTCCGTTGTTCTGGCGATGTGTGTGGTTTCGCTGGCCCTTTATCTATTTGCTATCGAAACTGGCCCGCGCGCCAGCGATGGCAACTTCGACTGGAGCTATACTTTTGCCCTGATGATGGCGTTCATTTCTACGGTCAGTATTCTCCGCGCGCGGACTCATGCCGCTCTGGAAGCTACTTATACCGAAGCTGGCGCCCAGAAGGCTCTCCCTGTTGCCGCGACCAAATCTCTCCGTAAAGAAAAAGCCTACCTCGCGGTAGCCTATACAATCCTCGCTGCGCACGTCGTCTCCGGCCTTTACTACTACGGCATCCTCCTGACCGGCGCTTCCTATAACTAATGGGGCGGGTTACTGGAATCGAACCAGCGTTTACCCCTTGGGACGTTCCGCTGGTTCGATTTTTCTCAAAGCAACGAAATGGGGCGGGTTACTGGAATCGAACCAGCGACCTTCTGGACCACAATCAGACGCTCTAACCAACTGAGCTAAACCCGCCATAAATAATAAGGTGCCCCTAAATTATACCACACTCCTAGAAAACAGGGAAGACCTATTTTAGTCGCACGCCTGCCGAACGCCGTGTCGGCGGCGCAATCGGCCGCGGCGACGAGGCTAGCGAAGCCGGCGCAGCTGGTTGTATTGAGCCCCCTGTATTCGCCCCTACTGCCATTTGTCTTGCCGCGCTGGAACCTTCGATCTTTCCGGTCCGCGGCACATATTTTCGCGCACGCTCAACCCCGTAAGCGCTGCTCAAAATCCGCGAGTTATTATATCCGCGCACAAACTTCCGATTCTCGTCAACAGACCGCCGCTCGGCAAAACTCTCCGTACTAGCTGCCCCAAAATTCGCCCCATTTTGCGAAGCTGCGTACCCCGAAGTATGAAAGACCTTCGATTTATCTCGCACATTCATCAGTCGGTTCGTCAACTTCAATTTGTCAACCATAACCTGATTATAACACACTTGGACAGCGCGAAGAACTTATGTTAATGCTATTGACAAATTAGCAAAAGTGTGATACAATGGAACATACAATCGTATGGAGGAGCGTGCAGCGCTCTTTTTGTAACTATTAGTACTTTAAAAAACAACAGGAGGTGATCTTATGAAGAAAAGATCAAGCGTCTTTGCCGACGCCACTCTCAATGTAACCGGCTTGAATAATCTAAGGGCCGGCAGTGTCCGTGAAGCAAATGCTGACGAACTCGGTCCGGATGAGCTCGTCAGCGTTGACGAGATGGAAGACGAGTTTGTCGACGTTGGCGACACGGAAAGCGAAGAGTCTGTTAGTACAGACAGCGCCGAAGATTCTAAGGCAGATGATACCGCAGACAAGATTGCAGACGAGGTAGTTGCTGAAGTCCAGGCTGAGACAGCCGAGAGCGTGCAGAACCTCGAGAAAGGCAATTCGCAACCTGTCAAAAAACAGGAGGAGAAAGGGGGCGGTACTATGAGAAAGTACCCGATCTCATTTTATGATAACATCCGCGATCAGGCCTATGCCGCGGTCAACGATGGGAAACTGTCCGAAGAGTTAGAGGGATTTGTTATGGACATCATCCGTAGCTATCCCAAGGTCCGCGCTCAGGCTGCCGACTGGATTGATGCCTATGAGGCAGAAAACACAGTTCCGGATTATGGCTGGCGCTACAAGGCCAAAGGTATACTCGACGGAGCAACGTTCGACTCTAAGGACGAGGCTGAGAAAGAGGCTAAAGACTTCATCGGCCTCGGACATACATTCGAGGAGCTGTTCGTTGCGACTCCGTTCTACAAGAACGCGGATGGCGGCTTTGGTGAGCCTATCCCTGAGGATTCTCGTCACTGGGAGCTCATTATGGACCAGATAGAGTTAGCAAGCGGTCAACAGAGTGCCAGTGTTGACTGATCACCTCCTAGCGGGAGTCGCTCCCGCATATACGATTGTACCCCGGGCTTCATGCCCGGGGTTTTGCATTGCCGATATTATAGAATAAAACATCAAAAATGACAAAACAGAGAAAACGCTTATGCTCGGGAAAATCCACCCCAAGAAAATAAGCACAAAAACATTATATTGCTATTGACTTTTTTAGCAAAGTGTGCTATAATGGAATTAGTCTATGCAATTGGGAGGAAATAGCCTAATTCCGCATCAGACGACCATTAAAATCAGATCATCTCAGGTACAATTTGTACCTGATTTTGTGTATTGCGCTTTTATCTTTTTTCTCAGGGAAGGCGTAGTGCACCTTCTCTGTTTTATATATGAAACTATAGTTTTCCGATAGATAAAACACAAACGAGGAGGTGTTACTATGGAAATGACAGGAATGAACTTAGCGTCGATGCTCGGGATTATGCTGGCTTCGACCATTGCATTTATCCTGATAGCAACTCCGCTATCAAAGAGAACCGTTGGTCGGGATCTTTATCCGGCAACGCAGATTGCTTGGCTGATTGGCGCGCTGGTTATACAGTTCGTCATTGTTAAGTGGGCTTTCCACCCCTTAAGTTATATCATCTTTATAGGTGTTATTTGCTTTATGGAGTGGCTCACTATCAGGATCCCGGAACGCCGAAAAGCAGAAGAAATCGAGCCGCCTTTAATGAGGTTTTTGGCTTGGTTTTTCTTTAGTTTGGGCCCGATAGTCAGTATGGCTATCGCCGCCGTAGCACAAAAAGGAGCTTGGGCGTTCGAAGGCAAAACAATCATTTTGTACTGCCTTGCCCCGGTCGCTGTTCTTGGAATTGGCCTGATCAGAGTCGCAATTTGCGGCGATGTCTCAGAGGCCGAAGACGAGGATGACGAAGAAGAAACTGTTGACGAGCTCGATATCGAAGAAATCGATGAGGCTGACCTCGAAGATTCTGAAGAAATCGACCTGAAAATTGACGGCGCCGAGAGCGTCGCCTGAGAAAGGAGTGATGACCTATGAAAAAGTACATGAGAGTCATCGCAGCAAGCCTCTCGGTTGTAGCCGTAATTGGTTTGCTGACTACCCTCTACTTCGTATTGCCCGGGGGCAGTACGGGGGCAGAGGCTGATACGGTAGCGGCGTCTGGAGATGCTGCTACGGCTGATACTGAAGAAGCGGTAGCCAAAGCCGCAGCGAAGGTCCAGGAGTTTGAAGACTTCCATACAAAAGGAAGAATCCAGACCGAGGCCATTGCTGGTTGGCTCGACAAGTACGGGGTTCCGTACAAGAAGAACGCTAACGGTAAAATTATCGTCGACACGACCAGAACGCTGGGGACTTTGTTCCCGGCTAACGACGAGTCGAGGACTAATTCAGCTAAGAAGGCCGGACTCTCGAATCATGCCATTTCGGATGCTCCGGAGTATGTCTTTGACAGCTTGACCGAAAAGGATGTCAAGAAAATCCTTGAGGCCGAGAAGAAAGGCATCGGTACTAAGGTCGATCTTTCAAAGAAGAAGATCAAGGCCTTAAAGAAAGAAGATGCTCAGACAATGATTGAGAATATCATTGTCGGGCTCGCGCATACTGAGCAGATCTCCGGTATGTTCTATGGAGATTCCAAGACCGTTTATCAGTGTTCATCAGCGGTTAAATACCTGATTGACGAGACTGACAAAGCTTGGAAAACAAAGGACGACGCTGGCGAGATTATCGGTATTAACCGTTGGCTCGAGTATGACGAGACCGAGAAAAAGTGGTATGCGAATGAAGATTGGGTAGCGAACATCATCGCCGTAGTTAATCAGATTGTAGATGGTTGCGAGCCTGAAGTTCGAGTAATCCACGCGGATTACAACTGGGGCTTAAAACGTAACGATCAGATTCAGCTGCGTCGCTGCTATCTCTCGACTGAGCCGGATAATTTAACGGCAATTGTTTATGTACATCGCTTCAAAGACGGCGAGATCATGGAACAGCCGGCAACGAACGTTCGCGATCGTCGCCCGGAAATTCCGTCGAATCCGAAGCCACCAAAGAAGACGAGTAAACCGGATCCGAATCCGACCCCGACTCCGGGGTACGACCCGACTCCGGGTAAGCATGAGAAGCCGGATCCGAAGCCTGGCACTAAGGATAAACCGAAGCCGACTCCAACGATTAAACCGAAGGACCCGGACGCAAGGCCGACCGAACGGCCGAGGGACGACAAGGGACCGGGCGAACCGGAACCGACTCCGAAAGTTCCAAAAAGCGATAGCGAAGAGGTTGACGAGAGTCAGCATCAGCCTATCGCCGACCAGCAGACTGGTGGCACTTCCACTCCGCGAGAATCAATACAGAACGATCCGTCAGCGACTACTTCTCCTGGCGGACAGATTGTAACTGACCCACACGGGGATGGATGGCGCATTGAGAACGATCGAGCCTCGACCGATCCGATCGAGACGAGGCCGTCTGACACTGGTGGCAGAGAAGGTAGCAATAATGGCGCAATATCTGCGCCAGACTAAGCGTAATATACAAAGCACTTTGGAGGGAGGGCCATCTGGCCCTCCCAAATCCAAGAAATCGGGAATTGTAGTTGAGATGATCTGGTTTTGTGGCCCAGACGAAAATTAAAAATTCGGCTAGCAAAAACCTAAATGAGGAAGCCTTTTTGTATGAAAAGACGCCTCGAATATATTATCAAAGCAGATTAATTTATAATAAGGAGTTTATTATGAAGAAATTTAACGCTGTTCCGATGGCTGCCGCTGTTGCAGTTCTCGGTACCACTCTCGCCACTGCTGCGAACGTCGTAGCTTATGGCCCAGTAGATCGCATGGTCTACAAATATGAAGACACCACTACTCCAGGTACTAAGGCTTACAAAGCTTTAGTCGAAGAGAAGAAAATTATCTTCAACTCTATCACCAACAACCCAGATGGTGACGAGCGTAACTTCGTTTCCGCTCGCGCTGAAGGCGACACTGGCCTTTGGAAAGCAAACGAAATTACTGTCGAAGAGGGTAAAACCTACGACATCAGCTTGTACATCCACAACAACAGCCCACTTGGGACTGCTGCAACTGCTAAAGATGTTCACGCCACCTTCGCTCTTGACCAGGGTTATGGTAAAGAGCTTAACGTAGAAGGTTACATTGACGCTACTAACGCTACTCCGGCTCAGTACTGGGACTACGTTACTTTCAAGAGCGCCAATGGCCAGAACTTCTACCTTGACTACGTTGAAGGTTCTGCAACTGAGACCTACAACGAAGTTGACGCAAACGGTAACCCGACTAAGAAAGGGCTTGTCAAATCTATTTCTGACAAGGTCATCACTAAGAGCGGTGTTTCCGTCGGCGATATGCCAGGTTGCTATGCTTACTCTAAGTATGTAACCATCAAAGTCAAACCAGTCTTCACCGACGCCAACTTCTCCGTTGAGAAAGTTGTTCGCAAACACGGTGATAAAACCTGGTCTGAATCTGTGAATGCTAAGGTCGGCGACAAAGTTGACTACCGCATCCACTACAAGAACACTACCGAAGGCAAGACCGAGAACGTTATGTTCAAAGATGTTCTTCCTTCCAACATGAAGATCGTTTCCGAGGTTAAACTTGTTAACGGTACTAACCCTAACGGTCTTGTTGAGCCAGGCGATATCGTCAAAGACGGTATCAACATCGGTGGTTATGACGTCAACGGTGACGCATGGATTTACTTCACCGCTGAAGTTATCGACAACAACCTGATCTGTGGTAAAAACACTCTCCGCAACTGGGGTCAGATCGGTGTGGGTAAAATTACCCTCCAAGACTCCGCTGATGTTGTGGTCCAGAAGAGTTGTACCAAAGACGAAAAGACCCCTTCGGCTTTGCCGAAAACCGGTCCTGAAGCTATCGTTGCTGGTGTCTTTGGCGCAGGCTCGATCGTAGCCGCTGCTGGTTACTACATTGCTAGCCGTAAACAACTTCGCTAATAGACCGCTCCACGAAGTTATCTTCGGGTGGTCAGTTAGCCCAACAAAAAGTCTCCCCTCCGGGGGAGGCTTTTTGTTTTTCTCTTGCATTTTTGGTCCTGCTTATGCTATAATAAAAGCATAATGGATCCAAATCAGACTCCGCCTCAGGTGGGCGTAAATTCTGGGAGTACGGGAGCTTCAGCAACAGGGAAGTCTATTTTTGCGAACCCCCAGAATCGTTTCAAGGATACGAACCCGAACGGCGATATTATTATCCCGCCATCTGGCGGCTCTGGTTCCGGCGGTTCCGGCCCAAAAAAGCCGCTAAATAAAAAGTTTATTATTGGCATTGTGGTTGCGGCTGTTTTAGCGGTTGCTGCAATTGTACTTGTTGTCATCAACTTGAATAAAGGATCATCCACTAGTACTTCTACTTCTTCTGGCGACGAAGTTTCCGCCGACGTCTCCGCCGATGTCGCTGAGGCTTTTAATAAGTATGTCAACTTCATCATTTCTGGCGAGGCTTCGACCGAACGCATACCGAGTGAAGATGAGCTGGACGGCTTCCTGATTGTTAGTAAAATCATCGATGGCGATATGGAATTTATGAATGAAGCAAAAAGCTTATTTGACAGTTTCTACAACGCATTCGAAGAAAACGCCGATGATTATCCGCCAGAGGTGACTGGCATCATCGATAACTATAAACAATTATTTGATGCTATGTACAAATATGCTGAAACGGGAGTTTATCCGGAGGACGCTAGCCAATCTGAACTTGAAGACGTTTTATTTGATTGTTATGACATTGAAGAGAGCTTCGAGGCTATAGACCAGGAAGATGGCGAGGAGGACGAATCGTGAAACGTATCAGACTCAAATATCTTGTTGCCGGAATCCCAGTTTTGTTAACGTCCGTTCTTGCTAATTTTATCTTGCCATCCAATGCTTCTGCCGCTACGACTATCGAGGATCAAGAATATAAGTATGTTGCGGAGGCGATATACAATTGTTACACTAAAGGGAAAGTCAAGGACAACGTCAGGGCTGTAGATGTCAAGAGTTTGACTGATCTAGTTGACGACAGTACTCCTATGGTCGGCCTGCCTCCAAGCATGTTTGATAAAGATGAGTATACCTGCGCAGGGCTAATGGAAGTTTTGCCAAATCCTGTGAGTAGCGACGTATTTGCGAGCACTGATCAGGCAGTAGCATTATTAAACAAGCTTGGTTACAGTTACAACAAGGAGGCTACTACTAACGGAACACGAAAATGCGAGACTTTTAGTTTCGAGTACACGGACGATAGTCAGATTAGGAATAAAAACGCCGTAAACCCTACGATTTGTGCCGACGTGTCTAGCTCGGGGGTTGTTTCCAGGCTTGGAGCAAAGGAATCTAAATCTACTACTGGAGATGACGCCGTTTTTGCGTTGACTCCGTATGTCGACGGTAAAGTCATTTTAGCAATCAATGGCAACCGAATTGAAATCGACGGTAACTACTTAGAAGTTGGAGTAAAAAGCGGAGAAACTAAATGGGACGATTTAATTAAGAGCCTGAATAATATGTTGAGCGCTTATGCTTACGGGAAGCAGCGCATTTATTCTCCGACAGTCCCTCAAATCTCATATCATTATCAAGGGCATTCTCTCGCATCGTCCGAGACAAATGACTCAGAGACTGTTTATAAGTTGGACCTTTCGTATTCCGACAAGTCTAGCTATAAGAACGCCTATAAAAATCTGACAAATAGGGAATACCCAAATCTAAATATTAGCTCAGAAGAACGGTTGGCTCTCTATCAACACTATCTCGTGTCGTACTACGGGATGGCTGTTACGGGTTGCGCCGACAAGGAAAGTGATGTGCCAAAAGATACTGTAGTCGAGGGCGATGCCAGTGACCCATCCGCATGGCATTTGACAAGGCTGTTTACCGGAGAAGATGGCAAAGCCCAGTATTGTTATGCAAAGGCTACTGCCCATTTCAACGATGAGATTTATGGCGTAGAAGGGGGGCCTTCTAAAAATCTAGCTTCTATGCCTAATGCTCCTGGCCGTATCGGGTTTTTGAGTATTCTTGATGTCATGAAAAATAGCAAGCTAAGTAAGATTTCCGCCGATCTCGTTAGTCAAATCGGCCAGGCCAGCGAGCAGGCTGCACAGACCGAGGACGAAACTTCCTGTTACGATAAAGCCGGCGCGCTTGGCTGGATCCTTTGCTCTGCGCTTGAAGCTTTAGAAGGTGCCGTTCAGGGCCTGTACGACAAGGTTATTGCGCCGTTTTTGACAATTCGCACAGAAAATTTTGACGAAAGCAGGGGACTCTATAAAAGCTGGCAAATTTTCCAGACCTTTGCAAACATCGCTTTCGCGATTATGATTTTAGTAGTTATCTTCTCCCAGCTTACTGGTATCGGCATCGATAACTACGGAATCAAACGCATTCTTCCGCGACTTATTATCGCGGCATTGCTCATCAATTTGTCATTTATAATTTGCCAAGTCGCCGTGGACGTCTCCAATATTCTGGGCTTCAGCTTCAAAGGACTGTTCGACAATCTCGCTAAGAATATCGACTTCTCGTCAGTAACAAGCAAAGGCTCGGGCGCAGTGACCGACGGTGCCGTTGTAGTTACTACGGTCATTGCTGCTTTCGTCGGCGGCGCTGCAATTTTCAGCCAAGGCCTAATCGTCATTATCCCGCTACTACTCGGTGTGCTTGGTGTCTTTATCTCAATCTTCTTCCTGTTCTTAATCCTCGGCGTTCGTCAAGCCGGTGTGGTCGTTCTCACGGTCATCGCCCCGTTAGCGCTAGTCTGCTACATGCTCCCGAATACCAAAAAATATTTTGACAGTTGGGTTAAAATATTTGTATCGCTACTTATAGTATACCCACTTTGTGGCCTGTTAATTGGCGGCGGTAATTTCGCTGGTGCAGTTTTGCTGAGCGTGAATAGCGAAGATTTCTTCTTCCAGCTTGCCGCTATGTTAGTCAGCGTTGTTCCGTATTTCTTCGTTCCAACCCTACTTCGTCGTTCACTAGCCGCGCTCGGCAATGTTGGCGCGACGATCAACGGTATTGGCGGACGCATCCGTGGCGGCGCAACCAGAAGAGCCAACGACAGAATCCGTAACTCTGATCGCGTTAAAGACTATCAAGAACGCACCCTCCAACGTCGCCGTGCCGGAGTCAATCGCAATGGTGAGGTGACCAAGTTTGGCCAATTCCGTCGCCGAATTGCCAGCGGAGATAGCCGCCTAAGTAGGTTCACTACTCAAAGTGGGCGCGAACGCATGATGCGGTCTATGGGCGAAGCCCAATCCTCGGTACTAAAGTCTCAGGCTGCTCTAAGTGGCGCCGAACGCATGCTTGATGATAGTCACGTTAAAGCCGCTTATGCTGGTATGGAAGCGGCGGATATGGCGCAGGCAGTTAAGGACCAGGAGGCCTTGATCGGTAGCATGAAAGATGAGAATGGCAACCTTGTTGTAGATAACATGGGTAAAGGTGGTCAGGCACTTACGACCGGTATTGGTAAAGAATATCGTCAGGCTTTAGCAGCATTAAATGCTGATCCAAACAACGCTGAAGCTAAGAGCCGCGTGTTCGCCTTCCAAAACAAACTTGCCACGACTGATGGTGGACGCAATATTATTCAAACTGCTATGCAAGATGCATATAGCAAAGGCGAAACAGCCGGGATTTCTAGCGCGGCCAGCCATCTCGTCAACGAGCATGCTGGTGATATTAAAAATGTTAACCGTGGTCTCTTTAACTGGGCTAATGCCGCGGCTGGTGGCGACCTTACTTCTAGCCCAGACTCACACGGTGGCGACGGTGCGATGAAATACACCGCCCAGACGCTTGGTGCCGCAGACGATGGTGCGATCCAACGCCTTGTTCAATCCTACAATAGCAATATGTCAGAAGCCGAAAAGAGCGCGATTTCTCAAACTGCATACGAGGCTATCAATAACGAGAATATTCAGCTCAAGCCTGAGGTTAGAGAACAACTCGAGAAAATGGCAAAGGATTACACTCCTCCTGTTACCACTCAACAAACCGAAGCTCAAGCTCAGACGCAGGCTCTAAATGACATCAACGATACCCTTCGCGAGATTCACGCTAATCAATCGTCCCCAACTCCTCCACCTCAACCAAAACCAGAAGGTCCATCTACTGAAGATTGGGACGACTATATCAACGGCAATCTCTAACCCCGAAAGACTATTTTCCGGCCGCGCGAATTACATTATCAAACAAGACACTGACCGTTAGCGGACCAACGCCGCCAACTTTTGGCGTAATCGCACGAAGATCATCGCGCTCGCGGATCTTATCATCAATATCGCCGACTAGAACTCCGTCCTCGCTTGCCGTCCCAGCATCAACAACTACTGCCCCCGGCTTTATCATCGAATCAGAAATCAGGCGCGGCTTGCCTGTCGCTGTTATGATTATATCATACTGGTTAAGTTTTGTCAAGTCAGAATCGTGGCCGAAAACATCGAAATCGTAGCCAGACACCTCAAACATCCGAATCAGTGGCCCGCCGACTAATCTTCCTCGCCCGACAAGCGCAATCTTGGCTGGCGGCGCCAGGGAGATATCATAGCCAGTAAGCAGCCAGTTTATCGCCGTTGCTGTTGCCGAATCAAATTTCGACGAAGCTCCCGACAGTCCATCGACGTCTTTTTCTGGTGCAATAAGCGAAACGACCTCATCGGTCTTGGTCGGGTCTTTCAATGGTAATTGCACGATCATTCCTGAAATCGCAGGATCCTCGTTTGCCTCTAAAATTCGTGCGCGGACTTCCTCGATTGACTTGGCGCAAAAATCTTCGACTAAGACTCCGATATCCTCACCGTAGCGGGCCTTTAACCCGACGTATTTCGTAATCACCAGGTTGTCGCTATCTCTAATAATCAAAAGCTTCGGCGGCCGCCCAAGATTATCGACGCCACCTCGCCCCATGATGCTCCGAACTTCTGCTGCCTGACGTTCTTTTACGAAACCGGCAAGCTCTCGTCCATCTAAAATTTTCACACGTCTGCTGGAATCACGCCCATCAGAACCACTCATGCGACAATCTCCACTGGCTCTTGCGAGAGTTTGAACCCAAATTTATCAAACACTGCTCGCACAATCTCGGCGCGAGCTTGCTCTAGATCCTTATATGATTTCGCTGAGTCATTAATTAAAATCAGCGCCGCTTTATCGGAAATATGAAAACCGCCAGGAAGCGCCTTGCCTTTAAGCCCGGCCGCTTCGATTAACCAGCCAGCATTCAAGACATGATCGCCGTTTGGTTTATCGTAAATCTTCAGACCTTTAAGTTTGGCTTCCTCGGCTTCCTCATCCGACAGATGGATATTTTTGAAGAAGCTCCCAGCGCTTGCCTCGACCGCTGGGTCTGGCAACTTCTCGGAACGAATCGCGCTGACTGCTGCTCGAATATTCGCCGGCGAATAATCCGAAATTCCATGCTCATCTAAGTATTTTTGTAAAGAATTATAGAACGGCGGCTCAAGTTTTTCATCATTTTCAAGACGTAGAGTTACGGCTGTGATAAAATAGCGACCTGCGTCAGCGCCAGTGTTGAAAATTGTTGACCGATAGCTCATTTTCATTTCATCTCGCCCGATTACTACCATCTCATGAGTCTTAGTGTCATACGCTTCGACATTATCAATCGTTTGAGAAATGTCCTGGCCATATGCACCAATATTCTGAACCGGCGCCGCACCAACCGTCCCTGGAATTGCCGACAAGCATTCGATTCCTGAGTATCCGCGCTCCGAACAAAATCCGACAAATGCGTCCCAATTCTCGCCGCCCATCGCTCGAACCAAAACATCGTCCGAAGTTTCTTCAACAACTTCCATGCCTTTGAGGCGATTTAAAATAATCAAACCAGGAAATCCCTCGTCGCGCCCAATAGTATTTGCGCCATCGCCAAGGATAAACACCGGCAGAGGCTTTTTCGTGTCGCTAGTTTTAGCTGAAGTATCGCTTATGCCGCCATTTTCTGCGAATTCATACGCCTCGCGTAAATCTTGCAGGCTTGAGACTTCCGCAACGAATCGAGCAGAGCCGCCCAGTCGCATAGTTGTAAGCTCGGAAATCGGTACATTTTCTCGCAATTTCATGCCTATAATTATATCATATTTCTGATATAATAGAGGCATGAGCGAAGTGTTTTTTACCAAAGAAATTACTCCAGAAAGTCTACGAAGAATTTATGATGCTCTTGACATAAAATTGAGTGGCAAAATCGGCGTCAAAGTCTCTACCGGCGAGGAAGGCTCAAAAGGCTATCTTAAAGCCGACTTGATCGGCCCATTTGTAAAATCTCTAAACGGCACAATCGTCGAATGTAACACTGCCTATCCTGGCGCGCGGAATAATGAAAAGGATCATTTAAAAACCGCTGCAGATCATGGCTTCACGGAGTTTGCCGAGGTCGATATTATGGATGCCGACGGCGAGAAAGAGATTCCGGTTCCTGCCGGTGCGAAACATCTGAAGTATGATTTAATTGGTACACATTTTGATAATTATGATTCGTTTGTAAATCTCGCGCATGCTAAGGGCCACATCATGGGCGGTTTTGGCGCGAATTTGAAAAACCAGAGTATTGGTTTTGCCTCTAGAAACGGTAAAGCCTATATCCACTCTTGTGGCAAGACCAAAAGCCCGAAGCTTTGCTGGGTTTCGAAACATCAGCAGATTGATTTCATCGAGAGCATGGCTGAGGCCGCGACCGCAGTTGCAGATTACGCAAAAGCGGAAGGGAAGCAGATTGTTTATATTACGGTCATGAACGCGATTTCGACTTTGTGCGATTGTGCTTCGGACCAGGACGACCCGGTCATGCCAGACCTCGGCATTGTCGCTTCGCTCGACCCGGTCGCCAACGACCAAGCGTTTATCGACATGGTCTGGCAATTTGCCGCTGAAAATCCAGAACACGAAGGCGTGAAGGCTTTAATCGAGCGTATCGACTCGCGCCTCGGCCGCGAGATTTTGCCGTATGCCGAGTCGCTCGGCCTCGGCTCACGCGAGTATGAACTCGCCGAAATCTAGCCTGCGGAAAACTTTTAGCCTGTTGTAAATTACATGAAAACCACTTGCCTTTTCATTTTGTTTATGCTAATATGAAACCATAATAGGTCATATTAAAATAAAAAAAGAAAATAAAAGAAAGGAACTCCATACTCTATGAAAACTAATACTAAAATATTTGCCACTCTCGGCGTAGTAGCTGGCCTAGGTCTCGCCGCTTTCCCAGCCTTCTCCTATGCTCTTGATGTCTCTGGTGATGTAGAAGTAGAAACAGAAGTAACCCCATCTCTTGCTATGCGTATTCATTCTAACGCAGACGCCACCGGAGAGTATGGCTTCATAGGCTATAACCCAGCCACTGCAGAAGGCTCAGGCGACCCAGCTGCCGCTGCTGGCCCATCTCAGGCTACTGGCCTTTCTCTTTCTTCTAACCAAGCTGATACGACCACTCTTTATTCTAACATTTCTATCCGTTCCAACACTGGCAAATTCAAACTAGAAGTCACTGATGCCGATACAGACAATGCTCTAAGAAACGAAGCTGGCTCTACTACAGAAAACCAATACATCCCAGCTGGTATCACCACTACCACAGATGGAACTTCTGGTGATACTATTATCGACCCAACTGTAGCTGGCTGGGCCTTCAAAGGCGGAGATATCACTTCCTGGACTACTATGCCAATCAGCACTGCTACCCCAGCCACTATCGCTGCCCTAGGTACTAATACTACTAACCCACTAAGCTACAGCACCGATATTACCGTAAACTACGCCGTCTCCTCCGGCCTTACCAAGACCGATACTTACAGCGACATCATTACCTACACTGCTACTGCGCTAGATAGTGATTATAGCCTAAATGATGGCAATATGCAAGACTTCTCCGCTGCCGAACACGCAGGCGATGAAGCTGGCACGACCTACGTCCTCGTAGATTCTCGTGATGGTCAGGAATACACCGCCGCTAAACTCGCAGACGGCAACATCTGGATGACCCAAGATCTTAAACTCGGCGGAGATAGCGCTCTTACCTTAACTTCCGCTGACTCCGATGTCTCTTCTAATTTCACTCTCGCCACTGAGAATACCGGTGAATGGTGTAAAGAAAACAGCTCCGCCTGCGACGATCAATCTCTAATGCGTAAAACTGGTGCGCCTAACGGTTATCTCTACAACTGGTATGCCGCCACGGCTGGCTCTGGCACCTACAGTACCGCAGCTAATGTAAACGTAAACTCTTCCATCTGTCCAAAAGGCTGGAAACTCCCAACTGGTGGTGCTTCTGGCCAATTCGCAGGTCTAGACGTAGCTTATGGCGGAAATGGCTCTGACCGCTCTGATGCTACCCAGAGAGATAAATTCATGGCCGCCCCACTAAACTTCAATTATACCGGCTACGTGAGCGGCGGCTCGGTCGTCAACCATCCGTCAGACTACGCCCACTATTGGTCGTGTACGGCCAATTCCGAGACGTACGCGTACGGCTTGCGCTTCGACTCTAATGGCAACTTCAACCCTCAGCACGGCAACCGCAAGTGGTTCGGATTTGCAGTGCGCTGCGTAGCCGCGTCCTAGCCTTAGCATCCCGCTAGATCCAAAGAACCGCCCCACCCGGGCGGTTTTTGCTCGTTTCCCAAAACCCCGAAAGTCTCACCGCCCAAGCATGCTATAATAAGTCTATGGATATCTTAAATTACGCTAAGTGGCGTCAAAAAGGTTAAAATGAGCAAGATAAACACAGGCGCATACGAGCCAAAACGCTGTTGGGTCGGCGAAACCCAGAAAATCTGCTATGCTACGCGCGAAGAAGCCGAAGTCGCCGCCCGTGTCGCCGAATACGACCACGCCGCGCCAGAGCTCACGGTCTACAAATGCGAATATGGCGACCATTGGCATTTGTCGTCAAGATCCTAATTTCGTCCGTTTTTGTATCATCGCATTAAAAAGGAGAGGCAATGCAGATTAATAAAATAATTGAGCATATCAAATCTGAATACGGCGCCGGGCCAGAATTCTTATGGCCCGGACGTTACCCTGGCTATGCAGTCTTTCGTCATGGCGATAATCGTAAATGGTTTGCACTAGTTGCGACTATATCCAGCAAGAGTTTAGGCCTAAAAGAGGATAAAGAAATCGACGTTATCAATCTCAAGTTCGATAAAAATCAGACTTATGATTTTGCTGAGACAAGTGATCATATCTTCCCGGCTTATCACATGAATAAGAACAACTGGATCACTATTTGGCTTGATGGGACTTTGCCGAATGAGGTGGTGTTTGAGCTGATTAAGAAAAGCTACTTGCTCTCAGCCAAATAAAAACACCGCCTTTCGACGGGTTCAATATTTTCTTCGTTTGGTGAGGGGCGACCAGACGTTGTTGCTCGGCTTTGCATGGTTGTGGACTGGTGTATTGACCACCCCGAATACACAGCAAAGATCAAGGTTATACCTAAAAAGGATTACCCTATTCTGATGCCATGCGAGTTCTGAGGTATACTTTTGCAGGCAAAGAGATGTGGACGCGTCCCAAGGGGCGTTCGAACTTTTAAGG
>JAFRLA010000022.1 GCA_017431465.1 Candidatus Saccharimonadota bacterium
TCCATCAACTTCGCCGCCACATCCATCGTCCGCGGCGTCGTCTCATCATTCGAGAACCGATCCGTCTTCGCAATAATCCCCGTAAGAAGCGCCGTCGCCATCGCCTTATTCAGCTTCACCTTGTCTTTCATCGCATAAGCCAGGTCGGCAATCATCTCCGAAACCGAAGATTTGCCCGGCTCGTTCCATTCGAGCTCCGCAAACTTCCCCGGCTCCTCGTCCGTAATATTAATCGACCCCGCATCATGCATAATTCGGCTGTGCTCATACAGCGCCTTATCAAAATCATCCGTCGTTTGCACGCCGAGGGCAATCACGAGATCCACGTTATAATCGCCGTGCGAAAATTCGAGATCACCCTCGTCGAGCGTCGTCTTGTATGGAGTAATAAACACTTTCACATATTCGCCGTCCACCTTATACCGCAGGTGATCAGCTTTGTCCTTATTCAGCGCAATGATAAAATCTTGCAAACTGTTAGTATTGGACTCAAAGGTCTTTTCCGGGCTCAAAAACTCAATCATATCCGGAGTTTTACCAGAATAAATCGCCGTCGCGTGCTTCCCGATACTATCCAGCATCATGGTCAGCCCCAACGCAGCCGAAAGCTCATCCGCTGTCGGATCCTTCGAAACCGCAACTAAGATATTGCTGACATTGTCGATTTTCTCTACGACCTTTTTCAGCGTATCATTAGTTGGCTTAGTTTGTGCTTTTTCTTCTGGCATTTTTATTTTTTGACCTTTATACCCCTAATTTACCATAAGAATTTTTGTTTGTCAACACTTTTTCTGGACTTTTTTTAGAAAATAATGTATAATAAGCAAAAGTTAATAATAATTTAAGTTAGGAAAAATATGCCGATTATTAAATCTGCTAAAAAAGCCGCTCGGAAGGCTGTCAAAAACACCGAGCATAATAAAGAAATCAAGAAGTCGATTAAGCTCGCTTTGAAAGAGTTTAAAGCAAATCCAACTGCCGCGAACTTATCCAAGGCTCAGTCCGAATACGACAAAGCCGCGAAAAAAGGCTTGATTAAGAAGAATACCGCTTCTCGCCGCAAAGCCGCGCTTGTTAAAATCGCCAAGGCCGCCGGTGTAAAGCCTGCGAAAGCCGCCGCGAAGAAAGCTCCGGCAAAGAAGCCAGCCGCTAAGCCAGCCGCTAAGAAAACTACAGCGAAGAAACCTGCAGCAAAAACGACGAAATAAGCGCCCAAGGCTCTATTGTCGACGTTTTCATCTGCATATCGAGATCGGAAAGCCCCTTAAGAACTCTCCGGTCTCCTTTTTTTAGCGCCTGCGAAACTAACAGCCCAAAGAACATATATGGATCATTGTCTTTCTTAATCTTTTCGACCATTCGTACCGCCGCCGGCCCATCAAACCGCGCCGTATCTAAAATTTCAAACACCACCCCCGCGTCCGCCGGCCTCATAGCGTCATATTTCTTCGTCTGAACTTTTGGCGACTTAATGAAATCCTTATATGATTTCTTCCGCGACAAATTAGTCTCCCAAATTACTACCGTATGCGGTGTATCGACATATTCCAAAAGCTCCGCATAGTAGTCCACGTCCCCTCCCGGCGCGCTAACATTTTCCGCCGAATCAGCCTCGCTACTCCCCTCTGCCTCTTTCTTACTTGGCGCCGGCGTCAAATCTTTAATCAAAATTTTGCGCTCTTTTGAAAACAACGTCGTCCCCCGAAAAATATTCATCAAATCTTGAACGTTAAGTTCAGAACCCTCAAAAACTTCATACGAAGCCCCCAAAATCTTCACGACCGCCTCGCCAATTTTTACCCGATCCGAGCCCGACAAAACATAGATCATTTTTGACACTCCGGACAATAATGCGTGCCTCGACCCGCGACCCGCGTTTTCAAAATTTCCGCCCCACATCTCTGACATTCCAGCCCCTGCCGATTAAACACTCGCGCAAAAAGTTCCAGATAGTCACCCTTCGTCCCGTCCGCCTTGACATAAGTCGCCATCGTCGAACCGCCAGACTCGAGCGATCTTTCCATCGCGTCCCGCGCTCCCTCTACAATCTTCAGCGCCTCTTCTTTCGAAACTTCGCCCGCCTTCCTCGCCGGAGAAACGCCAGCAAAATATAGCGCCTCGTCCGCATAAATATTCCCAATCCCCGCGATAATTTTCTGGTCCAGAATCACCGCTTTGATCGGCGACCCCTTACGTTTCTGCAACTTCTCATATAACTCGTCGCCCGTAATCTCCCAAGGCTCCGGCCCAAGGCTCGCGATAAATTTGTCTAGAGAGACCTCGTCCGTCGGCAAAACTTTCAAAAAGCCAAACTTCCGCTGGTCGTTAAAAAATAGTCGCGCTCCGTCTGCAAATTCTAAAAACACTCTCGTCTGTTTATTTGGCAGCTCATCCACAAAATTATCCGACGGATGACCACCGGCAAAAACTCCCGTATTCATCCCTCGGTATATCAGCTGTCCCGTCATTCTTAGATGTATCATAATCGTCAGCCCATTATCAAGCTCGACCAAAAGTGCCTTCCCTCGCCGTCGAATCTCCGAAATCTCCGCCCCCAGAATCGCCTCGGAAGGCCCAATAAACGACTTGTCGCAGAGAACTTTTACTCGCTTAATTTTTTTGCCGACACAAAAATCCAAAAGTCCGCGCCGAATCGTTTCTACCTCAGGCAACTCCGGCACGGCTTACAACTCTCCCCAATTCTGCCCACTCGTTACCTCAACCGCCAAAGAAATCGCCAGCTCCGGCGCAATTCCCTCCATTACCTTTCTCAAAATCTCCGAAACCTCCGCCGCCTGCTCCTCCTCACATTCCACAATTAGCGAATCATGAATTTGCAACACTAGCGAGGCCTTTTCCGGCAAAGTTTTGTCGACTAAAATCATGGCCCGTTTCATCAAATCCGCTTCCGTTCCCTGAATTGGCATATTCTGCGCCGCCCGCTCTGCGCCCATCCGGACCATAAAATTAGCCGATTTCACATCTGGCGTCGGACGTCGCCGCCCATAAAAAGTCTCAACATGTCCTTCTTCGCGCGCCTGCTTCAAAACCTTATCCAAAAATTCCCGAATCGGCCGCCGCACCTCAAAATAATCATCAATAAACTTTTTCGCCTCTGGGACACTCATTTTTGCCGCCTCCGCCAAACCCTTTGCGCTCATCCCATACAAAACGCCGAAATTAATCACTTTCGCCGCCCGTCGTTGCGCCTTAGTAACCTGGTCAAACGGCACGCCGAACACATCGGATGCTGTTTTTGTATGAATATCAACTCCCGAATTAAAATCCGAAATCAAAGCTTTATCCCCCGCAAGTACTGCCGCCAAGCGCAATTCAAACTGGGAATAATCCGCCGAAACGAACACTCTCCCCGCGCCCGCAACAAACCCTGCCCGAATCCGCTTGCCCTCCTCCGTTCGTACCGGAATATTCTGCAGATTCGGATTCACGCTCGAAAGCCGCCCGGTCGAAGTTACGTCTTGCGTAAACGTCGTATGAATCCGATTCTTCGAGTCAGCCAAAGCCGGCAGCGGCGTAATGTACGTACTAAGCAATTTTGCCGCCTCGCGATATTCTCGAATTGCCGGCACGATCGGGTGCATATCTTGCAGTTTTTCTAACTCTT
The DNA here is from genome assembly GCA_017431465.1 of Candidatus Saccharimonadota bacterium. Lineage (GTDB taxonomy): Bacteria > Patescibacteriota > Saccharimonadia > Saccharimonadales > Saccharimonadaceae > Nanosyncoccus. The sequence continues at coordinate 3,626 of JAFRLA010000022.1, forward strand.
TCGCCCCGGTCGAATACCCGCGCGACGTCTTCTTTATCCCCTTAGTTGGAATCCCCAAATCAGTAAACAAAACCTCCGCTAACTGATACGGCGAGTTAACATTGAACTCTTTCCCAGCTAGTGTATAAATTTTTTGTTCAATTTCCGAAACCTCTTTTTTATACTCCTTAGCTAGCCCCTCAAAATATTCGCGCGAGATCTCAATTCCCTTCTTCTCCATCTTAAAAAGCACCGGGATCAGCGGCAAATCATACTCCTGAAAAATCTTATACAATTTCGGGTTCTTCTCAAATTCCTCTTTCTGCCGCAGATATTCCTCGGCGTCTTCCACCTCCAAATCAAGGTCTTTCCTCGCCCCCGATTTTAGCGGATTCAACAAAAACGCCCCTTGATTTAGGTCCCAAAACTTCGCGCCTCCCAATATCTTCTCGGCCAAAGCCTCGTCCTCATGCATAGCCATCTTAATATCTTTTCTGACTATCAAATCCTCTGGGACTTTCTTCAAATCGACCGGGGCCGAAGCAGGCCGCTCCTGCTTTTCCGGCTCCCCTAGAACTTTCTCAAATTTCCGAATCAACGAATTAAACTCTAGACTACGCAGCTCCTTAATAATCTTTTGCCCATCCACTACTAAATTCGGCATATCCGAAAGTTTTACCGGAGCATCAAGCATAATCTTCCCTAACTTGTAGGACATGTACGCAGAGTCCTTCCCCGCGACTAACTTGTCGTGAACCGAGCCCGAAATTTTATCAATATTATTATAAACCCCGTCGAGCGAGCCATATTCGTTCAGCAATTTCACCGCTGTCTTCTCGCCCACTCCCGGCACGCCCGGGATATTATCCGACGCATCGCCTTTTAGCGCCTTCAGATCCAAAAACTGCGCTTTTAAAATACCGTACTTTTCCTCAACCGCCGGAACATCCATCTCTTCCAACTTCGAGAATCCCTTAAGCAATCTGTACATTTTCGTATTCTGGTCCACAATCTGCAACATATCAAGATCAGACGATATAATAATTGTCTCATAATCCCCTTCCTCGTCTGCTTGCCGAGCCAGAGTCCCAATAATATCATCCGCTTCATAATCGTCACACTCCACAAACGCCCAGCCCAGCGCCGCTACCAATTCCTTCAAAAGCGGAATTTGCGCAAAAAAATCCTCAGGCGGCTTCTGTCGCCCTGCTTTATATTCCGCATAGATCTCTTTGCGCTTGGAGATAGACGTTTTGGCCTTATCCCAAGCCACTACTACCTTGTCCGGCCGAATCTGCGAAATCAACTCCATCGCAATCGTCGCAAAACCATAGACCCCGCCAGTTGGCGTGCCATCCGCCCGCGACAGATTGCCCATCGCATAATACCCTCGGTAAAATACACTCTTACCGTCAATAATTACTAGCTTCATTACGCCCCCTCGATTTCTGCCAAAACCGCCGCAATCCGTTCGTGCAACTCAGCAATACTGCCGTCATTCAAGACGTAATAATCCGCCGCCGCAATCGGCCCACCTTTCTCCAAATTCTCAATCTCGCTCTTATCGCGATCTCTAATCTCTTGCAAATTAAACGGCCGCTCAATCCTCTCGGCGACCCGTTTATATCTCATTTTTTTCGGCTCCACAATCGCCACGAACGTAATCTGTCCCGGCTCAGAAAACTCTTTTTTAAGTACCTTATATTCAGTCCAAGAATAAACCCCGTCTAAAACAATTTTCTTCTGCCCGGCCTCAATCAGCCGACGCACTTCCTCAATCACCTGCTTAACAACCCACTCTTTCCCTTCAGTCTCTCTAATCATCTCGCGAAATTTCTTCTCGCTCTCCGCAGTGCGTTCAATCCCCCGCCTCTCCATCTCTTTCAAAATCATTCCCCCGAAGTAAACTTTCGGCCAGCCTTTCTCCGTCATGTAATCAACCGCGACACTCTTACCACTTCCGCTCATGCCGACAAAAGCAACAATTCTTACCTCTTTCTTATCCATACCTCTATTATACCACGATTTACTAAACTACTTCCGGCAAATCACCGCGACCGGACTCGCCGCCTTTCGAATCTCAATCTCCCGACACTTCTTTCGCTCATATTCCCCCTCCGCCTGAATCTCTACCTCATACGGCTTCGAGAAAGCCAGCCTAACCGAATCCGCGACCTTCCCTGGTACTCGCCTAATAATACTCCTCATCATAAACCAACCTATCGCAAAAAATCCCGACAACTTCTGCTTACTCGCCAAAAAACCGATCTCCGAGAATGCCAAATCAGCATCCCCCTTCATTATTTTCGCCACGCTCCGACCATTTATTGCCAGCACGTCCGTCGCCGGAAAATCTTCCGGGAAAAATTGCTTCTTTCGATTTTTCCGCCACCACGAAAACAGCGTCAGCCCCGAGAAAAATACTGACCGCTTCCCTGAAATTAGGCTCTTCCTTACTCTCGTATTATTAAATGCCTCTGTACTCTCCGCAAACATCCCGACCGTAAAATAGCACGCCGCATACCGAAAATGTTTACCATTAACCAACATCTCCAGAGGATAAAGTTCCCTCGTCCGCTCATCCAAATCTAGTCTGCCTAAAATATCCGCGAGCTTCCGCACCCCAAACAACCTTGCTGTATCGTTGAAATTCCCGTACGGCAACGCCGAAAAACGCACGCCAGTTTTCCCCGACAAAATCACCCCGTTTAATGTCGCAGTCGCCGTCCCATCGCCTCCGGCTGATATTACAATATCCTTATCTCGGACTACTTTCGCCAGTCTTCTCGCATTAGCTAGAACGCTTGCCTGCTTAATCTCGAACTCGCACAATTCCAACTTCCGCCCCTGAATCGAGAAATCACCCCGACGAATCGGCTCTAAAACCTCGCTAGAAATTTCTCGAAATCGCGACGAACGCTTGTTGTAACAAACTACAATTCGCTGCGCTAAGCTCATGAAATTAGCTATCTCCCGTAGCTCCGAAAATTCCGCCCGGAATCAAGAAGTTCAAACCAACATAAAGCACCGCAAAAATCGCAAGCCCAATGACAATTTGCAAAATCCGTTGCTTTGCCTTTGCGACCTGTTGTTCGTTGTCCCGCGCCGTAATGTAAGTGATGCCTGAAATTACCAAGCCAACTACGCCAAGTACCCCTACGCCCGCAGTCAGGATGTTCAAAATGATCAACAAAATTTCATAAACGCCGCTTCCCTTGCCGTCATCCGTATAACACCCGCCATTGCCAAGAATCGAAGTTTTTACGCCATTTGCACAGTCCGCATCAGTAGTCGTCGTACTCGCAGAAGAACTTTCTGCTTTTGTAAAACTCTTCCATTTACAGACTAATTTTCCCTCTTTTTTGGATGCAGTACCTCCGGCATCTTCACATTTAGTCGCTTTTTTCTTTGTATATTTTTTTACCGTACAAGTCTTGCCGCCAAACTCCCCGCCCATATCTTTACAGATTTTCTTCGCTTCGGTTTTAGTAGTCGCGCTAACCTCTCCCACAGGCAAAACCGTTGTAAAAGTAAGTACAGCAACTACCGCTGCTAAACCTGTTAAAATCTTTTTTCGCGCGCCCATAAACCTCCTTTATTATTTTAAGTATTCGTGCAGTTTCTTCGTGTCTTTGTGCTTACGAAGTTTAGCCAAAGCCTTCGCTTCGATCTGGCGAATACGCTCCCTAGTAACTGCAAATTCCGCCCCAACCTCTTCCAAAGTATGCGGTCTTCCGCCGCCAATCCCAAAACGCAACTTAATAATTTTCTGTTCTCGCTCCGAAAGTGTCGTAATAATTTCAGCCAATTGCTCTTTCAAAAGTTGGTTCGCAGCCGAATCCTCTGGCGTCGCCCGCTCTTCGTCTTCAACAAAATCGCCGAGCACCGAATCTTCATCGTCGCCATCTCGACCCACACTCTGGTCCAAAGAAGCAATATCTTGTTTAATTCGCATCACTTGCTCAACCTTCTCCGGCTCCATATCTAACTCTTTTGCAATCTCTTCCAAAGTCGGTTCGCGGTTCAATTCCTGGGTTAACTTTCGCGTTACCCGCAGGGTCTTGTTAATCGTTTCGACCATATGTACCGGAATACGAATCGTCCTCGCCTGGTCCGCAATCGCCCGCGTAATCGCCTGGCGAATCCACCAAGTCGCATACGTCGAAAACTTAAAGCCCTTCGAAGGATCAAACTTATCTACCGCGCGCAAAAGCCCAGTATTTCCCTCTTGGATCAAATCCAAAAGATCTAGCCCCCGCCCGGTATAACGCTTCGCAATAGACACGACCAGACGCATATTCGCCTCGACCATCTTGTCTTTCGCTTTTTTATCGCCTTTTAAAATCTTTTGCGAAAGTTTATGCTCCTCTTCCAAAGTAAGCAGCGGAACTTTACCAATTTCTCTAAGATACATTCGGACCGAGTCGTCCGCAAACGCATCTACATTATCAACCGTAATCTCTAGCTCTTCATCCGAGAGCTCTTCCTCGTCCGCCAACTCGTTATCACTCGGGTCCTCTTCTGGCAAATGCGAGGTTTTCAACAAAATATCATCTTTTTCGCTATTCATTCCCTAAATTATACAAAACTTAACTCTTTTTTTCAACCTTTTTAAGCTTTGAGATCTCTCTCAAAATCTCTTTTTGCTTATCAAGACTTGCTTCGTCGTCTTTATCTTCATACTCCTCGAGCTCTTGCGAAAGCTCAGCGACCTTTACCCGCCTAAGTTCCTCTTCTCGCCGAGTCCATAAATCTTTCGCTTCTTTTCTTAGCGCCGAAGTTTCCCAATCTTTATATCTTGTCTCGAAAATCACCGAGAGTTCATCTAACTTCATCTCGTCTTCCGGAACTTCTAGCTGGATCTTCGCTCCAGCCTCCCCGCCATAAATCATAATCGCCAACAAATCATCTTCAATTCCCTGAAGCACCCGCGTATCGTTAGCCGAAAAATCCCCATTCTTCACAGTCTTAAGCCGCCGAACTCGCGAGATCTCCGACACGTTTTTTGCCAACAAATCTTCGACCGAAACATCCAAAATCTTCGCTACTTTCTTCGCATAATGCTTTTTCTCAACCGGGTCCTTTAAATACGAAATCAGCCGCATCGCCACGTCTGAATATTCCCGCTTCCCTTGCCCCGAAGTAATATCCAGCTTCTCTTCATACTTATCCAGCAGCCAATCTACCGCTGGCCGAAAATTTGAAACTGCTTCCTTCCAAAGTTCTGGTGATTTTTGAATCAACTCGTCTGGATCCTTCGCCCCATGATAATCCGAAATCACTGATAAATTCACGCCAATACCCCCCGCCAAATTTATCGCTCGCTCAGTCGCTTTTATTCCGGCGTCATCGCCATCATAAGCCAACCGAATATCATTCGAGAGTCTCGACAACGCCTTGAGCTGATATTCCGTCATCGCCGTGCCGCTCGTCGCTACCGCCTGTTTTACCCCCGCCTGATGCGACGAAATCACGTCCATATTCCCTTCTACAATTACAATAAATCCTTCCTGCCGAATCGCTTCTTTTGCCTGATAAAAACCAAAAATATACCGCGACTTATTAAACAAAAACGTTTCCGGCGTGTTCAAATATTTTGGCTCACCCTTATCCAAAATTCGCGCTGTAAACCCAATCACCGCGCCACTAGTATCAATGAACGGCACCATCATCCGCCCGCGAAACAAATCGCGATCATACTGTGTCAAAACCCCCGCATCCCTCATCTCGCGAATCGTATAACCTTTTTTCTTCAAAAACTCAGTTAAGGCCGCTCCCGAACTTGGCGAATAGCCGATCCTAAAATCCTTAGCAGTCGCCCGGTTAAGATTCCGCTTATAAAATATATAATCAATCGCGGCTTTATTTTTTGTCATCGCCACCTGATAAAACTTACAGGCTAACTCATTAATTTCTTTCGCCCGAACCTTTCGTTTCGCCTGCTCCTCGTCGCTCTTTGAGTATTTTTTTAGTTCAACCCCAGCCTGCGCCGCCAATTTCTCTAACGCCTCGCGAAAAGAAATCCCCTCAACTTCCATAATAAACGTAAAAATATCCCCGCCCTTATTCGCCGAAAAATCATGCCAAATATTTTTATCAGGAGAAACCATAAACGAAGGAGTCTTATCGACGCCCCAAGGCGACCGCCCTTTCAAATTCCTCCCGGCTCTTTTCAGCTCAATATACTGACCCACCACATCTTCAACTGGAAGCCGAGATTTAATTTCCTCCTTCACATCTTCCATATCTATATTATATCACGCCAAAACATCCTAAAATATGCTATAATATGCTTATGGATAACATGGCGTATCTAAACCAGATTTCGGCGAGCAACCGCCCGGCCAAAACTTCTTCTGGTCCCTTCCCATTTTCGCCCAAGATCATGATCGGTCTTGGCGCGGCTATCGGTGCAATTATCCTTATTATAATTATTGGCTCAATTTTCGGCGGCGATAAAAACAGCGAGCAAACGCTCGTCCAGAAACTAAATCTCCGCTCCGAAAACCTTTCCCGTACTATCGAAGAATACAATCGCGATGTAAAATCCTCAAAACTCCGTTCTATGGGCAGCTCTCTGCGTACCGTCCTGAATGAAGCTTCCTCCCGTACTTCTGCTATTCTCGAAGAAGACTTTAGCTCCAAGAAAACCGACAAAAAAGTCGAGGAATCTGAAGCAACTTATATCGAAGAAGTCAATACTGCTCTCGAAGACGCCAAATTAAACGGCCTTCTAGACCGCGTATTTGTCCGCGAGATGACTTACCAAATTGGAATCTTGATGTCCATGGAATCTAACATCTCCAACAAAACCAAAAAATCCGACCTAAAAGATTTCCTAAGCGGCTCCTATTCAAACTTAGAAAACCTTTATAGCGAATTCTCAGAATACTCAGACGAGACTACCTAGACTCCCCTGTTAAGATATGCTATAATTAATCTATTATGAAGATTAGAGATAGCAAATTCATCAAAGAATTTAAAGAGTTTATTAATCAAGGTAGCGTGATGGACCTCGCCGTCGGTATGGTCATCGGGGCTGCCTTTTCCAAAATCGTCAGCTCTCTCGTTGCCGATATTGTTATGCCGGTCGTCGGTATTCTGATCGGTGGCGTTGATTTCTCAGATTTAGTCATTAAAATCCCGAATTTCTTCGGTGGTGATACCGCCGCCCGCATCCAGGTCGGCAATTTTCTCCAGAACGTTGTCGATTTCCTCGTCGTCGCCATGGCCCTATTTATCGTCATTCGCGGAATTAACCGCATGAAAGAGCGCGCGGCAAAACGCCTAGGCAAAGTCGCAGCTGAAAAAGAAGAAAAGAAAGAAGAAAAAGCCGATAAACAAAATGAAGACACCGACAAAATCTTAAAAGACATTCTTGCTGAATTAAAAAAGCAGAACAAAAAATAGATAAATCCCGCTTTCGCGGGATTTATCTACAACGGTAACTATTGGTCACTTAAATTATAGCTCAATCTCACCAAATCCGCAAGTTCTTCTTCCGACAATTGTCCCGATAAAACTACTTCTATTCCGCCGCGCCCAAAATAGCGGCTTTCCATTACGCTTTCGTATTTCTCGCGAAGCAATCCCCCAAGTTTCCGATCCGTCCGAACCTCTATCGTGTTTTTTCTTACAACCAGAAATGCCTTTCCCTCTTCAGAAACTTTACAAACTAAAACTTCTTCAGTATCAACACCTTCTCCAACAGTTTTTTTCTCTTCAAAAAAACTACCAAGTCCGCCTACTTTAGAAACGTCAAATACCATTTCAGCTCCCCAATAGAACCTTTAATATCTGCCAACGCTCGGTGATCCTCGCGCTTTGTGTACCTCAAATGTTTCGCACCTTCGAAATACAATTTCCACGCCGAAACATCCAACATCCGATAATGCAACTTCTTCGACAACTCCGGCCACTCAATATCAATAAACTTTCGATCTTGGTGAATCGAATTGCCAGCAAGAATAATCTTTCCTTTATACTTCGATTCTCCCGGTATCGCCGATTCAGCAAAATTCTTAGTAATCCAATTGAGCAAATCTTTTTCAACTTCCTCCGCAGATTTTCCTTCATCATTTTTCGAAACTAAAGCTTTGTATGATTCCGGATTCTCATCCCAGAATTTTCCAACCATCCGCTCTTTCACGATCTCCGGATCAACTTTTACTGTCGCAGTAAACTCGGCCGTCGGCTCCAAATCCCAACCCGTCGCCACCGCCGCAACTTCCATAATTTTATCTTTGCCCGGCTCAAGCCCGGTCATCTCTAAATCTACCCAAAGCAACGTCGCTGTTTTTGCCATTACATCTCCTCCGAGACCTCAATCCCCATTAAATTTAACCCGTGCGTCATCACGCTAAGATAAACTGCCACTATATTTGTTCTCATCGCCTCTTCTTCACTTCCCGCAACTTTCACATTCTCGTAAAACCTCGAGAACTCTTGCGAGACTTCAAACAAATAGTTAGCCAACTTGTGCGGTGCAAGCTCCGTCACCGCCTCAGAAAGCACTTCCTTATATTCAAATACTTTCCGCAGTAGCGTCTTCTCATACCCATTCAAAACTGCCCCGCTTGCCAACTCGCCCGTCACGTTCCCAACCGCCGCCAGAATCTTTTTGGCACGCACCGCCGAATACTGCAAATAAACGCCGCTATTCCCCGTCGTAGAAACGCTCGCCTTAGCATCAAACTCAATATTCCCGCCAACTTTATACTTCAAAAACGCATATTTAATCGCGCCTAACGCTACCTGAAAATCTGTAGGCACTAGCTCCGAAACCTCGTCTAATACATCAACCGCACGAATAAAATTCCCCTTCCTAGATGACATTTTTTCATTCCCCGGCAACCGCACATTCCCATGCGTAATATGCTTCGTTTTCTCAACCAACTCTGGCGCATAAAGCGAAATCGACTTCAAAACCACCTTCATATAATCAATAATATCGTTGCCCGTAATCACTACCGACTGATCAAAATGATAATCATCCCACTTCGTAAAAATCAGCCCAACGTCCTTTGCCTCGTACGTCGGCAAACCCTCCTTATTAATGAACACGCGTGTGTGCAAATCATATTTCTCGCCCGGGAAAATCACCGCCCCGTCCGAATCCTCATAGACTTCGCCGACGTGCTTACGCACCTCATCCAACCCTCGCTTTGCGACCATGGATTCCGGATAATATTTATCAAATTTTACTCCAATCCGCGCATAAAAATCGTTAAAATACTGATAACTGACCTCTCGTCCGCGCCAATAAAGCTCCGCCAACCGAGCCATCTCCGCATCATCCCAATCAAACTCCGTTCCTTTTTCCGCGATCTGATAAATCTTTTTATTCAGTTCAACAATTTCTGCTTTAGCCTTCTCATCTTCTTCGTATGCCCGAGTCCCTTCAACATAACATTTCGCGATCGTTTCAATATTCTCTGTATCCTCGTCATTCTTCAAGACAGCATACAAAGTTTTCGCAACGTGTAACCCAACATCTCCGCCAAAATTCGCCCGAATAACCTTCCCGCCAGCGAATTCTACTAGCCGCGACATCGCATCGCCAACAATAGAAGTATAAAGATGCCCAACGTGCAAGACTTTAAACGGGTTTGGATCCGAAAATTCACAAACCACAGTTTTCCCAGAATATTCATCTCGTGATATATTTTTTTCAAAATTATCCTGAAAATCCGCCAATTTTGTTACATAATATTCATCAAATGCTATAAAATTCAAGAATCCCGGCCCCGCGACCGAAACTGAAAACGGGAAATTCGAAGGAAGCTCAGAAATAATTTTCTCCGCCACTTCCCGCGGCGCCGCATGCACCTTTGAGGCCAGCTGCATCGCCACATTCGACGAAAAGTCCGCACCAGAACCTTCCGGCGCCAAAGTTACTTCTACCAAAAAATCATCCGACAACGCCTCGCCAAAAACCTGCCGCGCCGCCAAATTTAACTTCTCACGAATCTCTTCCATCTCTTATATTATAGCAGCTTTAGAGTAAACTCTCAACAAACTTCATGAACAGCGGGTGGACATCTAGCGGCCGCGATTTAAACTCTGGGTGCGCCTGTGTCGCCATAAAGAATTTACACTTCGGCGCCTCGATAAATTCAACTAACTTGCCATCCGGCGAAGTACCAGAAACCTCAATGCCACCCTTAGAAATTGCCTTTAAATATTTCTGATTGACTTCGTAACGGTGACGGTGACGCTCGATAATATTGCCATTGAACTTCGGATCTTTCTTAAATGCCCCATCACGATAAACCGCGTAAGTCTTCGAACTCTTTTTCAGTTTTGCCGGATAATCACCTAGCCGCATCGTCCCACCAGTCGACTCTTTCCCCGCCTGGCCATCCATAATGTAGATAATATTTTCGAAATTTCTTGGCTTCTTAAAGTCGGCATCTTTCAAAAACTCTTCCGAGCCAGCCCCAGAAAGTCCGCCACGCCGCGCCGCCGCAACACACGCCATTTGCATACCCAAACAAAGCCCAAGATATGGCTTGTCATTTTCGAGCGCAAACTCCGCCGCCCTAATTTTTCCTTCGCAACCGCGTACACCAAATCCGCCTGGCACAACCAGTCCGTCGACTTTTTCAAAGTCCTTCTCAGTCGCCTTCTCCGCATTGATCCACTTAATCTCAAGGTTAACATCATTCCACGCCGCCGCTGCCTTAAGAGCCTCGGTTACACAAATATAAGTGTCGTCATTCCCGACATATTTCGCAACCAAACCAACTTTAACAGTCTTATCGTACTTCGTATTTCGCCGCTCGGAAAATTCTTCCCATCTCCTCATGTCCGGCTCAGAATCATCATCCATAAAATCGTTCAAAATATTTAGAACGCCCGACTTCAAAACATTAAACGGCACATCATAAACCGAGTTAATGTCCGGCAGATTTACCACCGCATCCGAAGAAATACCTGCGAATTTCGCAATCTTCTCACAAATCGCCCTCGGCGCCGGCTTTTCCGTCCTAACACATACGATGTCCGGAATAATCCCAAATCCCCGAAGGTCGATCAGCGCATTTTGCGCCGGCTTTGTCTTCAGCTCTTTAGAAGTATTGATCCACGGCACATAAACCACCGAGAGATACAGACAATTTCTCTTCCCAACCATATTCGCAAACAACCGAATCGCTTCAATAAACGCCATTCCCTCAAAATCACCAACCGTTCCACCAATCTCAACGATATGAACGTCCGACCCAGCACTCGCTTTTGCAATTTTCTCCTGAACAAGATCCGTAAAATGCGGAATTAGCTGAACGGTCTTTCCGCGAAAGCCGCCAGAACGTTCTTTTTCAATTAGCTCTTTATAAATTCCACCAGAAAGCGTAATCGAATATTTTGACGTCTCAAAATCAAGAAATCTCTCATAATGTCCGAGGTCCAAGTCCGTTTCCACGCCATCATGCGTAACGTAACATTCGCCATGCTCCACTGGATTTAAAAGTCCCGCATCAACATTAAGATACGGGTCGCATTTCTGCATCGTAACCTTGTAGCCCTTAGCTTTCAAAATCGCACCCATTGATGCTGCTGTAATTCCCTTCCCGACGCCAGACAAGACTCCGCCAGTCACGAAAATATACTTACACTGTTTATTTTTCTTTGCGGACATTAAGACACCTCCTTCCCACCGCTTAACTTAATAAACCTCTTATCTCTATTTTACCACATTAATCACGCCGCGGCCTTAAAATCTTTTGCAAAAAATATCCAACAATCCCGCCCGCGCAGTTCAAGAGAATGTCGTCAACATCAAACACTCGCCCAATTTGTTTCTGCGCAAATTCAATCCCAACCGGCACGCCTAAAATTAAAATCATCGCAATAAAGAACCCAAAAAATCCCCGCCCCGAGAAATATCCCACAAAAAACCCAAACGGCAAAAACATTACAACATTCCCAACCACGTTCAGCCAAAAATCAATACTTGAAACCGGGTACCGCTGAATCGTCGAAAATAAAGTATAGTTCACGCCACCATCATAATCATTCAGATCGCCCTTAAACACAATCATCGCGATTAGGAGTACATACGCCGCAAACGCGATAAGCGCCAAAACTCGCAAAATTAACTTAATCATTATCTATATTATATCAAAAAAACGGCCAGGATGCCGCTTAGATGGCGGTAGAGACAGGATTCGAACCTGCGATACGGTTTCCCGCATACACGCTTTCCAAGCGTGCGCCTTCAACCACTCGGCCACTCTACCATGCTTTTCTATTTTATCATAAACCCACACGATATTCTACCCCTTGCATTTTCCCTTAAAGTGTGCTATAATAAATCCAATACTAATCCGGGTGGCGTAAAAAGTGTGGAGAAACGATGGTTGCAGACAACAGCGTCATTATCGATTTGAAAAAAATCTGTAAACGTTACGGCTATGGTGACGCTGCCATCTTTGCGCTTCGCGATTTTGACTTACAAGTAAAACAGGGCGAATTTATTATGATCATGGGGCCGTCCGGCTGCGGCAAAACGACCCTCCTAAATGTCCTCGGCTTGCTCGATAAGGCCAGCGATGGGACTTATTACCTAAACGGTACCCCTGTCGATCGCATCAGCAATCGCAAAAAAGCCAAATTCCGAAGTCGTAAAATCGGCATCATCTTCCAAGATTTTAACCTTATCCCGACCTTGAATATTCTTGATAATGTTACGATGCCGCTCGTCTACTCCGGCTTTACTAAACCTCGCCGCGAGAAAAAAGCTGACGAAGTTTTAAGTCGCTTTCATCTCCAACCGAAAGAATATTATATGCCAAACCAGCTTTCCGGCGGCCAAAAGCAGCGCGTTGCTATCGCTCGCTCACTCATCGCCGAACCAGAAATTATTCTCGCCGACGAGCCGACTGGCAACCTCGATTCTCGCTCCGCTCATATCGTAATGGAAGGGCTAAAAGCCATTCACGAGGAAGGCAATACTATTATAATGGTGACTCATAACCCGAGTTTGACGACTTATGCCACTCGCGTAATTCATATGCTAGACGGTCAAATCGACACTGATATTAAGACTGTTGCGGATAAAGATCTGCCTGAGCCAGTATCAGTCCACTTCCATAAACATCCAAAGAAGACCGTTGTCGAAACCAACACAACAGTCGTCGAAGAGGAGGATCTACTGTAATGGCCATGCTTTTTAGAACCCACTACGAACTTGCCCGCGACTCCATCCGCGAAAACCGGACCCGCTCTTTCTTAACTTGCCTCGGTATCGCCATCGGCGTCGCTTCGATTATTCTAATTCTCTCCTTAATGGGCAGTATCAAAAATCTCGTTTCAAATCAGGTCAAATCCGCCGGCTCAAGCCTGATGCTTGTTCGCCCAAGCGCCGAGAAAAACACCATCGATTCAGTCGTCGAACAACTTACTTCCTCAAACCAATATCTAAAAAGTAACCTCAGTCTAAAAGACGTCTCGACAATTAGCGCGCTCGACGAAGTCGCCGCTGCTGCGCCTATTGCTAAAGGCTCCGCGACTTTGACCGCTAAACGTCTGAATGATGAAGGCGGAACTTATACTGTCGAAGTTGGCTCTGCGCCGGTTGTCGCTACAAACCACGATTTCGCTAAAATTCAGAACCTTTCTATCTCTTCCGGCTCCTTCCTCGGCGAAAAATCCGGCAAAAATACCGCTGTTATCGGCCGCAGCCTCAGCCTTTCCCTCTTTGGCACGACTGAGCCAGTCAGCAAAACCTTCACGATGCTCGGTCAACGCTTTATCGTCGTCGGTGCTCTGCCTGAAGCTGATGACCCAATTAACTTTAACAATGTAGATTTCGACAACTCCGTTTTCGTCGACGCTAGTTATCTCGAATCTATCCACGAAAATCTTCAGATCCAACAAATCAATATTAAGGCCAAAAATACCGACAAAATGGCCGAATTATCTCAAAAGATCCACGAAGAAATTACCGCCGACCACGCTGGCGATACTAACTTTACTGTTCTCTACGGTGACGAAATCACTCACCCAGCCTCCGGCCTCTTCATGATCGTTTCCGGGATCTTAACCCTCGTTGCTAGCATTTCGCTCATCGTCGGCGGCATCGGTATTATGAATATCATGCTCGTTTCCGTCGCCGAGCGCACCCACGAAATCGGCATCCGAAAATCCGTCGGCGCCACTTCCGGCAACATCCTGCTCCAATTCCTCATCGAATCGCTAATTCTCTCCGGCATCGGCGGCTTCTTTGGCCTCGTCCTCGGCTACATCATCGCCTTCCTAATTTCTATCGTCACCCCATTTGCCCCTTATATCGACCTCCAAATTCTCGGCATCACCCTCGGTACTTCGCTTACCATCGGCCTCGTCTTCGGCATCTACCCAGCCCTAAAAGCCGCCCGCAAAAACCCAATCGAATCTCTCCGCCGCATGCGCTAATTATTATTTGTGGTATAGTATCTATATGAACATCTTAGCAATCGAAAGTTCTTGCGACGAAACCGCAGCAGCGATTCTTTCTGGCGACCCGAAAAATCCGAACAACAAAACACCCGAGCTACTTTCTAACGTCGTCGTTTCTCAGATCGACATTTTCAAAGCCTACGGCGGGGTTATTCCCGAAGTCGCGGCCAGAAATCATCTCGACGCAATTTTGCCCGTCATCAAAAAGGCTTTCAAAGACGCCAATTTTCTCGATAAGAACGGCGACGAAAACTGGGACAAAATCGACGCCATCGCCGTAACCCACACTCCTGGCCTGCTCGGCTCCCTCCTCGTCGGCACCTTGACCGCCCGCACTCTCGCAATTCTCCATAACAAACCCCTCTACGCCGTCCATCATTTGAAATCTCACATCTACGCCAACTGGCTCGAGACCAACAACCCGCCGAAATTCCCACTCCTCGCCCTCGTAGTTTCCGGCGGACATACTCAGATTATTTACATGAAAGAGCATAATCATTTCGAAATTATCGGCACGACCAGAGACGACGCCGTCGGCGAATGTTTTGATAAGGTCGCAAAGATTCTTGGCCTTCCCTACCCTGGCGGCCCGGCTATTACGAAAGCCGCCGAAGGCAAAATCGAAAACGCAGATGGCACCGATACTACAAAAGTCCGCCCTGGCGATCCCGAAAAATATAAGTTCCCACATCCAAAGCTTACTTCCGCCCCACGAAATCCCAATACACCAAATAACCCTTCCTACGATTTCAGCTTCTCCGGCCTAAAGACTGCGGTTCTAAGAACCGCCCAGGAAGTCGCTGGCGTCCCAATTTCTACACCAAGCTACGAACTAAAAAATCTACTCACTCCAGAACAAAAAGCCGATCTTGCCGCTTCATTCGAAAAAACTGCCGTGGACATCTTGCTCGAAAAACTAGACCTCGCCTACGAAAATTACCCCGACGTAAAATCCATCGCCATCGCCGGCGGCGTCAGCGCGAATGCTAGACTCCGAGAAGAAGCAAGCGATGCTTTTTCCCCAGAACCTCGCTTCTCCGGCGACAACGCCGCCATGGTTGGCGCTGCCGCCTTCTACGAAATCATGAGCGGCGTAAAACCGACTAACCCATATTCTTTAGACATCATGCCTCGCTCAGAAATATATTAAGGACCAAAATGAAATCCATCGCCGACGCCCCCGAACAAGTGACCAAAACCGAAACCGAAATTTTATTAAGTTTCGCTAAGACCGCTCTGGCTCAAACCCAGACCGGCGACCTCGCCGAATTCGGCTGCTACCGCGGCGACACTTCCCTCCTGCTCCAAAAATTGCTCCAAAACTCGGCGACAAGACGCCTCTGGCTCTATGATTCATTTGCCGGCCTACCCGAAAAATCGCCCGAAGACCGTTCGGCCGCCGGCGACGCCTTCAAACAAGGCGAGCTAAACGTTACCAAACGTGAAGTCATCGAAAAATTTAAACGCCACAACTTAAGACTCCCTATCATCAAAAAGGCTTTTTTCGAAGATCTCCAGCCAACTGACCTTCCCGAAAAAATTGCCTTCGCCTTCCTAGATGGCGATCTTTACGCCTCGATCAAAATCAGCCTAAAACTCACCATTCCAAGACTAGCTGAAAATGGCATTATTATCGTCCACGACTATAATAACCCCGAACTCCCCGGCTCCGCCAAAGCCGTCGATGAATTCCTAAGCACTCATAGAAATCTGAAACTAGAAGTTCGCGAAACCCTAGCAATAATCCGCCAAAACTAGATTCCGAACAAATCTTGGGCATTTTTAGTCGTAATTCTAGCAATTTCCTTAACGTCAACCCCGTGTTTCTCTGCCAAAAACTCTGCGATAAACGGTACATAACTCGGTTCATTGACTCTCCCCCGAACCGGCACCGGCGCAAGAAACGGCGCGTCAGTCTCGAGCAGAGTCCGCGAAAGCGGCGGCGTCGGCAAATCCGTGAATGTCGCAAGCCCATTAACCCCGATATAAAATCCGCGATCAAGCGCCTTCTTTAAATTTTCCTCACTATCCGAAAAAGAATGAATGACCGCACGCTCAACCCCCAGCTCGTCAACAATCGGCCAAAAATCATCAAACGCATCTCGGACGTGAAAAATCAAAGGCAAGTCTCTCGTCTTAGCAAAACCAATCATCATCCTCAACATTTTTATCTGAGCCTCACGACAGTCCGTACCATTATGATAATCCAGCCCAACTTCCCCAATAGCTACCGGATTATCTACTGGTTCGCTTAGGCCATATTCTTCGGCTTCATCAGGATGAACCCCCCAGCTCCAGTACACATCCTTCTCTGCCGAAGCAAAATCTCGCGCCAACAACGAATCCTTTTCGGACGTCCCCACTACTATCATTTTCCGAACATTGTTATTCCGCGCTCGCTTAAGAATCTGCCTCGGAGAAAAGTCCTCCTCCGACTTTTTTTGTTGACGCGAAATCGCAAAATCATACGTCTCGCGATCATGAATATGGCAATGTGTATCAATAAACATACCTTAATTTTACCATACAAAAAGCCACCGCAAAAAACGGTGGCTCGAATGGTTAGTCAAGAATGCGAACTGCAGCAATTACCGGCATTACATTTTCCGAAGTTTCCGCCGCAGACATCGCCTCAGTAATTTCCTGCACCGCCGGATGGCGAGACACTTCCTTGTAATTGCAAGTCCATTTAGCCGTCAGCCCTGCGCTCTTTGGCAAACTCGCCAAGTCGGCTTTTCGCATCGCCATGTCACGGAACTCTACCGGATTGAGAATATAGATTTCCTTGTCGAACTCTACCTCAACCCAAGCAGCATATTCGCCACAAAACCTGCCGTAAGACAGTTGTGCATTATATTCCCCCTCAAGCGCAATCATCACCGCAATCGCCGTGGCCAAATAGAACTTATCTCGGGAAGGCGTCTTCTTGATATTCTCAAACAACCCTCTCGCCGCTGCTTCTGCGAAGTTTTCTCCGTTAATGTATGTGCCCGGAGTGGCAAATCGTACCATCTTCCATTTTTTCTTTGACACTCTCAGCTCCAACATCTAACCACCTCCTTATAAAACTACTAGCCTTGCTAAAAAGCAAAAAGCTCCTACATTTTCCTATTATACCACACTTTTCCTATAAAGTCAATATGCTTATCTTTTTCCGAAGCGCCAAAACGCCTACGCCGCCCGCGCCTCGCGCTTTCGCTTAATCGGATCAAGCTGACGTTTACGCAAACGCAAAGACTTCGGCGTAACTTCCAGCAGTTCATCATCCAGCAAAAAGTCTAGACACTGCTCCAGCGAAAGTTGCGTGCGTGGCGTCAACTGAATCGCCCCGTCCGACGCGTGCGTCCGCATATTCGTCAGCTGTTTCTCGCGACAAACATTAATATCGAGATCATCTTTTTTATTAGAAAGTCCTACAATCATTCCCTGATAGACATCGACCTGCGGCGGGATATACAAAGTCCCACGCGCCTGTGCCGCGTCGAGCGCATAAGCCGTCGAAACGCCCGTCTCAAAACTAATCAGCGCCCCATTCCGTTCCGGTTTATATTTCGAATCCGCCGGCTTATATCCGCTCGGAATCGACGACATAATTACCGTCCCTTTCGTCGCCGTCAGCAAATTGTTCCTAAGCCCAATCAAAGCCGCCGTCGTAATCTCATACTCAAACCGTGTCGAGCCAGTCGAAGTCAACTCTTGCGATTTCAACTCCGCCTTCCGCACCCCCATTTCCTGCGAAACCGGCCCCACAAATTCCGAATCAACCTCAATCGTCAAATCCTCAACCGGCTCCATCCGCACACCATCTTCTTCCTTATAAACCACTTCCGGCCGGCCAGCTTCCAGTTCATACCCCTCACGTCGCATAGTCTCGATCAAAACGGACAAATGCAACTCCCCTCGCCCAGAAACTTTATAACCCAGTCCATCCGGCTGAATTTTCAAAGCAATATTCGTCTCAAGTTCCTTCTCTAGCCGCTCAGCAATCTGTCGCGAAGTCGTGAACTCTCCCTCTTTGCCTTTTAGCGGCGACGTGTTCGGCCCAATATAAATCGAGAGCGTCGGCGATTCCAACTCAATCGTCGGCAAAGCCTCCGGACTGTCGCCAGTCGCAATCGTATCGCCAATATTCGCCTCAGAAACTCCCGTTAAGGCAACAATATCGCCCGCCACCGCCTCGTCAGTTTCCTCTTTTCCAAGCCCACGATAGGTAAAAATCCGATCAATCTTTCCTGCTTTCGCACCCTCGGAAGACAGTACCTTTACATTCTCACCCTTCTTTAATTTTCCGCGTACAATCTTCCCAATCGCATATTTCCCAAGATAATTATCCTGCGCCAAAGCCGCCACCAAAAGTTGCGCCCCTTTCGAGGCTTCCTCATCAATCTTCGGCGCCGGAATATCGTTAATAATCGACTCGAAAATCACTTTCAGGTCGTCATCAAGTTCCGTAGTTTTCCCTGCTCGACCCTCGCGCGCAATCGCATAGTAAATCGGATAGTTAAGCTGCGATTCGTCCGTCGCAAGCTCCAAGAAAAGGTCCGCAATCTCGCCCTCGACCTCATCAATCCGCGCCGCCGGCTTATCAATTTTGTTAATCACCACGACCGGCTTCAATTTCAAATCCAGCGCTTTTTGCAAAACAAATTTCGTCTGCGGCATCGGCCCCTCCTGTGCATCAACAATCAAAAGCACCCCATCCGCCATATTCAAAGTTCGCTCAACCTCGCCCGAAAAATCTGCATGGCCCGGCGTATCAATAATGTTAATTTTGTAACCATCGTAAAACACGGCAGTCTGTTTCGCAGTAATCGTAATTCCCCGCTCGTGTTCCTGATCACCCGAATCCATGATCAGTGTCTGCGACATTTCCGCTTGATTCTCACGAAAAGTATGGGACTGTTTTAAAAGCCCATCAACAAGCGTAGTCTTCCCGTGATCAACATGCGCAATAATCGCCACATTTCTGATTCTATCTTTTGGCATAACTTTGTCATTATAGCATATTTACAGGGAAAAGAAAAGCGCTTATGCTAGAAAAACTACGCCATTTATGCTAAAATGGACCCATGGACAAAGACATGATTAAGACTTTTAAACGACTCGCCGGAAACATGGTGATTTTCGCAGTTTTAATCGTCCTGACTTTCTGGTTTGTTTTTAAAGACCAAGATCTCGGCAAAATCATGGCCAGTATCGGCGAAACCAACCTGTTTTTTATTCTGCTTGGCCTTGCCGTAATGTTTGGCTATTTCCTCGTTGAATCCTGGAATGTCCGCACGCTCCTAGCTTCCTTCGGCGAAAAAATCTCCATGAAACAGGCCCTAAAATATACTTTTATCGGCTTCTTTTTCTGCTCGGTTACCCCTGGCGCCAGCGGCGGCCAGCCCCTCGAAATTTATTATATGTCTAAAGACGGTATTTCTAGCGCCAACGCCACAATGGCAATTTTGATCCAAACTTGCGGCATCCAAGTCGCCGTCATGAGCCTTGGTATTATTTTCTTAATTTTCTCGCCCGAAATCGCCGCCGGCCCAGTAATGAGCCTCTTTATGCTCGGTGTTTTAATTAACGGCGTGGCACTCGTTGCACTTTTAACCGCAATTCTT
Organism: Candidatus Saccharimonadota bacterium; assembly: GCA_017431465.1. GTDB lineage: Bacteria > Patescibacteriota > Saccharimonadia > Saccharimonadales > Saccharimonadaceae > Nanosyncoccus. Next base: position 23,653 of record JAFRLA010000022.1, read on the forward strand.
TCGCCAAAACTCGCAAAGAAAATGATCAACGGAATCCTCGATCTTCTAAAGAAAATCCATATCAAACGTTTTGAAAAAAATCGCAAAAGTATCAACCAATCTCTGGCTCAATATGGCGAGACCTCGGCTTATATTAAGAGCCATAAAGCCGAATTCCGCAATGCCCTTCTTCGCTCCGTCCTCCAAATGACGCTCTACTATCTCGTCCCATATTTCATCTACCTTTCCTTCGGCCTCAGCGAAATGACCGCTCTCGGCATCGTTGCGATGCAATCGGTCCTCTTCATCGCCACTTCTGGTCTGCCAATCCCCGGCGCCATCGGTGCTAGCGAAGCTGTGTTCCTCGGTCTTTACAGTGCCGCCTACGGCGCCGACCACGTCGATAGCGCGCTACTCTTGACCCGCGGTTCAAACTTCTATCTCTTCGTCATTATTGCGATGATCGTCGCAATTTTAAACATCGTTCGCCTCCAAAAACAATCCATCAAAAAATAACTATTTATTTTTCAGCAACAATGTGCTATAATAACGACGTTGGGTCGGTAACGCTTCGCGTTTCCGAGTCCCAAGGGTCGGTAACGCTTCGCGTTTCCGCCCCTCGTTCAGGATAAATTCAAAAGCCAGCTTTTGAATTTCCCTCCACTTGGGTCGGTAGCTCAGCTGGTTAGAGCACGGGCCTTTTAAGCCCGGTGTCGAGGGTTCGAGCCCCTCCCGACTCACCACGGAAAAATGCGCAAAGCGCATTTTCTGTTTGCCAAAGGCAAACAGAGGCAGGCAAAGCCTGCCTCACCACCGCTATTTCTTCTTACCCGAAAAACTCGCCTTCAAATTTTTCGCAAGATCGTTGATATTGTGCTTCAAAACCGCCGCATCGACGAGCGAAGACGCGCCGTAAATAATCATCATGATCCCCGAGAAAGTCACCATCGCAATCTGGCCGCCCCACGGGTTAACGATTAGAAGAATCCCACAAATAAACGCTAAGATCGTTGTGACAATCGCGTAAGTTCCTGCCGCCGTCCCGCGAAGCACCGCCGAAAACCGACCAGACGCCACCGCGCTAACGATAAACCAAATCCCAAGTACAATCGGGAAAATATCCATAATTTCTGGGCGCACTGCAAACAAAAGCCCCAGAATTAACAGCAAAATACCAACCATAGATGTCGAAAGCAACGAAACTTTTTTCTGTTTCACATCCGAAGCAAGCAAATACGCCCCCGATGCCAAACAGAATATCGCAATAATCCAGCGAATCATATCAAGCGATGTACCCGGAAAAACCAAGAACACAATCCCAAGAACAACCAACAGCACCGACGAAAACATCGCTGTATTGATAAATCCATTTACTTTCTTTTGAACATCTTTCATTAAAAACCTCCTTAAAACTTATGCTTATATTATAGCACAAAAATAAGTATTCTATAGCTAGCCCTCAAGCAACTTACAAATCAAACTTACAATCAACTCTTTTTCGCTCGGCTTACTCTCCGCGACCAAAAGCGCAATCGCCGTCAGCGCCCGATCCGAGATTTTCGTTTCCCCCGAAGCAGTCAGATGACAATCATTCATCGTCAAAAACACCACGAAAAGGAGCGACCCAATTCGCTTGTTCCCGTCATAAAACGGGTGGTCCTTAATCACGAAATATAGGAGATTCGCCGCCTTTTCCGGTACGCTCGGATAAAGCTCCTTCCCTGAAAAACTCTGGTAAATCGAAGCTAGGCTCCCTTCAAAGCCGCCACCCCGCTTCTTCCCAAAAAGCTCTCCCGCATCCAAACTCTCGCGCAAATTCTCAATCATCACCTCGCACATCGCCGGCGTCAAATCCTTCTGCTTCCGCTTCTGCGAATTTAAGCCCCGAAGATCAATATGTCCATCGTCATACTCTTTCAGCGCCTGAAAACTCCCAGCATATTTAGAGATTACCTCTAAAACGCCATTCGCCTCGCCCGCGTCTAGCTCATATCGCGCGGTCAACCTCCGAACCACCCCCATCATTTCCTCGACCTCATGCAGCCGCTTCGTATCAAGCTGTGAAAGTCGCCGCTCATTCACTGCAAGGCCGGAGGTCAGATATTGCTTCAAAGTCCTCGTCGCCCAAATCCTAAAATCCGTCGCCTTCCTCGAATTCACCCGATACCCAACCGAGATAATCATGTCAAGGTTATACATCTGCACCTGATAGACCTTGCTATCCGGACCAGTATGTGCATTTTTTGCACATACTCGTTTTTCTTCTAGTTCCCCATCTTTTAAAATATTCCGGATATGCCGTCCAATAACTGTTCGATCGACCCCAAACACCTGTGCAATCTGTGCCTGCGTCGCCCAAATCGTCTCCCCCTCCGCATCGACATCAAAAACTACTTCCCCTCTCGCCCCCTTATAGATTTCAATTCCCGTCTCTGTCTTGTCAGCCATATTTGTTTCCTTTCCGCCCACCAATTTTAGTTTACTTATTTCTATCTTATCACATCAACCACCAAACCCCAACCTGTGGAAAACTTATGCCCACCCTGTGGAAAACTCCCATTCTTCCCTGTTATTTCGCGGTGTGATATAATGGAAAACATGAACGAGCATCTTTTGCAGAGCAAAATTTGGGAAAAATACGAAAAATTAGAGGGTAAAACCACTTTTCGCCTGACCGGCGACGATTTTGACTGCCTAGTGACGAAAGGCGTGACTCCATTTGGCCCATATCTCTATCTTCCCTACGGCCCGACTTTGAAATTCCCAAAAAATACTAAAACATCCCAAAAATCGGCCAGTCCGACGAGGACCCAGGCCAAAAAAGCCCTGAAAAACGCCCTGAAAGCCCTTCAGACGCTCGCAAAGGACCAAAATGCTTATTTTATCCGCATTGAACCCACTTATGCTTTCAGCGCCGCGGATATCGCTTCCTGCGCAAAATCCGCTAATACCGACAAATCCGCCAACGAAACTAGCGCCAAAATCACCAAGACAAAAAAATCCCACGACCTCGATCCGCATTATACCTGGATTTTGGACCTAAAAACCGCGAGCGAAGAAGATCTGTTGAAAAATATGGAAAGCAGAAAAGTTCGCTACTGGCGAAATGCCGAGAAAAAAGGCATCACGCTCCGAACGACCAAAAATCCCGAAGAAATCACAATTTTAACCGATTTTCTCAAAAATCTCGGCGAAAAAGATAAATTTATCCCTCAGACCGAGCAGCACCTCAAAAATCAGCTAGAATCCGGTGATTTCGCGACCCTATATATCGCGGAATATCAGGACCCCGCCGACGAAACCGCTAAAAAAATCCCCATCGCCGCGGCCCTCGTTTACGATTTCAAAGACACCCGCTATTACGCCCACGCCGCGACCGACTTCGAACACCGCAAATTCCAAGCCGGCAGCATCATCTTAATCCAGTTAATTCTAGACGCCAAACGAGACGGCAAAAAAATCTTCGATTTCTGGGGTATCACGAAGTCTGAAGACAAAAATCACCCTTGGTACCAGTTCACCCAGTACAAAAAATCCTTCGGCGGCCGCGAGGTCGAATATTCCGGGACCTATGATCTAATTTTGAACCCTGTAAAATACCGCCTCTACCAACTAGCCCGAAAAGCCAACCGCCTAATCCGAAAAGCCCGCTAAAGCCAACAGACCCAGCGAGCCTATCTCCCTAATCCGGCAAATCAAATAGCGGCACTCTTCCCTCATTTTTCACCGCCTCTGCCTTCCGCATCAGTTTTTTGATTCCCTCTTCAGATCTCGCCGAACCAATATGCACGGTTTTCACAACTTTTCCCTGCTCCTTGTAGCAGACCTGAATCCCCGTCGCCCCCGAGCCAGTCTTGAATTTCCGCACATACGCCATAATCTTAGTTTACCACAATTCCCTCTCCTATGCCACCGCCCAAAAATCGCAATTCCTTCCCGTTTTTCCACTTTTACACAGGACTTTTCCCTGCTTAAACACCTTATGCTTAGAAACCTATTGACTTAGCAACCCGCTCGTGCTAAAATAAACGTAACAATTATCAAGGTCATAAGCAAGATAATTGGGAAACAACAAAACAAGGGTGGAAATCGCAAAAGAGCAACTGTCAAAAACTCTTCTGCGCATTTTGTCAAGCATAGTACAATTTCGCTTGGCAAAAATCAATTTATTTCACAGACCGCTTCGCGTAGTGCAGGTTTTTGCGTCTCAAAAACAATAGGGAAAGCAAGCCTCGCAAGAATTGTAAAAACAGGGAGTAATCACCCTGTTTTTCATCTTTAAATAAAGTATCCTCCGCCAGACCAGGGCGGGGGATTGTCGAGGAGGACAGAATAACCTGTCCATGGGATGGTACTTAGGTGGTTGCCGCACCTACAACACCTTAATTATATCAGAAAACCAGAGAAAAAGCGAGCATAACCGAAATCAACAGGGAACCAAAGATCCTAGATCGCCTCGCGCTCCTGCTTTAAACGCACAATCAGAGACTCTTTCTCCGCAATCGCACGCCGCGTTTCCTCAACCAACTCCGCTGGCGCCTTATCGACATAGCGCGGGTTCATCATCCTCGCATTAAGCCCATCAAGCTCGCGCCCAACCGCCAAAATCCGCTCCTCCAAAGACGAGGCATATTCCGCAACCACCTCAGAAGGTACATCAAGATAAACCTCGCGACCAGAAAGCGCCAACCGAATCCCTCGCGGCTGCCCCTCACAAGACACTACCGACGGCGCCTTCGTCAAAGACTGAATCAAAAGCTGGTTATCGTCCGCCAGGGAATCATCACCAAACAAAACCGGCCAGCGTTTTCCACCCGGAATCGCAACATAAGTCTTCCGGATTTCCGAAACGACCACAGCCACATTGTCAAACTCTGCCGCCGAAATCGGATCGTATTTCAAACGCTCAGGCCAGTGAGCCTCGATAATCATACCATCCGTAAAGCTCAGATTTTGCCAAATCGCCTCCGTCACAAACGGCGCAAACGGATGGAGCATAACCAAAATGTCCGTCAAAGTCCGCTTCAGAAGCGGCACATTTTTATAAATCTTCTGACTCTCAATAAACCAGTCCGCATACTTATCCCAAATCAGCGAATGCAAAGTCTCCACCGCCTCGGCGAACCGATAAGTTTTCATCTGCTTCTCAATCGCCGACCGACAAGTATCAATCTCCCGACAGATCCAGTCCTCCCCCATATTCAAAGTCCGTACCTTATCGTCCCCCTCATACTCATCAACCATGCTCTGAACTAGTCTTGACAAATTCCACAGTTTATTGCATAAATTACGTCCAGAAACCACCGAATTCTCGGAAAATGCCTGGTTCATACCCGCCGAGCGACCTCTTAAAATCCCCATCCTAAACGCATCGGAACCATACTTGGAAACCAGCTCAACCGGATTAAGCACGTTCCCCTTAGATTTACTCATCTTCTGGCCATGCGCATCCAAAACCAGCCCGTGTAGATAAACCTCGCGGAAGGGAACTGAGCCCGTCACATAAAGCCCCATCATAATCATCCGCGCCACCCAGGCAAACAGAATGTCCGCCCCTGTTTCCATCACGTTCAACGGATAGTACGGGTTAGGCAAACCTTCTTCCCAGTCCGTACAGACAATCGGCCAATGCGACGACGAGAACCAGGTATCAAAAGTATCCTCATCCCGCACATACTTCGCCCCGCCGTACTCAATCTCGGAAAGCTCCGTCCGCATATCGAAAATCCACTCCGGCGCATCAGAAGCTCCGCCATCAGAGGAAACCTTATGGAACATCGGTATCGCAATCCCCCACGGTATCTGCCTTGAAATATTCCAGTCTTTAAGTCCCTTAAGATAATTCAACAAAACCTTCTTCTTCGAAGCAGGGAAGAACTTAATCTCGCCCGCCGACACCGCCGAAATCGCCGCCGCCGCCAGCTTCTCCACGTTAATGAACCACTGCTCCTTCAAGGTCGGCTCAATCACCGTGCCACATTTATAACAATGCGCCACCGCATGAGTAATCTTGTGTTCACCACGGAGCAACCCTGCTTCCTCAAGATCATGTAAAACCTTCTTCCGGCACTCCGCCGTCGAAAGTCCGTCATATTCCGGCCCACAACCCGTCATCATCCCCGCATCATCAATCACTCGAATCCGATCAAGCCCATGTCGCTCACCAACTTCAAAGTCGTCGTAATCGTGCGCCGGCGTAATCTTCACCGCCCCCGTCCCATACTCCGGATCCGCATGCTCATCGTACACAATCGGAATCTCACGGTCGGTCAAAGGTAACTTCAAAAGCGCGCCCTCACACCCCTCATATCGCGAATCGGACGGGTTAACCGCCACCGCCGTATCGCCAAACAAGGTCTCCGGCCGCGTCGTCGAAACAATCACCTCGCCCGAACCATCCGCATACGGATAAGCGATGTCCCAGAGATGACCCTTCTCGTCCTTATGCTCAACCTCAATATCCGCAAACGCCGTCTGGTGCTTCGGGCAATAATTAACCAACTTCTCACCCCTGTAAATCATCCCGTCGTTCCACATTTTCTCAAAAGTCTTATAAACCCGACGGACAACTTTCTCGTCTAAAGTAAACGTCTCCGAGCCCCAATCACAAGACGCCCCCAACGACCGGACCTGGAGTTCCATATTACTCTTCTGCTGATGCACAAAATCCCAAACCTGTGCATAAAGTTCCTCGCGCGAATAATCAAAACGCGAACGACCCTGAGATTCCAAAACTCGCTCATAAACTACCCAGGTCTCGAACCCAGCGTGATCCGCCCCTGGAATATACCAAGTCGATTCACCACGCAATCTATAATATCGCGTCAAAGAATCTTCGAGCGCAACCGTTAACCCATGCCCAATGTGTAAATTCCCATTCGCATTCGGTGGCGGCATGACAATCGAATAAGCTTTCTCGTCGTCAGCGGCAGGCGAAAACACTCCGCTAGACTCCCACGCAGCATAAATCTCACTCTCGAACTTATCCGGCTCATACGCACTCGAAAACTTCATAAAAACTCCAAATTATTTAAGAAAATTATACCACATCTTGCAAAAAATCGTATTCTGTGCTATAATAGACAGGTTGTCTATAAACTAACGTTTTGGGAGATAAATACTCCCCGGCAAAGCACTCAAAAACACGAGGAGGTGTTCAGATGTCAAAAGCATCAAAGCGTAACCTAGAGAAAATCACGCCAGTAAATGGTGTCAAGAGCGTAGAGCAGCCCCAGGCTGCTAAATACGATTCTGCCGGCCGAAAAACTGGTCAGGTTGCTAGCTATTTCAGCTGGTGGATGGCAGTAGCTCAAGATGGTACCGGAACAGTTCTAAACTATCTTCAAGTACTCTATGAGGTAGAAGGGAACGGAGAGCTTCAATTGATCGGCGAAGCCCGAAGCGGCCGTCTGATCCACTCTGTCTTAAAAGCAGAGAAAAAGGCAACCGGAATCATCTCTGTAACTCTAGAGGATAACACCAATGTCACCCTTTACCCAAATTTGCAAATTACTCCAGGTTCAGTTGAAATTCAGCACTATTGGATCAAAGATCAGGAAAGCGGTAAAGAGCTACTTTTCCCAGATTTAGAGTTTGACGAAACTGGAAAAGTCGGCAATCATAATCGCGAAGAGCTCTTTGAGATTCATGGCCAATTGATTGACAACAGAGAAACAACCGTACCGGTCGCCGAAATCATTGCTCTCGACGAGCAGCGCGCCGGCAATTGTCTTGCTGTCGGGAACTATGGTCGTTATCTGTTACATAACCCAACCAATTACGCAGAAGTTCAAGCTTACAGGGCCAGAGAAAAGCGCGCCATATGAACATCCTAACCCCCCCCCCCCAGCGCCGAGTTGAATCTCGGCGCTTTTTCATATCCAAGGATCAAGGGTCTCCGAAAAAATGCTCTAAAACCCTCCTAAAAGCTTCTCTAATAAGCGAAAAACCTTAAGCGGTAACCTTCAGCCTCTCCGCCAAATCAGCCATCTCAGCGTCGCTTAATTTAACCGTACGCCCATGTTCCCAAGTCTCGTCATACGGTAGAAGGTGAATATGCGCGTGCGGCACGTCCGTCCCAATGACCTTAAACAGCGTCCTGGAACCCAAAACTTTCTCCATATTAGCGGCCAACTTCCGCGCCGTCGCCCAAACCGCCTGATAATCCTCGTCTGATAGCTCATAAATCTTGTCCACCTCTGTTTTCGGCACCACTAGCGTATGCCCCGGCGTTTCTGGCGCAATATCAAGAAACGCAAAAGTCCGTTCATCCTCATAAATCTTATAACAGGGAATCTCCCCCTTGATAATCTTCGTAAAAACTGTAGCCATAATTCCTCCTTTCCTCTATTCTACCACATCAGATCCAACTATTGACAGGCCCACTCCTAGTGCTAAAATTAAAGTAAACAACTTAAGGAGGATCCTATGAGCACATCAAAGCAAAAGGCCAAGAAGCCAGTTTACAAATGTTGGTGGTTTTGGACTATCATCGGGGCAGCCGTCGCAACCATCGCTATAGTTCTTTTCCTAATCTTAAAAGGCCCATCCTTCGCCAAAACCGATATTAACGGTTTAAGCATTGACAAAGCTTGCGAAGAAGTCCGCAAAAACGGTTGGGACGTCCTTGACGTCCGCAACGGCAACAACGAAGACGAGTACTCTAACTGTCGAAACACCGACAACAAGGTCGTGGCCTATGTCTACCGCGACAATGTTCAGAAGGTCAGCATCTGGTATGACGGCGAAAAACCTGAGAAAGACGAGAAGACCGAGCAGAAAGAGGAAACTACTACAAAAGAGACCACTACAACGACTTCTACTCCGGCCTCAACGACAACCTCGACTTCTAGCCCTTCATCCAACTGGAAGCAAATTCTCAGCGACTACGAAGCCTGGGTGGATCAATATGTCGCCTTCATGCAGAAGTACAAAAACGCCAGTGCTTCCGACATGACGAGCATGTACAACGACTACATCAAACTAACCGGCCAGATCTCAGATTGGACCACTAAACTTAACAACGCCCAGGGCTCCCTCTCTGGCAGCAACCTAACTGAATATCTAAACACTTTAAACCGCATCAACGCCAAAATGGCATCAGTTAACTAATTTTATGCAGAATGATAAAATAAGCTTATGAACAAATTTGCTGGAAGCTATGCTGAGTTTGGCGAATATCTCGCCAAAAAACTTGCGGAGAGAAACCACGATTTTGATACTCGCGTGAACAAGCGAACCCTAAATAAACAACTCAAAATCTACAAAAAGTATTGGCCAGAACTTTTGGAAGAATCCAAAGCCGTTGCTCATTTTCTAAATATGCCCGAGGATGAGATTCTCTACGACGAAATTGCATCTACCATTGATAACCAAAAACGTCACGTCAAAAATGCTCACGACTCAAAGACTGACGCCTGCACAATTTTTGCTATTAAGGAAAATGGCAAAACTTTTGTCGGTCGCAATTATGATTGGGACCCCTCTGCACGTAATTACTTCCAAACGTATAATCTTAAAATTGGCAACTCCTATCATTATTATGCCTTTTCAGATGAGGGTACATACCCCGGACATTACGGACGTTGTACATGGAAGCTCTACATGGAAGATGCCATTAACGAACATGGTCTCTATATCGGTCTCACCGCTTCTAAGCTTCGTGAAAAATATTGGAATTATGGCTTTTCGTCTTATCATATTATCCGTTACATTGCTGAGCATTGCAATACTACTAAAGAAGCATTGGCGATTTTTCGCAAAGTCCCGGTCGCTGTGCCTAAAAATTTTCTAATTGCAGACAAATCTGGTGATATTGCTATTATTGAACACGCTGCAAAAGATTACCGAATTTTACGCCCTAAGACTTTTGCCGATGCAAAATATATCGTCCATACTAACCACTGTCTGTCGCCAGAATACAAAAAAGTTGATCCTGTCCTTGAAAGTAATGCACAAGCAGACACCTATCTACGCTACGAAGAAGCAGATTATTTAATTCGCCAAGAATTGCCAAACTATAATTTTACAGATACAGGCCGCATCCTTAGGAATTCTCACTACATCTACAATCAAAACACCATCTGGTCGCTTGCCTTGGAACTCTCTGAGTCTCACCTCACATATTACTACGACACCACTGAAGGCCAAAAAGAGGAGCGCCTTTCATTCGACTAAGCCACAAAAAATGGCAGAAGTATCTGGACAAAGTTCGAACCAATTTGACAGCTGGACAAAATCACCAAAGTCTGTTATAATAATGTTTAGATTTGGAATTATATACCAGGTAGCATTTTAAGAAGGGAGGCTAAGCAAATGAAGTACAAATTTGTAAAAGATGACGCACGGTCATGGAAGGGTAGAACTATCCGTCGAATAGTCGCTATTCGGGATTTTGGTGATGTAAAGGAAGGCGATCTGGGTGGATACATAGAGAGCGAATCCAACCTGTCACAAGAAGATACCTGCTGGATCTACGATGAAGCCAGGGTCTATGGTGATGCCAGAGTCTGTGGTGATGCCAGAGTCTATAGTGATGCCAAAGTCTGTGGTCGCGCTGAAGTCCGTGGTAATGCCAAGGTCTATGGTGATGCCGAAATCTATGGTCGTGCTGAAGTCTATGGTAATGCCGAAGTTTATGGTCGTGCTGAAGTCTATGGTGACGCCAAAATATATGGTCGTGCTGAAGTCTATGGTGACGCCAAAGTCTATGGTCGTGCTGAAGTCTGTGGTGATGCCGAAGTTTATGGTGATGCCGAAGTTTATGGTGATACTGAAGTCTACGGTCATGCCAAAGTCTACGGTGACGCTGAAGTCTATGATGACGCCAAAATATATGGTCGTGCTGAAGTCTATGGTGACGCCAAAGTCTATGGTCCTGCCAAAGTCTATGGTGATGCTGAAGTCTATGGTGACGCCAAAGTCTGTGGTGGTGCCGAAGTCCATGGTGAAGCCATAATCCGTGGTGGCGCCTAAGTCTATAGTCGTACCGAAATCTATGGCAACACTAAAGTTGACGACGACAAAAAAGCTTTTAGCCAGTAACCTACTACTTTTATAGCGCCCACTAGTGGGCGCATTTTTGACAAACAAAAATGGCGGAAGCGCTCGCATAGCGGACAGCTTCCGCGTTTTTTCAAAGAAAAAACACCGGACCTCCGGTCCGGTCGCGAGTCGAAGACTCGTGGCGGAAGCGAGAGGATTCGAACCTCCGAGACGGTCACCCGCCCACACGATTTCGAGTCGTGCGCCTTCAACCACTCGGCCACGCTTCCACCTCCGATTATATCACAAAAACCCCGTCTCTGGAAACTCTCCCCCGACCACCACCTAGAAAAACAGGCCAACAGGCCTGTTTTTCCAACAAGAGCAGGGAATTATTTATCTACGACTTCGCCTTCTACTGGCTCATCGTCAGATTTGTCATCACCAGATTTGCTCTCAGACCCCTCTGAATCACCCTTAGAGCCCTCTTTGCTTGCTTCCTGGTATAACTTAGCCCCAATCGGCATAATCTTCTCTGAAAGCTCCTTAGCGGCCTTCTCCAGCGCGTCCTTATCGTCGGCAGAATCAGACAGAACCTTCTTCGCCTCAGAGACAGCTTCCTCAATAGTCTTCTTATCATCATCAGAAATCTTGTCTTTGTATTCCGAAGGCATCTTCTCTGCCTGATAAATCGCGTTCTCGAGCTGATTTTTCGCATCAATCGCCTCGCGCTTCTTCTTATCTTCCTCAGCGTGTTCCTCCGCCTCGCGCGCAGCCTTCTCGATATCCTCTTTGCTCATATTCCCCGAGTTCTGAATCGTGATCGACTGCTCTTTGCCAGTCCCCTTATCTTTCGCAGTCACGTTCAGAATACCGTTCGCATCTAGCGAGAAAGTAACTTCAATCTGCGGAATCCCGCGCGGCGCCGGTGCAATCCCATCAAGGATAAATCGCCCCAGCGACTTGTTATCAGAGGCCATTTCGCGCTCACCCTGAAGCACGTGAATCTCTACCGACGGCTGATTATCCGAAGCAGTCGAAAATACCTCAGATTTCGAAGTTGGAATCGTGGTATTGCGATCAATCAGCGGCGTTCTTACTCCGCCCATCGTCTCAATCCCCAGCGTCAAAGGTGTAACATCAAGCAGCAAAACGTCCTTGACATCACCCTGTAAAACGCCACCCTGGACCGCCGCACCAACCGCAACGACCTCATCTGGATTAACGCCCTGCATCGGATCTTTACCAAAGATCGACTTCACTTTCTCAACCACTGCTGGCATTCGGGTCATACCCCCGACCATCACAACTTCATCAATGTCGGACGCCTTCAGTTTCGCATCTTTTAGAGCTTTCTCAACCGGCTCTGCCAAACGATCGAGCAATGGCTGGACCAACTCCTCTAGTTTCGCGCGGGTTAGAGTATATTCAAAATGCTTTGGACCATCCGCATCGGCGGTCAAAAACGGCAGGTTAATATCGGTCGAAGTCGCCGAAGACAGCTCTTTTTTCGCCTTTTCTGCCTCGTCCTTAATTCGCTGCATCGCCGTTGCGTCGCCTTTAATATCGACACCCGACTCTTTCTTAAACTCATCGCAGAGATAGTTCACGATGATATTATCGAAGTCCTCACCCCCAAGATGTGTATCACCATTCGTGGACTTTACTTCAAATACGCCGTCCCCAAGTTCAAGGATCGACACATCAAAAGTACCACCACCA
>JAFRLA010000001.1 GCA_017431465.1 Candidatus Saccharimonadota bacterium
AAGTGGCCAGTCTCAGCAACCGTAATTGCCGCCTGAATCGTCTCAAGATCGCGCATCTCACCAATCAGCACTACGTCCGGATCTTCGCGAAGAGCCGACTTTAAAGCCCGTGAGAACGAATAAGTATCATAATGGACTTCGCGTTGCGCAACCAATGCCTTTTTAGACTTGTAAGTGAATTCAATTGGATCCTCAATTGTCAAAATATGTACCGGCTTCTCTTGGTTAATCTTCTCGAGAAGCGCCGCTAGAGTCGTGGACTTGCCCGAGCCAGTCGGGCCGGTAACTAGTACTAAACCGCGCGGAAATTCTGTAAATTTCTCAACAATCGCCGGAAGACCCAGCTCCTGGCAAGACAAAATCTTATCCGGGATTAAACGCATCGCCGCTGCTAGATTCCCCATCTCCTGGAAAGCATTTACCCGAAAACGCCCAATCGAACCAAATGCAAAGGAGTAATCAAACTCTTTATCTTTGGCTAAAATCTGTTGTTGCTCCGAATCCAACGTCGAAAAAATCATTTTTTCCGCATCCGCTTGAGTCACTACTGGCATATTCGGAATCGGCCTAAGCGTACCGTCGATTCTCAACATCGGCGGAAGCCCTACTTGGATGTGCAAATCCGAAGCTTTTGCTTGAACACAAATCTCAAGCAAATTTTCAATTTTTAGCGCTGACGTTGTTTGCTGTTGCCCACTATTGTCCATACTTATAATTTTACCATAAGCTTCGTGCTATGCCAAGTCTGAAGCCACCCGATCGACCTCCTTCATGGTCGTTATCCCCGACAGCGCCTTGAGCATCCCGTCTTGGCGCATCGTAATCGTCCCTTTCATCTTCGCAACTCGCATAATCTCCGCTGAGGTCGCGTGTGCAATAATCAATTTCTGAATATCCTCATCTACAGTAATTGTCTCATAAAGGCCTGCCCGACCCTTATATCCGCCTGGTGTGTCCTTATCGTCAATTCCACGAACCAAAGTATAGCCATTCGAATTTGCTACCGGCAGGCCTGGATAGCCCAAGTCTTCAGAAACTCGCGCAACATCCGACGGATCACTCGGCAGAATGTCTGAAACTACCGAATTCATCTCATCAGTCTCCGCCTTAGACGAAGTATAACTCTCCCGCTTTTCCGCTACTCGCCGGACCAATCGCTGACCAATAACCGTATTCAGCGTCGATGAAATCAAAAACGGCTCAATCCCCATATCCAGAAGACGCGGTAAAATACCCGCCGCCGAGTTAGTGTGCAGCGTCGAAAACACTAAATGTCCAGTAAGCGCCGCCTGGACCGCCAACTGTGCCGTTTCGCCATCACGAATCTCCCCGACCATTACTACGTCCGGGTCCTGACGCAAAATCGAGCGAAGCCCACTCGCAAACGTCAAACCCGCGTCGACATTAACCTGTGTTTGGTTCACTCCATCCATCTTATACTCAACCGGATCCTCCAGCGTCACAATATTGATCTTCTCGTCTTTAATTCGCTTAACCAGCGCATACAGAGTCGTAGACTTACCTGAGCCAGTCGGGCCCGAAGTCAAAATCATCCCGTTCGGCTTGGAGATTCCCTCCTCGACCATCTTCAGTGCATGCCCAGTCATACCCATATCTTCAATTTCCAGCGTTGTGCCAGTTTTATCCAACAGACGAATAACTACTTGTTCGCCCCAAACTACCGGCGCAATCGCAATACGCAAATCCACCTCTGTATCTCCGACTAAAACCGCGAACTGACCGTCTTGTGGAATACGGTGTTCGTCAATTTTCAAATTGGCTAAAATTTTTATACGAGAAACTAACGCCGGTTCAATCGACTTCGGAAGTTCCATCACGCGGCGCAAAACGCCATCGACCCGGCAACGAATAATCAACGAATTTTCCAAAGGCTCAATGTGAATATCCGAGGCCTTAGACTTAACCGCATATTCCAGAATCGTCGTGAGCGCCTTAGAAATCGGCGAATCTTGCGTAATTGTCTTCACATTCGCCGAAGCACGATGCGCCGCCTCCTCTTCTGAGGCCTCCGCTGCTTCATTAACATCTGTAAAATCACCTCGGTATTGCGACAATACCCAGCGAATTCCCTCTTCCGAGGACATCACCGCCTTAATCGGTCGCCCAGTAAGCGAAGAAAGGTAATCAATCGCCTGAATGTTCGCTACATCCATCATCGCCACAACCAGCGCGCCATCTTTCTCACCCAGCGCCACCACCATCGATCGCTCAGCTACGTCCTGCGGCAAAAGCAACAGATTTTCTTGGTCCATCATAATATTCTTAAGATCGACATATCGCACGCCCATCACAATCGCTGTCGCGTGCGCCACCATCTCATTTGAAACAATTCCTTTAGAGACTAACGCCGCAATAATTGGCTGTTTGGTCTTCTCCGCCTCAGCCAAGGCATTTTTTACCAACCCAGCATCCGCCAGCCCCTCAGAAACAAGCAGCTTTACGACTCTATCTTGCGTCTCGCGAGTCAGTAGTGCCATTATTTACCTCTTTCGTGTTTGTTGTTTCAAGCTCTTCAACTTCCGTGTCAGCGTTCTCGTTCGCGGCGTCATCATTCGCAGCATCTTCATCATCCAAACTATCGACCCGCCCGCAAGCCACAAGCTCAGCCTGGGAAAGCGAGCCGTCCTGATCAACGTCTACGCAATCCCCAACATAAACCTCAATTGTCGGGTTAATCGCATCTGAGTTAAATACATCCGAGTTCGGCTCCGCCAAATCCGAACTAACCACTTCAATATTTTTATACGACTCTTTTGCTTCATCTGGATTCCCCATCAGTAAATTAACTAAGAACCAGGACGCAAACACGCCGATCATCGCAGTAAGAACAATGCTAATAATATCTGACTTCTTCATTATTTGCTCCCTCCTGATGATGCTTTCTTCGCGTCTTTCGAAGCATAAACCGTCTCTGTCGTCTCTTTAATTCCCGTCTGTTCTAGGTAATATGCAATCGCATTTGCCTGCAAAGAGAGTTTATCTTTGCCGCTCCATTCGACCGTCGCCGAAGTAATATCGAAAGTACGAATCGAACGTTCAATATTATTGAGCACCGTCAGGGTCTTCTTACTGTCTGATTCAACCGACAAAGTTACCGGGATCGGTACCACGCCCTCAACCAGCGATTCCTCGTCGTTCTCGCTCGGTGCTAGAGATTCTGGGTCCCAGTCCGATTCAATGAAAATCTGGTTAAGCGAAGCAAGCAAAGCCTCGACGTTCTGTTTCGCCGGCAAAGCATCCGGAATTACCCTTAAGCTCGAACACATCTTGACCATATCAAGATAGTAAGCCTTCTTATCTTCATCTTGCTCTTCCTCATACTTCTTGCGATAATCAATTTTCTTTCCACTAGAAGTCCTACAATCGCTCTGACTCTGACGCGCCACCGACTCAAGATCCGGATTATTCGCCATATCCTCGAGAATATTCGTCTTCAAAGTTTCAACATTCTTCAAAGTCGTTTCATAATTCGAAATCGCTTTATTCTTCGCGTTAATCACCTTGCCATTAAACGAAATGTACTTAACAAAGTGGATCGACATCGAGAGACAAATTCCCACGCCTACCGCCGCCCCAAGCACGATCAACAAAATCGTCTGCTGCGCTTTAGAAATCTTTATGCGCTTGGAAATCGCTGGACCCTTCTCGCCGCTCTTTTCTTTCTTACTCGGCATTGTCGCCTCCCTCTCCTGTTTCATTTACCTTGCTTGACGTACAGACCACGTCATCCGATTTACAATCCCTCGCTTCCTCTTGGAACATACCCTCAATCTGGACATATGAGTCGGTCACATCTTTGCCATTCGGGCCAATCGCCATCACGTTCTTGTTCACAAATTTTAAGGCTTCCTCATTAAACTTCGCGCTTGCCTCGAATCTTAGGACTAGGTTATCACTCGCATCCCGCCCATTAGAAGAGTTCGAGATTTCAATATCACCATCGAGCAGTGTACAAGTATTTTCCGAGGTCCAGCGAATCGTATCATCAAGTTCGGTGCCGCTGTACGTAATACATTGACTATCAAAGTGCGCTACGCCGTCAATCGTGCCCGAAACATCCATGTGCCCGTTCTTATACCACTTCGAGAACTGCGGAGTACGATAAACTTTCTGGAAATTCACATCCTTTCGTGCTACACCGCCCTTAAGTTCGGTCTCCACGATGACTTTCTCCTCGTCCGAAAGCACGTCATACCATTCTTTATAAGCCTTATCCATAGATTTACGCTCATCTTCGCTCAACTTGTCGTCAGTATAGCGAGTAAGGTGCGCCTCTTCTAGCCAAGTGTCATACCAGTTCTTTGAAACCTGATCTGCATAAGCATCGTAAATTTTCTTCTCCGCGTCCTGCAACTCCTCGTCAGACATTTTCTCATCCCCTTCAGCCTGATTCTGCTCTTCTAGTAGCTCCGAGAGTTCAAGATCGCGCTCAGTTACCGCTTTTTCGCAACCAGTTTTGCCCTTTAGCCAATAAGCATAGACCGAATTACCGTCTTTATAGGTTACCCCATCCGGATTTGCCTCGACCATACAGCGAGGTGCAATCTCATCGCCATTTTTATCGACGTATTGGCCATAATCAAACTTTACCATCACCGCCGATTTCTTAAACGACTCTAGTACGCGATAATCAATAAACGGATCAACTCCAGCATCCGCCTGCCCAGTGAAGGTAAACGTACTGTCTTGGAGATTAATAGAAAGCTCCGATAGAGTAATTTTATCTACGCCAGTCGGCAAAACCGTATTAAAGAACGAGAACACGCGAGACAGAACCATCCGATTATCTTGGATGTTCGCAATATTCCCTAACTGATCCTGGATCGTCAAATATTCGGATAGCCCCTCGAAATTATTGATTTTTTTGGACATCTCGTTAATCTTATTATCCTGATTACCCTTAGTAATGTTCTGGCCAGTCACTACGCTCCCTAAAATTGCCGTAATCCCTGCCGCCACGCTAACTACTATGATACAGACAAACAACACTCGGTTGCGCATTCTTAGCGCACGAATTGCCTCGGCTTTCACTGTCGGAACCAAGTTAATTTCAAATGTTGTCGCCGTACCGGAAACCAGCTCTTCGCTCTTTGAGCTCTTGAACAAAGTTTTTATATCTAGGTGTTTCCAGTCAATTTTCTTCAATCTCGCCGAAAAATCCGCAAATTTCTTGCTCAAACCGGACGGCTCTTTCTTCGCTGGTGCCGGCGCAACTTCAGGCGCAGGCTCCGCAACGGGCGCAGGTTCTGCGGTCGGCACGGCAGGCTCCATAACGGGCGCTGGTTCCGCAACGGGCATAGTAGGCTCCGCGGCAGGCATAACAGGTTCAACAACAGGCTCCGGCGCGACTGACGTCGGCTCAAACACCGGCTCCGCCGAAGTCGTAACCGGGACCGGCTCAACTGGCTGAGGAGCAGGGGCACTCATCTCTGGCATCGCCGATTCCGTTACTGGCGGCATTGGCATCTCTGGCGGCATTGTCGGCTGCGCACCAAATTCTGGCATAGATGAACCCGTCACACTATTGTTCTCCATCGTTGCTCCTTTCCGCAAGTCCAATTGCTACTGAAAACTCGCTCGCCACATCCATCAAGGCCTGCTGCTGCTCCGGTGTAACCTGTACCAACTGCCACGGATTCCCCTGAACGGTCTGAATCCCAGTTTTCGCTTCCATATATTCTGCAATAAACGGAATCACGCCCGCAAAACCGGACAAAACGATCCCAATAACTGGCACATTTGCATATTTTGTCTGGAAGAACCGCACCGAATTCGTGAGCTCCTGCGCAAAATTCTCCAAATCTTGCTCCATTGCCCGGAAAACCTGACCTTCCAACTTATCTTGAGACAAACCAAACTTTAAGATAAACCTGCGCGCCTGGTCCTCGCGTACCGATAAAGTCTGGGCCACAGTTTTAACTAGTTTAGACAGACCACCCGGCACCGAGCGCACCAAACGTGGTACTCCCTCATACATCACAACAATATCCGTAGATCTCTCGCCGAGATCAATCATCATCCGCGCCTCTTTGCTCCCAACCGGCAACAAAGCCCGCGCCATCGCCAGAGGCTCTGGCTCCTGAGCAATCACGTTTAGCCCTAGCCCCTCGATCAATTCCATCATATTTTCAGCATAATCCTTAGACGTGGAAGACAAAAGCACCTCTGCTTTAGCCGGATCATTCGGCGAAACCCCAAGAATCGTATAGTCAAACTCCGCCTCATCTACCGACATCGGAATATACTTATCGACTTCGTACTTAATCGTGTTCTCAAGCTGCTTTTTCGGAGCATTCGGGACCTCAATAATTGCCGTAAAAGTCTTCCCCGCCGGCAGGCCAATCGCAATATTCTTAGTCGTAATTCCCGCCTGTTTTACCGCTCCAAGAATAGTCTCGCCCATCTTGCGCTTCCCCGCCGCGCTGTTATCCTGAACCATTTTCGGGTCAACCGGAACATAAGCGTATTTCATCAACGCAAAACCATGCTGCGCATCACCAGTCAGCTGAACCAACCTGAGCGCATTCGTTCCTATATCCATTGCGAAGAAATCGCCCACTCCATGCAATAAGCTCATGCTTCTATTATAAACATAAAAACTTTAAAAATCAAGAAAAAATCGCCATTTTTCGCGATTTTATACCCCCTAAACTCGTTTCAGCCAATAGAATCTTTCCAGATTTCCGTTTTTCCCCGCTAAAGTGTTGTCTCGTTTTTTGATTATCGCCAGCCCATTTCTCTTCAAAAACTCCTCAAACCCCCGGATAATCTCCCGTCGGATTTTTTCGTTCTTTACTACACCCCTGTTTAGCTGCTCCGGCCGCGCCTCAAACTGCGGCTTTAACATTACTAGAAAATCACCCCTATATCCTTCCATTATAGCATACTTTAAAACTTTTGTCAAGCTGACAAACGACACGTCCGCCAGTATCACCTCTGTTTCCACTGGGATCGGAAACTCAAAAATATCTGTTTTTTCGTGCAACTCAATCCGCGGATCAAATCTCAGCGGCGCTTTCATCTGGTTCGTGCCCTTCTCTACCGCGATAACCTTCGTGGCGCCCGCCGCTAAAGCATATTCGGAGAACCCGCCCGTAGAAGAGCCGATATCGAGCACAACCTTCCCCTTAAAATTATAAGAAAAAGCTCGCACCGCCCCTGCGAGTTTTTCCTCTGCTCGAGATACAAACTTATTTGCGTCTTTCACGATAAGCGCCCGTTTCCGTATCGACCGAAATTTCGTCGCCTTCCTTAATAAACGCCGGCACCTTCACAACCGCGCCGGTCTCCACCGTCGCATCCTTTGTAATCGAAGTCGAGGTGTCGCCCTTGACTGCATTCTCAGTATAAGTAACCTTAAGCCAAATATTCTTTGGCAAAACCAGGTTAATCGCTGTCCCGTTATAGAACTGGATTTCCATCTCGTCGCCGTCCCGCATGAACTGCTTCGAGTCGCCAACCATATCTGCTGATAGCTCATATTGTTCAAACGTTTCTGGGTCCATAAAATAATAAGTCGCGTCGTCATTATACGAATACTGGACCTTCCGCGTCGTAACCTCCGCCGGTTCAATCTTATCTTGACCTTTAAAAGTCTTCGGCAAAAGCGCCCCCGTAATCAGATTCTTAATCTTAACGTTGACGATAGAACCGCCGCGGCCCATTACTTTCTGCGAATATTCGACAACTTTGTACGGCTGGCCATCCAAAGTGATCAATGTGTTCTTTTTTAAATCTGTTGGCTGGTACATCTTAATTCTCCGCTACAAATGGCAACAATGCTAGGTGGCGTGCACGCTTAACCGCGACCGAAAGCTGACGTTGCTGTTTTGCCGACAAACCAGTCTTCGCCGCTGGATCGATTCGCCCATACGGGTCTAGATAGCGTTGCAAGGTCTTTACATCTTTGTAATCAAAGTAAAGATTTGGATCATATTTTGTTCTGCGCATGTTCATCTCCTTTCTTAAATTACCTTATTAAAATGGTACTTCCGATAAATCAATTTCACCGTCTTCTGGGACATCTTCTGGAACGACATCTGCTGCCGGGCTCGCCGCCGCAACAGGGGCGTTATTAGCCGCGGCCGCATAAGAACCGCTATTTCCGCCAGCGCCAGCATCACCCCGGCCAAGGAATGTGAAGTCATCGACCACAATTTCCACTGCCGAGCGATTTTTGCCGGTTTCTTTGTCTTCCCAGCGGCGCTGGTTAAGGCGGCCAGAAACGAGAATCGGATCGCCTTTTTTGAGGTGCTGATTAAACATTTCGCCTAGTTTTCCCCAAGCGACACAATCAATATAGGAAACTTCCTCCCTCTGCTCGCCGTTGACTTTGTAAACTCGGTTTACCGCGACCGCAAGCGAAGTGACGTTTGTGCCGTTCGAAGTCGCCCGCATCTCTGGATCGCGAACCAAATTACCCGCGATAGTTGCTTTCGAAAAACCTCTCATTATTTCTCCTCCTCGCTGTCGTTAGTTCCTTCTTCCGCCGAAATGCCAGCCGCTTCACGCTTTGCTTCGAGTTCTTTGCGACGCTCAGCCATCTTCTCAGCCTTTAAGTCCTTTTTAACGAGCAGGTGGCGAATCACTTCGTCGTAAATTGCGAGCTGGCGCTCAATCTTCTCTGGCGCATCGGTTGGGAGATCCAATGCATAGAAGTAAAATAGCCCAAACTCTTGACCAGCAATCTTGTAGTTCAAGCGCTTTTTACCCTCGTTATCTTCTTTGGTAATTTTTCCCCCGACCGACTCGACAAGTTTCGCAACTTTGTCCAGCGCCGGCTGCATATTCATCTCTAAATCAGGATGAATAATCACAGTAAGGTCGTACTGTTTCATAGTAGTAACTCCTTTGGTTAAAGCAGACGCGGCTAAACCCGTCTACTGAGTTTAATATTCCCATTTATTATACCTCAGATCAGACTTTTTAGCAAGCCCCGCCCGCTTTAACCGCTTATGTTGATATTATTCCCCACACGCGTCTGTTCTCTCCGATCTCCCCGCAGCCTATTCTATCTATCGCAAATTAATTTAATTGTCCAGCCGCGTGTCGTCTTCGAGATAAAGTACGCCCACCATCGCCGAGTATATAACAAATGTCGCGAAAATTACAAGGAAAATTTTGTTTTCATTTTTCCTTGTAATTTTCGACGATTTTGTGGTATACTGAAGGGTTTGGCCTCCGCCGAGGAAGGACCAAAACCCGCAAGAAAGGCACCAAGGCGGGGAGGGGCGACGCCCGCCCTACTACCTATAGCACACTACCTGGTACGAACCAGTCTTACCGTTGTCGCGGACGTACGCATAGGAGCTACGGACGTACAGGTACCAAGCGGAGGAGGAATACCCCGTAGTAGACCAGAAGAAGCCAGACCAGCCCGTAGCGTTGTAGAGGGCGCCAGAACCTGCGTACATACCGTATGGGGAGCCGTAACTAGTGTTATATGAGCCGCCGTAGTTGCTAAGAAGTGTGTTAAAGACCGAAGCTGTTGGTTTACTCGTTCCGCTTGGGCAGGAAACCGTACTTAAGTTATACCAAGTAACCGAAGAGTTTACTGGGCTCTTCGTCCAGAGATGACCGTCTGCTAAGCGGACATACTGTACGCCAGCCACGGTACACTGGCTACCGGTCGTCGAGCCACAAGCTGCGAACGGATCGGCTTGGGTTGCGCTAAGGGCTAGAGTACCGGTATTGTGTGTATTATTATTAACGATGGTGATAGTCTGAGCCGAGGTATTATTAATATCTATCTCGTAGCCAGAGCACGTAAAGCCGGTCGGGCAAGTTACGCTGGAGAGATAGTAGCCAGTTGCTGGAGTTACGGTTACGCTAGCCGAGTGGCCGAATGGAATATCTAGGCTTTCGGCGTTAGCTGTTAAGTTAGATACTGTTGGAATAGTAATCTTCGAGACATATGGATTGTCTCCATCGAACATGGTGGCGGTATAGGTTAGGGTCGTGGCA
>JAFRLA010000023.1 GCA_017431465.1 Candidatus Saccharimonadota bacterium
GGTTATCGCCGCTCCTGGTTCCATCACCCCACACACCGAGTTTGAAGGCGAAGTTTACATCTTGAAGAAAGAGGAAGGCGGCCGCCACACTCCATTCTCCAAGGGTTACAAGCCACAGTTCTACTTCCGCACCACCGACGTTACCGGTGAAGTCGAGCTTCCAGCCGACAAGGAAATCGTCATGCCAGGCGACACTGTAACCTTTAAGGTTAAGCTTCTCGCCCCAATTGCGATGAACAACAACGACCGTTTCGCTATCCGTGAAGGTGGCAAGACGGTGGGGTCCGGGGTCATTACTAAGATCATCAAATAAGATAATCTTGGACCCCTCCGTGAGCCTCTCCTTGAGAGGCTCACTTCGGTTCCGGTGTTATCACTAAGATTATTAAATAATCTAGCGACAACGCATAAAAATCTCCCCACAAGGGGAGATTTTTGTTGTGCTCGAGACATGAAAAAGCGCTGCCTTATCTGGCAGCGCTTTTGTCCTTGGCCGCTTTGCGGAGGATATCGGCGTTGAGCCGCTTTTCCGCGATTTCCTGAACCCCAGGCTTCTCTGATGCCAAAATAAAACTCAGGACATCACTGATTGCTCGGTCGGAGTCATACTCTGTCCCCGGTCGGTTGCGGTCCTCGCGGATTATGAATTTGCCTATGTTGACTTCTTCCGTACCGACGCGCCATCTCCCGCCAGACAGTTTGCTAACTCGGGTTCTCATCTTATGAAAAGCATAAGGCGTAATGTTGAGAAAATCCAAGTTAGCCCAGACCTCATACTCGTCTGGCCTATCATCATACTTTATCTGGCAAGCCGCGATGTAATCGCGTGTCTTGTCGACTTGGCCAAGATATATTCTTTCTACCATATTATCACCTCCTTCGTGAATCGGTAGAATCTTTAAATGTACTTTGCCTCCCAGAGGCTAATCCATATTTACATTATACCACAAACGGAATAAAAAGTCAAGATTAGCACACAAAAAACTGGGGCCAAAGCCCCAGCTCTGAAGATGATTTTATTCGATTGACCACTCTAAATCGTCGGCGTCTTCTTCTGATAAAATGCCCGATTTTCTGAGCGCCCGGATTAGTGATTCCCACCGGCTCAGGCGGATGTCGAAAGCAATTACCAGCCAGTTGTTGCAGTTGAATCCGCTTTTGCGAGACAAATTAAGCACAATATCGCCGCTTTCGCCGTCCTCATCAGTGCTTTCGTCTACGAAATGAAGCCAGCAACTCGCCGCTTTCCCGAGCTCACTGTAGTGTCTGTCCGACGGTATAACGATTTCTTCCGGCGGAAGATTATCTCTATCGTAAGACTTAGCCCCAGATAGGTCGGTCAAGTGCGCCCTGAAATCTACGCCCCTAAACAGCGGATGCGTGCCGTCCATCCCGAGGATGTATTCAAACTCCTCTTTAACTACTGACAGCGCTTCCACGAGATTGGTCCATACGGGTTTTGCGCTCGTTATATAGTAATCTTCACCTAATACCCCAGAACTCATATCACGTATCACTTTTATCACCTCCTTAAGATGCTTAACACAACGTTACTATCTAATTATATAACAAACCACGCCGCCCGTCAAGAGGTTGACAATTATAAACATTTGGTGTATATTACTTTACAGAACAACATTAATAATCAAGCCCGAAAAACTCATCGACGGCCCATCTAAGCGGCGATCTGAGGTTATCGAGCAAGAAAGGAAAACATGGCAGAAGCCAAAACTACCAAAAAGAACGAAGGTCTAAAAATCCGCATCCGCTTAAAAGCGTATGATCACCGCGTTATTGACCAAAGCGCGAAACAAATTGTTGATACCGCGATCCGCACCGGCGCAAACGTCTCCGGTCCGGTCCCTCTACCGACCAAACGCAGTACCTTTACTGTCGTAAAGAGCCCGCACGTCTACAAGACCGGTGGGGAAGCGTTTGAGATGAAAGTTCACAAACGCTTGATCGATATCACCAACGCTACTCCGAAGACGATCGATTCGCTCCAGAATCTCTCTCTTCCAGCCGGCGTTGACGCTGAAATCCGCATGTAAAATCGCGAATGAAAACCCGCTTGAAAAAGAGCGGGTTTTTTGGTACAATAGATTAGACGCTGGAATCGCGTAGTGGCAATCGCAGGAGACTGTAAATCTCCCGGCTTCGGCCTTCGTAGGTTCGAGTCCTACTTCCAGCACCAAATTCGAATTGAAAGACGCCATCTCGGCGTTTTTTCGTGCTTGCTCGATCAATAATCGCGCTTCGCACGAATAAAACGCCAATCTGGCGCCTTCCAACTTCGAATTTAGAAAGTTCGCGCAGTAAACCTTTGCCGAGCGCCTGCCAGGAAGAAGACGCGAAGCGTCTACTGCCCTCACTCCTTGACTTTCCCCGATTTTGTGTTAAAATAAGAGTATAGCACACTCCCAGTGTGTTTTTGCACGTTAAAAACCGAAGTGGTTTGTCAAAGGAGGTGGTTTAAGGTGGCTCAAAATTGTATCGTCTCTGCGCTGATCGGAGTTTGCGTAATTCTGATGATTTTTCTGTTCATCACAGATTCTCTGCCGCAGGAAAGAAAGCGTATAATTTTCGCCATGGTACTCGCGTCGATGATGTTGACTATATCAGAACAGTTGACCCATGTTTTTGACGGAGACATTAGCGTAGCTGGTTTTTTCATCACTAGGGTTAGCAAGTTTATGCATTACACATTAAGCCTAATGAATGTCTACATTTTTAGCCTATACCTTAGAGACGTATTAAGGACAGAGGGGAAAGCGCAGAAAGTACCAAAAAGTCTCATCGTGACCGACCTTGTCCTGCTGGCCGGGGTCGTCACTATAGTCGTATCTCAGTTTACTGGGATCTACTATTACTATGACACTAGCAACGTCTATCATCGGGGTAGCCTTTATGGCCTCTCGTATGTTTACTCGAGCATCGCCATTATAATCATCGCAGTAAATAT
Source organism: Candidatus Saccharimonadota bacterium (assembly GCA_017431465.1). Taxonomy (GTDB): domain Bacteria; phylum Patescibacteriota; class Saccharimonadia; order Saccharimonadales; family Saccharimonadaceae; genus Nanosyncoccus. The sequence goes on from JAFRLA010000023.1 coordinate 2,963, forward strand.
CATCAAATACCGGAAAATTTTTAGCAAAAAACTATTCTGGACTTTTCTGATGTTTACTTTGGCGCCGATGTTCGCATCAATCCTTCATTTTGTTTTTCGGGGAGTATCGTTCATCAACCTCACGGTTGTGGCGATGACGGTCCTGCTTTATTGTTTTTCCATTTTGGATGCCAATGAAGCCGTGGCGACTGTCCACAAAAAAGAGGTCAAAAACACCAAACTTATGCTGTCGCAAACAGCCCAAGCTTTGGCCGAAGCAATTGATGCTAAAGACACCTACACGAGTGGACATTCTCGGCGCGTGGCGGAATATTCTGCCAAAATCGCCGAGGCCTGCGGCAAAGACAAGGACTACTGCTAAGAAATCTACTTAATAGGTCTTTTGCACGACGTAGGCAAAATCGGTATTCCGGGAACTATTATCAACAAAAAAGGCAGGTTAACAGATGAGGAATACGAGATTATTAAGACCCATCCGGAAAAAGGCGGCGAGATTTTATCCAAAATCTCCTTGTCGCCAAATCTGCCGATTGGCGCAAAATATCATCACGAGCGTTATGATGGCAAAGGCTATCCGGAAGGCCTGAAAGGTGAAGAAATTCCGGAAATTGCCAGAATTATCGCCGTGGCCGACACTTATGACGCCATGGCGTCCAAGAGGAGCTATCGAGACGGCTTGCCGATAGAGAAAATCAAAAGCGAGCTTAAAAATGGTCTCGGCACACAATTTGACCCTGAATTCGCCAAGGTCATGTTGGACCTGATCGATTCGGGCAAAATATAGCAAATCACTTCGGTTCAAATAAAAAGACCTCTCCATACGGAGAGGTCTTTTCTGTGTCGAAGTCAATGTCCGCCTCTCGCCTCGCGAGCGGCGATGTCTTTGTAAAACTTGTTTTTGTCCTGGAACATTCTGAGTTCGGCGGTTTTGACCAGATCCTCTATCAAGTAATGCCTAAACCTAGCCGTTGCATACCCGATAGCCACATGATATCCGCGTTTCTCAATCCCCTCGGTTAGCACGTTTACTAGCTGCTCTACGTCATCCGTCATATCAGGGGCGAAAACGACAAATTCGTCGCCGCCAATTCGATATACGTATCCTTCCGCGAAAGTCCTTTTAGCCTGCTTAGCGACAAATTTTAGCATTTCATCGCCAGCCTCGTGCCCTTTGGAGTTGTTCAACTCATGCAGCCCGTTCACATCTATGTAAACGCAAGCCAAAGTTTTCTTGCACTTTTCCGGGATCGAAAGCAGGTCGAACTCATACGCGTTGCGATTTCGGACGTCGGTCAATTGGTCTATACGGCTGATCTCTTTCAGCTGTTCTTCAGAGATGTACCCGCGAATCTTCATCCGGTTGATCATGATGCCACTAACCATCCCCAGAACCCCGAATATCGCCGCATCGGTAAGATCCACCGAAAGTATCGGATCGGTTTTATTGATCGTGCAGCAGATAATAAAGGCCACATCGTAAAACACCGTAGCGGATATGATGTTAATCGGCGGTTTGATGAACGTGATCGACATCAGTATTAGTATGACCATAAAAGTCACAGTTTTGCCGCCCGGGTCGGTGAATGCTCCTATGAAAATTCCGTAGGAGTAATAGACCGCATCGGCCAAAAGCATCAACGGGATAACCATCCAGTCGTGTTTTCTTGCCACGAACGACAGCGACAGTATCAGGATTGATAGAACTAGGCCGAATATATACACCATTCGGTTTTGCTCTAGGCCTGGCGCGGAAAACGATTTTCTCAGCGCTATGCCAATCAAAAGCGCGGCCGTCGCCGAAAGCACGCAAACCATCGTGCAGTTGGCTTTGCGGATCTTTGGCCTAATCCGCTTGATACTTGAGCGGTCCGCGCCCGCGTAAAACAGTAGTCTCTTTAACATTTAGACACACCCCCTATCTAATCACCTCGACATTTTTAAAGTACTATCCCCATATTATACCATAAAAACTATTCAAATGCAACTATAATTTACTAAAAACCGAGTAACTTGCCCTGCGGCCTAAAATATGCTATAATAAAAGCAGCTCACACAGTTCTTTAAAAGGAGGTGATTTTATGGAGCAGCAAAAAATCTGCTCGCGTTTTTTGAAGCCAGCAGTTAGAAAACTCGGTATAGAGAACATTCGCAGAAGCTCCAATCTGTTCCTGAACGGCTATCCAGTTTGGCTTTATTTCGACGGCGAAGAAGGCTTGGGGATCTATCATCGGCTATTAAACTATCTCGGTCATGGGTTCTGCTATGAGTTTTCCGCGATCGAAATGATGATATGGAAGGATGCAGGTTATCCGCAGCGTATCGTGTATGCAGACTGTGGTCGCAATAATTCTGAGAAAGTCGGGCACTGTTGGTTTGAAATTAAACGATTCGGTGTCTGGTGGGCATTTGATCCAGCTTGGTTTCGCGTACCAGTTGCTCCGATGCTCGCCGGCCGGCATGCCCGCTTGGTCGAAGCGACTAATGCTCGCGCGCTGAGTGCTGAAAGTTTTTGGTCGCGCAAGACTTTTCGCTACCTGTATTCGCAGATGCAAAGTCCGGAGACTTCGTACATGTTCTACTATCTAGCGACTGCTCGGACATGCAAGAGCCCCGAAGGTGGTTTAGTGATAGACTTTCTAGTGAAGAAGGATGAACTAGTCGACTTAGACTCTCCTCTCTGGCCGCTTATTTATAGCTTGCATTCTCTCCGTGGCTCTAGACCAGGCACACCGGTTACCCAGCGAATTATCAATGAGTTCGCTGTTAATCCGCGGCGCATCAACCCGAAAGCCAAAACTTATCGGCGCGCGCTGGCTGAAACTCGCGAAATTCGCCGGAAATATGAAGAATATCGCGCTAAAAAAGCACAAGTCACCCCAGAAGCCCCCTGATTTTTACAGGGGGCTTGTTTTTTGGCCCGAGTATGTTAAAATTAGAAAGTACGCCGAGTTAGCTCAGTTGGTAGAGCAGCCGCCTTGTAAGCGGCAGGTCGTCGGTTCAAGCCCGACACTCGGCTCCACGAGAGAAAAGACGAGAGAACGCTTGCGTTCTCGCAGACTTTTCCGAGTGGAGCAAAGCGTATGAAGATACACTCGGCTCCACATTTTACAAATTCCCTAATCTGTGATAAAATAGGACTAATATGGCAAAGAAAAGTAATACCAAGCGCAAATTAGTCGGGCTCGTCTCTGAGGAGTCTGGTATTCGTGCGTACTACACGAAGAAAAACACCCAGAATACCCCTGACAAATTATCGCTCAAGAAATACGATCCGATTCTTCGCAAACACGTCGTTTTTACTGAGACCAAGAAAAACCTCGGCCGAAACGAGGTCAAAGAGAAGAAACGCTAAGGATTCTACAAAAATCGCCCCGAAGGGGCGTTTTTTGTAGCCCGAAACGGAAACGCACCCCTTGTTAGGGGTGCGCCTGCGTTAGGTTAACCTTATACTTACATTATATCACAAAAGCCCAAAAAAGTCAAGGACGGAACGCGAGTCTCCACTCGAGATCGCGCAAAATGTTCATATAATACATGAACGCATCGTATGGCGAATCATAAGCCGAGAAATACGCATGGACATCACCGTCGTTCCAATATTTTGTACACATATAATAGGCATGGTCCGAAGTCGTCAATCGGCGAAAATCCTCGTAAAGTCGGGCATCGCCGCTAGCTAAAATCCGCTCGCGCATGCCATAAAGCGTATTCATCGCCTCGTGCTGGATTTCGTTGCTCATCCAAGCCGACAGATCCCGCTCGGTATCTGCCCAAGTTACCGTCGATGGCATCGAAACCTCGTCCGCCGGCTCCTCAAGCGCGCAAGCCTCCGAAACCGTCACAAACTTGTTGTCATACTCCGACAGCCAACGCGCGACAAACTGTTCGAAAAACTCAAAAATCCCTGTATTCGCCCACTGATGTTCGCCAAAAGTTTCAAAATCCATAAACAAATTAACGAGCGGCCCGCGCAGACAGTCGTCCTCGACCCAGCGCAGATATTTGTCAACGGTTAGCGGCCATTCTTTCCAATCGCGGTTTGAGAACCTAAAAGCAATATCGTCAGACAATCGATAATTTTTCAGAAGCAGTCTAGTCCGTCGTCCGCCAGCGACTCGATAAACGTGGTTTGGTGAGCGCCAGCCGAGCACCTTGTCCCAACCTTCTGCCAAAACTCCAGCCAGTCCGTGCTCATCGCACCACCTTCCAACCTCGTCATTATAGGCTAGCTCGGTGTTACGAAAAACTTGCGGCTTGTAGTCGAAAGTCTGGACGATCTTCTGATA
>JAFRLA010000024.1 GCA_017431465.1 Candidatus Saccharimonadota bacterium
GAGTTTACGTGGTTTCCTTACTTTCATAATTTTTACCTCGTTTCTTTCTCCCCTAATACGGGGGTGCCAAAACTCTAGTTACTATGAAAAAGTCGATAAGTTGCACGCACATTTCCGTGGTTTAAGTCTGAGAGAATCTCACCTCCTTCTGGTTTATAGACTTACTTTCTCCAAATTTGAAATGTGCCTAGAAAAAAGCCTTAACGAATCATCGTTAGAAAATCATCAGATTGAATCCCCACCGAAAATTCAAGACTTTTTTAAACTAACTTATTTATTGTACCACGTATGCGGCCAAAAAGCAAGCGTTTTTAGCAAAAAACAGTAAAAATTACAACAAAAAGTACGGTTCATCGCCGTACTTTTTGTTGTCCAGGCCTAGTAAACCTTGACTAAGATTTCGCCGCCTAAGCGATTTTTCTTGGCTTCGCGGCCGGTCATCAGGCCTTTAGAAGTCGAGATAATCACGATACCGCGACCGGATTTAATAACCGGGATGTCTTCCGCCGAAGTATAGATGCGGCGACCCGGTTTAGAAACCTTGGAAATCTCGGTAATGCGGGCCGGCGTACCCTCTGCGTTGATTTTCACATTCAAAATCCCGCGTGGCTCGGCCTTCTCAATCTTGTAGTCGTCGATGTAGCCGGCCTTCTTCAAGACCTCTACAACTGCGACCTTAAGCTTCGAAGTTGGGACACGAATTTCGGTCTTCCCGACCATCATAGCGTTGCGGATACGGGTGATTAAATCTGCGATTTGATCTGTTGATTGTAATGACATAATCTTCTCCTTTCTCCTTACCAGCTACTCTTTGTTACGCCAGGGATTTCGCCCTTGCTTGCTTTTTCACGGAAATTGATACGGGAAAGCCCAAAGCGGCGCATATAACCGCGTGGACGACCGTCCAAGAGGTCGCGGTTTTTCAGGCGAGTTGGGCTGGAATTTCGAGGCAACTTCTGGAGCCCCTCAAGATCGCCCGCCGCCTTCAAAGCTTCGCGCTTGGCTTTATATTTCTCGTACATTTTCTGCCGTTTTTGATCGCGGAGGACAGCACTTTTCTTCGCCATACTATTTCTCCTCCCTTTCAAACGGCATACCAAAGAGTTCTAACAACTTCATGCTCCCTTCTTTAGATCCATTTTTAATAACAAAAGTGACTTCAAGGCCGTGGAGAACAGAGGCGTCTTCGAAGGTAATCTCTGGGAAGACGGTCTGCTCGGTTAGGCCGAGGCTGTAATTGCCCTGAGCGTCAAACGATTTTCTGGAAACACCGTGGAAATCGCGAACGTGCGGCAAAGCAATGTTAATTAGACGATCGACAAATTCGTACATCTTGTCGTTTCTGAGAGTAGTGAGGTAGCCGATTGGCGCGCCCATGCCTTCGCGAATCTTGAACGAGGCGATGGACTTCTTCGCAAGGCGAGAGGTCGTGGCCTGACCAGTGATTTTCGCTAGGGTCAACTCGACAGTCTCAGTAAAGCGCTTATCATCACGTTTTTTACCGACACCGCTCGAAACGATGACTTTTTCTAGCTTTGGAACCTGGTTGATGTTCTCGAGTTTCAACTCTTTCTCCAAAGTTTTAACGATTTTGTCGTTATATAGCTCTTTTAATCTAGGGGTGTATTTAGTATCTGCCATTATTTCTTCTTACCCTCCACTTTTTTCAGATTGGAAAGATCGATGCCGACGTGGACTTTCTTCTTTCCGCCCTGTGGATTATACATAGTTTTCTTCATATGGCGCTCAACAATTCCGATACCTTCGAGGCAAGCTTTGCCGTTTTTCTTGTCCATTTTGACAATTTTCGCGGTTTTGCCTTTATGGTTACCAGAGATAACTATTACATTGTCGCCAGTTTTCAAATTCTGTGCCATTTAGAGTACCTCCGGTGCTAAGCTAATAATCTTCGAATACCCAAGTTCGCGTAGTTCGCGAGGGACTGGCCCGAAAACACGCGTACCTTTAGGGGTTTTATCGTCGTTAATCAAGACGGCAGCGTTGTCGTCGAAACGGATGGTCGAGCCATCTGGGCGGCGAATCTGACCGCGAGTTCTAACGATTACTGCGCGAACGACAGCTTTCTTTTTGACGTTGCCGGTTGGGGATGCGTCTTTAACACTGGCGGTGACGATGTCGCCAACCCGAGCGTAACGAGCGCGAGTTCCGCCAAGGACCCGGATTACGCCAAGTTCTTTGGCGCCGCTGTTATCTGCGACTTTTAATCTAGTTTCCTGTTGGATCATTTACTCTTCCTCCCCTTCTTCTTTAGCGGCCTTTTCGGCTTTTTCAGCCTTGGCCTTAGCGTCTGCGCCGACCTTCTCTGGGATTTCAACCTCGGTAACGTTATCTTTTAGTTCAACGCTACCGTGAGCACGCTCGACGATTTTAACCCGATTATAGGTACCGGTTTTGCTAAACGGACGGCAAGCGACGATTTCGACGCGATCGCCGAGTTTTGCTTCATTTTTCTCATCGTGAGCAGTGTACTTACGAGTCTTCGTGTACTGCTTGCGATAGAGCGGGTGAGTTTCCCGAGAAGCGATAGAGACGGTAATCGTCTTGTCGCGCTTGTCAGAGGTAACTACACCAGTAAGAGTTGTCTGTGCCATATTAGAACTCCTCCCTCTTAATAATCTTACAACGAACTGGAAGCTTATGGGATGCCAGGCGAAGCGCCTCGCGAGCCTGCTCTTCGGTTACACCGGCGAGTTCAAACATTACAGTTCCAGCTTTAACTTTCGCAACATAGTACTGTGGTTCACCTTTACCACCACGCTTAATGTAGCGGGTAATCGACTGACGGGCAGCCTCAATCTGGCGAGAAGTAACGCGCTCGTTATCGAGCGACATCAAGCCCCATTCGCCGAAATCAACGGAGTTACAACGCGTAGCGATGCCGTTGTTTTTCCCTTTTCTGACCTTGCGGTGTGGTGTTTTCTTCGGTAATAGAATAGCCATATTATTTCTCCCCCTTATAGATCCAAACTTTAACACCTACGATACCGGCAATAGTCTGAGCGTGGTGGCAGTAGAAATCAATGTCAGCACGAAGAGTATGTAGAGGAACCGAGCCCTCAATAAACTTCTCGCGGCGAGACATTTCTGCGCCGTTCAAGCGCCCAGAAACTTCGATACGCACACCTTTGGCGCCGGCAGCCATAGTGGACTGGCAGGCCATTTTAACGGCGCGACGGAAGTTCATACGCTTGCCGAGCTGGAAACCGATGTTCTCGGCGACCAATTTGGCGGAAAGTTCAGCTTTTTTAACTTCTTCAACGTTCAGGCGAACTGGCTGGGAAACGAATCTCTCGAGTTCAGCTTTCAGTTCATTGATGCCTGCGCCCTGTTTACCGATGACGGCACCGGCTTTGTTAGTCAAAATCGTGATTGTAGTCAGATTAGAGCTGCGCTCAATGTTGATTTTGGCGATAGTCGGGCGGGATTTGAAGCGATTTTCAATCGTTTCTCTAATCTTAATGTCTTCAACTAGCCAGTGGCGAAAGTCGGCTTTCTTAGTAAACCACTTCGAAGACCAATCTTTACTGACCTGAAGACGATAAGATAATGGATTTACTTTCTGTCCCATTATTTCTCCTCCTTCTTTTCCGCAGCTTTAGCGGCTGGTTTGGCTTCTGCCTTAGCGGCCGGCTTCTTAGCGGCTTTTTCTTCGCCAGCAACCTCTACAAAGATGTTGCTAGAAACTTTCTCAAACGGCAAGGCGCGACCACGGGAAGCTGGTTTGTAGCGGCGAATGCGCGTACCAGCGGTAACCGAGATGCGAGCGATGCGTACGGTCTTTGGATCAATCGTAGCTTTGCCATTCAACAGGTTAGCGTTCGCCGACTGAATCGCCTTCAAGACTGGGCGAGCAGCGCGGCGCGGGGTGTTTTCCAAGATAACGATGGCGTCGGCGACATAGCGATCGCGAACGAGGCTAGCGACGATGCCAGTTTTTCTTGGCATGCTATCTACCCCTTTGATGTATGCGTGTGCAAAGTGAGTATTATCAGCCATTACTTACCTCCCTCTGCAGCTTTCTTACCGCCGTGGCGAC
>JAFRLA010000025.1 GCA_017431465.1 Candidatus Saccharimonadota bacterium
CCACAGCCATAACCAAAATGCAACTATTTTGTCTATCCAGTCCACACGACTACGAAACATCGAATAACTGAGCGCCGCCCGGGCCCTAGTACTAGCTAGCAGCTATGCAGCGTACAGTAAACCCGTACCACTTGCGGTTGCTGCTCTGAGGAGAGACATTGGAGCTATACAGGCTCAGGTTGTAGGCGTTGTTATTATTGTACGCCACAGACGACCAATAGTAGCCGTAGGAGCCCTGATCGAGGGTACTGCCGCCGCCGCGGCTGCCAGACAGGACGAAGGCAGGGCCGCTAGAACTCATCATGCTGCTTGCACTATTATAGTTGTTATAGAGGGTTTGGAACTCTGAGTTGGTTGGGAGGCGCCAGCCTTTCGGGCAGATACTCGCTGTAGCGGTGCCAGAGGACATACCGTATGTGCCGGTACCAGCAGTAGCAGCATACCAGTTATAGTAGGTGCCGTAGCTAGTGTTACCAGAATCTAAGACCATAGATCGATCGTCTCAAGATGAGTTGTTACTTGTACACCAAGTACCAGAGTTACTGGCGGTGAGATTAAAGCTCGTCGTAACGTTGGAGTCGGCAGAAGTTAGCGTCTTTGAGCCTACTAGGCGGAGGTTCTGGGTCATCCAGATGTTGCCGTCATTTAGTTTCTTTACGGTATAGGTCTTGTTGTCACGAGAATCGGTCAGAGTCTTGGAAGCGCCGGTAGCGGTCTCTGCGATCGTATCTGGCTCCATGTCTTGCATGTAGGTTAGATCGGAGAGAGGCTTAGCAGTTTTCGCTACAGTAAAGGAGATGGTAGCTGGAGTAGAGCTACCAGTATTGTTTAGGATAGTGATTGTCTGAGCAGCGGCGGAATCTGGGTCAGTTTTGTCTGTAGTGTAGCCAGAGCAGGTATAATCTGCTGGGCAGGTTACGCCAGAGAGATAGTAGCCGGTAGCTGGGGTAACGGTAATGGTCTTAGAAGCATTTCTCGCAATCTTGAGGCTCATCGGGGAGATGCTCAAGTTAGAAGTCTCGCTAGCCTGAACTTGGCCTACGTGTGGGTTATCGCCATCGAAGATCGTAGCGGTATAGGTTAAGTTCGTAGCGTAAGTACCGGTCGGGGTAGCGCCAGCAGAAACGCCGTATGTGACGCGGGTAGCTTCGCCGCCGCTGGTTTCCTGATCGTAGGATTTAATAGTAGTATCGGTACTAGAAGCTGCAGTCCAGGAAGTAACAATACCGTTATCGGTCTTATAAGACCAGACGTTCTGGCCACCAGCCACTTCGCCGTTAGATTCGGTGAGGACGCCGGCTGGGATATTCTTTGTGTTGTCTGATACGTTTACAAGATTAGGCTGAGACGTCTGGAGGGAAACCGCGTACCCGGAAGGGCTGTTTGTATAAACTGTGATATCTGAGTAAGTAGAAGTGTAAGTGTTCGGGGTCATGATCGACTTAGCACAAGAAGTATTAGTGTTTACCTCATCTGCTCCGCCAGTTGTCCCATCGAAGGTGTCTACCTGTTTCGAACCCTCAGAGCCATTACTCGTAGCGTAGCGGTTTACTACGCCATAGGTTACGCCAGATTGAGCGATACAATCTGGATTCGTATCGTTCGGGCTCTGGATTTTCATGGCGATCGCCGTAGCGACCTCAGCGTTGAGTTGAACTGCGCCGTCCGCGCCTGCCGCGAAACTCGCCGCTAGCGGGATAGCCGCTAGACCAAGACCGGCAACTATACCAGTCGTTACAATTGTTTTCTTTGTGGTATAAGACATCTGTCCTACCTCCTGCTTACTTTAACTTTTAACTTTAATATAACCGGTCTATGACCTTTATGCTTACTATTTTACACAACCATTTTGGCTTTGTCAATACATTTTATATTATCAATAATTTCAAAATCACATCCTGCAACACGAACGCCGTCAAAAATCCGACAAACAGAAACGGCCCAAACGGAACTTGTGCCTTCTTCCCTTCTTTTAGCATAATCGGGATAGAACATACGCTCGCAGAGAAGTTTGCCACAAACAGCGCAATCAGCGCCAAAAACCAATTCGGCAAAAGCAACGCAATCGCTAGCGCCAAAAGCCAATCCCCGCCACCAACCAACTTCTCTTTCGAAAACGCATATAATATATAATACAGCGCCGGCAACATCCCAACCGCGCCCACAAACCCTAGCCAATCCACCCCCTCGAAAATCGCAATCGTCGCAAAATACGCCACCGCAAAAATATTTGCAAACATTAGTCCTAAATTCGGCATCCTTCCCCATTTTGCGTCATACACCACTACTACCCACATCGCCACGATCGCAAGCAGCGCAAACGTCATTTTTAGTACCGCGACCAGCGGAAACCCACTAAGCCACGGAGCCGCACCTGCGCCCGCCTCAGTGCTGCCGCCAAAAATCGGCTGATAAAAATATGTTCCAATCAGCACGAATACAATCGCCAGCCCGACTTCGCTCAGAATCTCCGCTTTACCAATCTTCGCCCCACATTTTTTACACTTACCTCCCTGAAAAATCCACGACAAAATCGGCACATTTTCCCCGACGCTCAATTTTTTTCCGCAACTCATACACACCGACCTTTTCCCCGGGTTCTCTTTCTTCTGCTCTTTTAGTCTCAGCCGCCACGCCTGGCAACACGCAAAACTCCCAAAAACCGCCCCGAAAACAAACAAAATCGCCAAAAACACTACCTCATTCATACTCCCATTATACCATACCCATAAAAAGCCAAAAAACACTTGCATTTTATTCGAACTTGCTATATTATATACATAAGTGTAATTAATAAGCAAAGAGGATATATGTTAAAGAATCATACTAAAGCTAAATCCGGGTTCACAATTATCGAGGTCGTGCTTGTTCTCGCTATTGCTGGTCTTATCTTCTTGATGGTCTTCTTGGCCTTGCCAGCTCTCCAGCGCTCCCAGCGCGATACCCAGCGCCGCGACGATCTGTCCGGTCTATCTACCCGTATTACCGACTACCAATCTAACAACCGCGGCAAAGTCCCTAGCGACACTAAGTGGGCCGACTTCCTTCGCAAATACATGAAACAGTCCGGCGATGACAGCATTAAAAATACCGGAAGCGAAGAATGGACCGAAAAAATGAACGAAGGTGAATTCGTCGATCCAGACGGCTCCGCCTACGGCATCAAGGTCGAAAGCGGCAACTCCGGGACCCTAAATAGCGATTTTAAAGAGAACAATCATCTTATCCATGTTTACTACGGCGCTAAATGCGGCGACGACGAAAGCGTCGTCCCGGCGACCGGCGGCTCTTCTCGCCAAATTGCCTTCCTCTACCCTCTTGAAGGCGGCGGTGTTTACTGCGGCTCGAACAGCTAATTAAGCTAAAGACATTCTTAGAAAGCTTCCTCGCGCAGAGGAAGCTTTCTACATAAGCATTTGACCTCAAAAAGCTTATGGCACTATATTGCGAAATTATTAACTTTTATGCTGTCTACCCTCTTGGCGGCTCGCCTTCAGTATCCGCAAGTAATTTCTTCGATTTAATCTCGTATCGTTTCCCGTTCACCGGCGAAACATAATAATCTTCATTAATCAAATTAACGAACATCGACAAATCCTTATCGTCCATAATAATAATCGACCCGTCATCATCCGTCATCAGCTCAAGCTGCATCTCGTCCGCATAATCGATCAGCTGCTCCTGGCTCATCTCTTCTTCAATCGACATCGCCTGGACTTTACGAAGCGCCGGTTTTCGCTCCTGCAAAAGCGCGTCAAGCGTCAGTCCTTCCGCAAACGACAGTTTGTACTTTTCGGTTAGCTCCTTCGCTTTTTCCTCCGCAATTACCTGCGTCTTGTAGTCATACTGGAACAAAACCTCAAATTTCTTCTGCACAAAAATTACGACGTTGTCGCCAACAATCGCAACCTGATTGTCCGCCGGCATTTTAATCGCCACTTCCGCTGAGAACGGCTCAAAACTCTCGCCGTTAAGTTCCCAAGACGAAGCTCCTTTAATCGCCGACGAAGCCGAAAGCCCCTTCGCAATGTAGAAAAACTTCATATCCCCGGTCGAAGAATCCGGATAGGAAAACTTAGCTAGAATCCCCTTAATCTTTTTAAATTCGTACTCGTTATCCGAAAAATAATCAATGTCCTTATACTCGTTTTCAATCAAATGCAGCAGCGTCTCCGCTCGTCCTACTTTTGAAAGCTTGGTCCGATAAATAACCTTCTCTTCCCCATCGCTCTTCTCATATTCGCGACATTCAAGCCCTTTATCCGCCTCGTCAATAATATATTTTATCGCCTCATTCATAAACAGCGCCTTGACCGAGTTGGTCAAAGACTCCGAATATTTTACCTTGTATGGCGTATAATTTTTGTTGAACAAAAACAGCTCAACCGAAACATTTCCCTTAATCTCGTCCACCTCGTTCGCCCACTGAAATACATCAAAATCTTTCATGAGATACCTCCTTTATATATTTATTATAACAAATCGAAATATGTATCGTTTGTGATAGTCTTCTCGTCCTGCGAAAATAGTTTTAGCGTCCGCTTAAGATCGTCCATCACTTCCGAAACCTTATCGTCGTCTTTTAATTTTGTCTCAATCTTCAAATAATGCCCTGGAACTCGATCAACTTTATCTAGGTACATTACCGCATCGTCACCAATCCGGAGCACTTGCCGTCGGCGCGAAACCTCCGCCGCATTCCCAAACCCGAGCTGATGAATCAAGTTTACCGTCTCGACATAATCGTTAACTTGCGTCTGGTTAACTACGTCAACGCCCGAGTCGGCAATATGTCGTTTCAAAATCAAAATGTATTTCGGCGGCTGCTCTACCGACTTCATCTCCGTCCGCATAATCATTCTCGGCATATTCATATTCGGCCGGTATCCCCGCGGCAGATAAACTCGATCATGTTGCCACATCACCGGCTCAAACTCCAGCGAGATTTCCTTCATTCGCCGGTCAAGCTCTTCCTTATTCTTGACCTTCGTCTTAATAATTGCTCGTTTCATATTATTCTTTCTCCCACTCCTCTATTGTTAAACCTTTTCTAGCTTTGTTCGCAAATTCGTCCGCCATTTCATTTCCTTCCGTCCCAACATGGCCTCTCGTCCAAATAATCTCCGGCCGATATTTCCGATAGAGCATATACACTGCCTTGACTAATTCCAAATTCTTAATCGGACCGCCTTTTTTCGTCCAACCTCGCGCTTCCCAGCCCGGCGCCCATTCCATCAGCACATTCTTCCAAAATTCCGAATCCGTATGGATCTCACAGCCTTCGTCTCCAGCATATTTAATCGCCGCACCAATCGCTGAACCCTCCATCCGGATATTCGAAGACTTTTCCTCGCTACCTAGACAGACCGGCACAAACTTGCCGTCCGGGGTCTCCTCAATCACGGCGTAACCGCCAGGCCCGGGATTTGGATTTGCGCTCCCGTCCGTCCACAGTATTTTCATACTCTAATTATACCATAACAGGGGCTATTTTCCAAGACTGCCTAGTTATTTTTTGCCGCGAAGTTGCGCCCTCAACTTATTTCGCGCGTGCGGCGTAATAATCTTATCAAACCACGAATCCCGCGCCATCTGCTTCTTACTCGTCAGAATTTCTACCATATCTCCGTGCTTTAACCGCGTCGAGAGACTGCTCATTTTTCCATTAATCTTAACCCCTAAAACTCGTTCGCCAATCTCTGAGTGTAGCCGATACGCAAAGTCTAGCGGCAACGCCCCGACCGGTAAATCAATGATGTCCCCCTTCGGCGTATAAACAAAGATCTTGTCTGCAAACAGATTTAACTTCAGTTTTTTCATATCAATTTTCTTCCCCTCGCGCAGCTGCGCCGCTGTCGTCTGAAGCTCAGTAATCCACAAAAGCGACGTCGGCAAATGCTGAATCTTCCCCGTCCGATAATTCTCGGTCAGTTTTTGCTCATTATAATAAAATGACGCCGCCAACCCTCGCTCCGCATATTCATGCATCTCGTGCGTGCGAATCTGAAATTCAATAATCTTCTTGTCCGGCGTAATTACCGTCGTATGCAGCGACTGGTAGCCATTCTGCTTCGGCATCGCAATATAATCTTTGATTCGTCCCGCCATCGGCGTATAAAGCGAGTGGATTAACCCTAAAACCAGATAACAATCCGTGATATCATTAACGATAATTCGAAGCGCCGTCAAATCATAAATCTCGCCAATGTTCTGATCATGTTTCGCCAACTTTTTATGCAAAGAATAGACTGACTTCACTCGCCCATCAATCGAGAACCGAATCTTCTCCCGACCCAAAAGTTCCGCGACTTCTTTCCGAATTTTAATCAACGTTTTTTCCGCCGATTTATTGTACTCGTCAATCAATTTCTGCAGCTCGCGAAATCTCCTTGGGTCAACATACGAAAATGCGAGATCTGACATCTCTACCCTCAGCCGTCCCATGTTCAATCGGTCTGCCATCGGTGCAAAAACTTCCAAAGATTCTTTCGCAATTTTCTTTTGTTTGTCTGGCGACAACGCCGACAAAGTCCGAAGATTGTGCATCCGATCCGCTAATTTAATAATCAGAACTCGCACATCCGCACCCGTCGCGACCAAAAGCCGAAGCAAATTATCCCTTGTCTCCGGCAGATACGTATCGATGTCGCGCATCCCCGACCGCGCTTTCCCGAGCTTCGTTACGCCGTCAACCAAAAATGCCACGGTTTCCCCGAACTCGTTCTTAATATCCTCCAGCGTAACATCTGTATCTTCGACCGTATCATGGAGTACCGCTGCAATCACCGTATCTTCATCCATTCCCCAATCCTGCACCATCGTCATCACGGCCATCGGATGCACAATGTACGGATCGCCAGATTTTCGCATCTGCCCCTCGTGCGCTTTCGTAGCCAACTTAACCGCCTTCTCGACCCGGGCGCTATTTTTTCTAACCTTCTCTGCCATCTCTTACCCCAGTTTTTTCAGGAGCTCTTTCAGCTCGTTTTCATTCTTGCAAGAGAGCGTTACCGAACGCGCGCTAATCCGCACTTTCGCACCCCACTTCTCCGACAATTTCGCTTCTTCCTTCAAATACGCATCAGTTTTCGTCGCTACACTAGACGACTTTTTCTTATTCGTCGCGATAAACTGTTCGACTTTTCGCGCCGACCAACCTTCCGCAACAATCTTCGGCACCGCTTTCTCGACCAATTCCTTGTCCGCCTTAACCAGCGGTCTCATTACCCCTTCCGAAAGTTTATGTTCCATCATCGCCTTCTTCGCCATATCCGGCAAAGCAAGCAATCTCATCGTATTTTTGATCGCCGATTCGCTCTTTCCTACACGCTTTGCAATCTCTTTATCAGACAGATTAAACTGCGTCTTTAACTTCGCGTAAGCCGTCGCCAGCTCTATCGCCGACAAGTCCTCACGCTGTGCATTCTCGATAATCGAAAGTTCTAGCCGATGCTGGGCGTCCAAAGTCCGAATAATCGCCGGGACCTTCAAAAGTCCAGCCAATTTCGCCGCTCGCCACCTTCGTTCACCCGCCACAATCTTGTATTTATTCTCCTCGCGAACTAAAACTAGCGGCTCCAATACACCATGCTCTTTAATCGATGCCGCTAATTCGGCGAGTTCCGCCTCGTTGAAACTTTTTCGCGGCTGTTCCTCGTCCCTTATAATCTCCGAAACTTCAATCTCGAGCAAGCTGGAGTTCGCCAAATCCTCCGAAACCGTCGGGACAAATTCCTCATCGACTAATTCCGTCGGAATTAGACTTTCAAATCCTCGCCCTAAACCTCTTGCGCTCATTATTTTTTACCCGTCCTTTCCTCTACTTCGCGCGCCAAAGCTTTGTACGCCTTCGCGCCCTTCGAAA
The DNA here is from genome assembly GCA_017431465.1 of Candidatus Saccharimonadota bacterium. GTDB lineage: Bacteria > Patescibacteriota > Saccharimonadia > Saccharimonadales > Saccharimonadaceae > Nanosyncoccus. The sequence goes on from JAFRLA010000025.1 coordinate 7,865, forward strand.
ACTTATCATAACTCCCTACCGGCGTACCATGGCTCGGCGCTTCCGCCACGCGCACGTTCCGCGGGATTGTCGTCTCGAACACCTTCGTCTTAAAGTATTTCTTTACTTCTTCTAGAACCTGCGCCGACAAAGTCGTCCTTTTGTCGTACATCGTCGCTAACACGCCTAAAAGCTTAAGGTTAGGGTTACTGGCCTTCTTTACTAGTTTCATGCTTTCTAGGAGCTGTGCGACGCCCTCAAGGGCATAAAACTCGGTCTGTACGGGCAGAAGTAGGTATTCCGCCGCGATCATTCCGTTTACGGTCAAAAACGACAGGCTTGGCGGCGAATCAATAATAATATAATCATAGTCCCGCATTACCGTCTGAATCGCATCGCGCAATCTTACGAACCTTCGGTCCGCATTCGCCAACTCAACTTCAGTATTCGCGAGCTGCGGCGTTGTCGGCGCAATGTCCAGATTCTTCGTCTTCGTCGACAAAATTACTCCCGAAAGCTGCGCCCTTCCGGCAATTACTTCAGTCATAGAATTCGCCATGTCTTGTTTATCAACTCCCAGCCCGCTCGTCGCGTTTCCCTGCGGATCGAAATCAATAATCAACGTTTTAAACTTATCTTTCGCTAAAAAATATCCAAGATTAACGGCAGTCGTAGTTTTGCCGACACCTCCTTTTTGGTTAGTTATACAAATAACCGTAGCCATGTTCCCATTATATCATAAAATAAGCCCCTTTTGGGGCTTATTTTATTTAATCGATACAATTTCGATCAACGAATACTTCTGACGGTGGCCGTTCTCGGTATGGACACGCTTCTTAGAGTGGTAGCGAATCACGCGAACCTTGTCGCCCTTAACTTCCGCTTCCTTAACCTTAGCCGAAACTTTTACGCCCTTTACCGTAGGAGTACCAACGGTCGTTTTATCGCCGTCGATTACGAGCAAAGCGTCAGTCTCGAGCTCTTTCGTGCCTGCCGGGAGGAGGTCCACCCGTAGGGTCTCTTTTTCGGCGACGAGATATTGTTTCCCGCCAACCTTGATGACTGCTTTCTTCATAACAATTCCTTTAAGTTACTCGTACCATTATAGCACGAGTAACCGAAAAAGTAAAGTCGTTTGGCTACTTATTGATGAAACCGTCTTTGACGATGTCTGATGGCGATTTCTCTTCGCCCGCGACCTGAGAAGTAGTTTTTCGTACTTTCTGGTAAGACATGAACCAGTAAGTCCCGCCAATACCAATAATCAGGATAATTATGCTTGCCGCAATAATCTCGGTTGGGCCAGTCTTTGGTAAAGAATCCGGCAAACAATCATCGCGCGTAACTTTGATTTTAACCTTGTCGTATTCCGTACCATTTGGTGATGCTACCGAAGCGTCGTTGTAGATTACCGTATCGCCACAAGCAAACTTTTCTGTGGAATCTGAAAGTTTTGCCTGGTATGTAATCGTTGCCGTTTCGCCAGCCTGGAAATTGCCAATGTTTAGTCCTGCGTCGAACAAGTATCCGTCTGGCATGCTTTTACCTTCCGGATCGGCCGTAGTTTTAACAAACGTCGAGCCTGCAACATATTCCAAACCTTCCGGCATATTATCATGGATCGTTACGTTCTCTTGTGCAGTTGTACCGCTATTTGTATAGTCGATTTGGAAGTTCACCGTATCGCCCGGCTTTGCGTCAATCTCGTCAAGATAACTGTCCGAACTATTGACCGCGGCCTTCTTGTCGATCGTGAAATCTGGTTGATCGACTTTCACACGATAAGTGACATATCCAGCATATTCGTTACAGCCTGGTACTAAGCCCCAGTCGCTATTATAATATGCATATCCTGCTCCTGCGCCAAATAGTGAATCTGCATCCAGGATTTGACCATTTGCTGAACCCGCGTTATGAATCGTCGCTGAGTTCGGCACATAGCGCAGGTAGACCGTAGAAGTCGCATGCAAGAATGCTGTGTCATAAACACTCTTCGGCTTCGTGTTGTCTGCCGTGATTGTACTTTTAACTACGCCAGCCTCACCCGCCGAAAGTTGCTTCGGCAGTTCTGCTTTGATCATCACGCCCGAAGCAATGCCTTCGCCACTCGCGTTCAAATTCGCTGCCGCATTGTTGTGAACATAGGTATAGATCTCATATTCCTTACCGACTTCAAGATTTACGTTGTCCGAATATTTTTCGTTCGTATCCGCCTCACGCACGCGTACAAAGTTGCGCTCATCGCCAAGCGTTGGGTTATTCTTCATCGAGTTAAAGGTCGGATAACTTGCTGGACTATCCCAAGTAAAGGTCGCCCGATCCTGTGGCCCCCAGTCATCATTCGCTGCCTGAGTGGTTTCTATCGGCATCGCCATCGGCACCATCGCCGCCGCCAATACCAATGCTTCTGAGAAAATCGCTAGTTTCTTAAGTTGCGCTTTCATTTTAGCTATTCCTTTCTGCCTGTTCGGCTTGTTGCATTCTATCCGCTAAGCTTTGCGCATCACCACCATGCTGCATATTTTCAGTTCTCGAATTTTCGTTTGCCTCGTTTGGCGCTGGCGTTGTTTCCGTCTGATTCAACCCACCCGGATTGACCGTTTCGGTATTCACGCCCTCAGTGTTCATCCCTTCAACTGCCGAACCTGGCGCCTCATTCGGGTCAACATTTCCGCGCTCATCAGCTGTAACTTTCGTATCATCATTATTGGTTTCCGTCGTACCCATTTGCTGTTGATTATCGCCAGCGTGTGCGTCTGGACCCTTAGGCGTCAAAGTCTCGTCTGGGTTCGGAGTCTCGTCTGGTGTCGGGTCCGGCGTATCTTCTGGAGTCGGGTCTGGCGTATCCTCTGGTGTCGGAGTTGGTTTCGGTGTATCCTCCGGGGTTGGATCATCAGTATCCTTGTCCGGAGTCGGATCATCAGTATCCTTGTCCGGAGTCGGATCATCAGTATCCTTGTCCGGGGTCGGATCATCAATATCCTTATCCGGGGTTGGGTTCGAGACAATTAGCTGAATGACAATCTGACCACATCTTGCGCTCCAGCCAGCCGTAAAGTTCGCCTTTTTAGAAAGACCAAACATCTCGCGAATTCGCGCCTTCGCCTCATCACTGTTAAACATACTGTTGCCATCCGCATCTAGGAAATCAACAACCTGAACATCGAAATTGTGCGACACGTCCTTGTCGACTCCAATTTCCAAGTTGCCCTCAGTTCCGTAACTATAGGTCGATTGGTAATGATCACCAGCAGAAATCACGTCAACTTTCATCTGCCCGCCGTTCACAAAATTATTAATATAGTCCGAAGCCGCCGTCATGAATTTGTCAAAACCCTCCGGACTCTTATTGCGAAGCTCGTCCGCAAAGTCGTTCAACGCCGACTGCGAATGAATGTTTTCTGCGCCCGGAATGCCCGCCGCCATCGCAATCATACTTGCCATCTCCGGCGAACCCTTCATCGCGCTCATCAAACCTTCATAACTTTCGAATGCGCTTTCAGTTCCTTTCCATTCGTCTTTGTAGGCCGGGCCCATCATCGAGTGGATCCCATCCTTATCGTCATCATAGAACGAATCCTGCTCCTTGTTATAGCCGCCGTCATGTTCCTTATTCTCGTACGTAAAGTCTTTGCCATCAATCTTAAACTTCGCCGTCGACGAAATTTTTTCAGCATTAGCCTCGGCACTATCCTCAATTTTCGCGTCAGACTTCTCCGCGCTCGAGCTATATCGCGACGCCGCCCATTCATTATATATACCGTCGCCGCCTTTAGTTGCCGCTTTCGCAACAGTCTCGCCGGCATCCGCTTCAACTTGTTTGCTTGACTGTTCAGTCGGTTGGAAATTGCTCAAAACCAAAGCCGTCAAACCACCGATCGAAGCCGCCGCCATAATTGCGACAACCGCCACTTTCGCCAGCCGTGGATGTTTTCTAAAGAATTTCAGCATCTTCTCGCCGCGCTTTTTATCTTTCTTGGCTTCCTGCTCAAACTCTTTTTCTAATTTCTCTTCCGCTTTGCTAACTTCGCCTTCCTTTAATTGTTCAATAATCTCATCGACTTTCTGGTTAATGATTTCATCCATTTTATCTTCTAATTCTGCTTCTTCCTTTTCGATCTCAGCAGCCTCAACGGCACCTTCGGCAGCTTCCTCGGCAGCCTTTGGCTCCTCAACCTCGATCTTACCGCTCGCCCATTTATCGAAGCTAACAATCGGCGCGCCTGGCAATTCAATACCTTCGAGTTTCATTCCAGCCGCCGGCTCAGCTTCAGCCTCCGCCTCAGCTCCAGCCTCCGCCTCGGCCACACCATTCTCAATTTCCGCAACATCTTCAGCCGCCGCCGCTTCCTTTGCATTCGCATCAAACTCCGCAACCGTCTCATTGAGCACATTATCGGGCAAATTATCTAGTCCTTGCTGTAAAAGCTCGTTCTCTTTCGCATCCGCCTTCGCAAGTTCACTCTTTGCTCGTTGATAGTCGGTAAGTTCTTTTTGTGACTCAGCATCGCCCATGTTTGCTTTTTCGACCGTTGCTTCATAATCTTTATCCGACTTCGCTTCCATCTCTTTTACCAGCTTTATCGCCTCGATAGTTCGTCGCCCAAGTTCTTCTGTAATTTTATCGCGCAGCTGCTCAAGCTGTTCATTGGTCAGATCACTAAATTCTGGCACCACACTAGTTGTATGCAATCTTTCCGAGTTCATCTTACGCCTCCTCCTTTTCAAGATCTAGGTCAAGGACTACTTTGCGAAAATTCTGAATAACTTCTTCTACAATTTTTTCCGTATCCAGGCCCGCACCCGCTACAATATCTTGCAATTCCTCAAAATCAACATCTTTTTTCTTAGATGCTTTTTCAAACTCCTCGAACTTGTCGTCCGGAAGTTCCTTTAAAACTGCTAAATTAATTCTTTTTACCAATTGCTCGGAAAGCATCCTGCGAAGCTCCTGCTTTTGGCCGTCTTGGATCTTGTCCAAGCCTTTTTCCGCAATCAAGTCGTCAACAACCTTGTCGACCACTTCTGCGGTAGTGATAGTAGCATTTTCTTGCATACGGGGCCTTAACCTTTCTTTATTTTGTTTTATTAATATGACCTTTTATGCCCCTATATTAACACTTATGCTTTTTAACGTCAAGCCTTTTTTCGTATTTTTTCAAAAAAATAATTCAATTTAACTTCGTTTTCTAAATGCATCAAAAAACCGAACAATGTGTTCGGTTTTTCTCGCAGTTTATCTTATAATTTATGCTTCTCCGAAAGCGAACAGCGCCGCTTTACCTAATTTTATTTTCTTTTTCTTCACCCAGTTCAAAGCTCTTTCCCTGGACTCTTCGCTTACTTCTTTCTTTGGTATGTATTTTGCTTCGCTTAGCTCCGAACCCCCAAAGAGTTCGTATTCTAAGTCTTCTCCTTTCTGTTTATAGTTGATTTTCTCGCTCATCTTATGGCTTTTCTCCTTGTTTTTATTTTGCTGTTAGACATTTTTGTTGTTTTATTATCTAACTTGATTTTATTGTAGCACACTTTGCCAAAAAAGTCAATAGGCTTATGCTTATTTTATGCTTTTTCTAGAGATAAAGTTACCTGCTCACCATTTACTTTGGCGATTTCGTCATACTCAAAGTTGCCGTCTTTGACCATCTCCGTCGCAAGTACCTCTGTTGCTACCAATTCGCGCCACTTTTCCTCTAGCTCGCAGGATACCGACAGTTTAATCCGATCATCGACCGAAAGCCCCGCTTTCTTTCGCGCCGCCTGAACAACCCGGATTAACTCGCGAGCAAATCCCTCGGCCCTGAGTTCGTCCGTCAAAGTTTTATCAAGCCGCATCTCCTTGCCTTGAGCAACTTTTTTAACATTCACTTCCTCAGCGATCATTTTTTCGTACAATTCCGGCAATTTCTCGCCAACATAGACAAATTCAGCTAGCGGCTGGCGCACTTTAACCTGCTCCTCCGTCTCTGATTTCTGCATCCGAAGTGCCAAACCTTCAGAGATAATTTCTCGCGTCCTCGCCATCAAAGAAACCACCTCTTCATCAATTTCGCCCGCTTCCGGCCAATCCAAAAGATGGACCGACTCCCCGCTTCCTGTCATATTCTGATACAACTCCTCCGCGAGGAATGGCACAAACGGTGCAATAATTTTGCTCAAATATACTAATACATAGTACAGTGTCGCATACGCCGCCATTTTATCGTTATCATCTTCACTCTTCCAGAAACGTCGCCGCGACCGTCGGACAAACCAGTTCGACAAATCGTCCACAAACGGCAGAATCCCGCCAACTGCTTTTGGCAGATTATATTCTTCCATCCCTTCCGTGACCTCATTTCTCAGCTGATGTACGCGCGAAACAATCCAGATGTCTAACGAGTTGGAAAAGGTTGCTTTTTCTAGCTCGTCGGTATCTATGTTATCTACTGCAGCATACATCTTAAAGAAATCATATGTATTCCAGATCATCGACAATTTCCGCGCCACGTCCGAAACGTCTTTATCGATCAGCGCAAAATCCTCGCCCGAACAAACCGGCGACGACAAAAGTAGAAACCGCAACGAATCCGCTGAATACTTATCCATTAGTTCGTTCGGGTCGGTATAGTTACCTAGCGATTTCGACATCTTCCGCCCATCATTCCCAGCCAGCGTGCCTGTCGTAATCACATTCTTATACGCATTCTTCGCGCCCTTCTTCGCCTCGTCGCCAAACGCACCAATCGAAGCCAGCGCCGTGTTTACCGCATGTACATAATAGAACCACGCCCTTACCTGCCCGACATACTCAACGATAAAGTCCGCCGGATAGTTCTTCTCAAACTTCTCGCGATTCTCAAACGGATAATGAAGTTGCGCGAACGGCATCGAGCCAGATTCAAACCAACAATCAAGCACTTTCTCAATCCGCTTAAAATGCGCTTTCCGCCCCTTAGCCCCGCTCTTTTCTGGCAAAATCTTCCCGTCGTCTGTCACGATCGCGTCAAATTCAATCTCATCCACCCACGGTCGATGGTAATCTTCCAACCTAACCCCAGAAAACTCAAAGAGTTCGTCATACGACCCAACGACTAGGACGTCTTGATGTTCATCTTCCGACTTCCAAACCGGCATCGCTGTCGCCCAGAATCGGTCGCGCGACAAATTCCAATCTGGCGCCGCTTCGATATTTTTCGCAAATCGCCCGTGCTTCAAATGTGCCGGGAACCAATTCACATTTTCATTCTCACTAAGCATCAATTTCTTTGAGTCAGTAATATCAAAGAACCATGACGGGAACGCTCGATACATAATTCGCTGCTTCGAACGCGGGTTAAACGGATATTCGTGCTTAATGTATTCAATCTTATAGACGATCCCCTTTTCTTCGAGTATCTTCGCAATAAACTTATTCCCCGCCCAGCATTCAATTCCATTTTCGTCCGTGTCACGCACGCCAAGCTTGCGCAATTCCTCCTGTATATAACCTTCGTAGTAGCCATTCTCATCCAAAACATCGACACACTTTACTCTCTTGTCCAAAGAAAGCGCGAAATCATCTTCACCATATGCCGGCGCAATGTGAACAATTCCCGTTCCTTCCTCGTCTCCCACGAAATCGGCCGTATGCACCTTATATGCATTGTGGAAATCAAAGTCATTAGCAAACCCAGGGCCATCAGCATTAATGCCAGCAGACAGATCTATGATAATCGGTTCATATTCAAGACCATCTAAATCCTCCCCACGCATCGGCTTAGAAACTATTTCGTACGAGTCGTCGTCAAATACTTTATCTATCAAATCTTGCGCAACAACATATCTGCATTTGTCATCCGGCAAGGTTACTTGTACGTATTTCATTTTTGGATTTACTGCCAACATCAAATTCGCCGGCAGCGTCCACGGCGTCGTCGTCCAGGCCAACATATAGGTATCGTCTTCGATTTCCCATCCGCTCTCATTGCATTTTTGGCATGGAACCAACTTAAACTTTACGTAGGCACTCGGGTCAGTAACCTCTTGGTATGCGTCATTATCCATTGTTACTTCCGCCTTCGAAACCGGCGTCGCAAACTTCGTGTCATACATCAGAACCTTCCGGCCTTCATAGATTTTCCCAGCATCATAAAGCTGCTTAAACGCCCACCAAACACTCTCCATAAATTCTCGGTTCATCGTTCGATACGCACCTTTGAACTCTACCCAACGTCCGATGCGCTCGATCGTACCTTCCCAAGTCTCCGAATTCGCGACCATACTCTCTCGCGCCTTCAAAATATAATCTTCGAGCGACCATTTCGTGCCAATCTCGCGCCGATCAGTAATTCCAAGCTGTTTCTCGACAAAGTTTTCCGCCGGCAAACCGTGGCAATCCCAGCCCCAACGCCGCTCGACCCGATATCCTCGCATCGTCCAAAAACGCGGCACTGCATCCTTTACGATCGACGACAATAAAGTCCCGTGATGCGGCATGCCGGTAATAAAAGGAGGCCCATCATAAAACACGTAACTTCGCGAAGCATCCCGATTCTCAACCGATTTCTCAAAAGTCCGATCTTTCTTCCACCAATCTACTAGCGACTTCTCATATTCAATCGCTCGCCGCCGCGGTTCGTCTTTGAATTTCATTTTGTGCCCTCCTTTTCGAACTTATAATCCCCCGGAATCTTATGATAATTCACCTTTGAAAATTCTTCATCAAACAGCTCATAAAGATCCGAAACCCCACATTTCTCCGCAAAATACTGTTTCAGCTCATAAATCCTCCGAAGCATCGCCTGCGAATTCGGCGTCGCTTGATGTCGAAGCAAAACATCGCAAGTTCGCCACTCAATCGGCACTACCCCATCCGCACAAGCCATAAAATCCGCCAGCTGGACTAGAAGATCATAATCATCATACTCAACTTTCTCAATATAATCCGCTACAAAATCGTAAAATTCCTCATCCCTCATGTCGGAAAGCACCGATTTTACTGGAAACGAGTGCGTCAAACAAATCCGCGCGACTTCCGGCAAATCTTCATTCATCATCTTCTCATAGCCAATCATAATATGCCCCCAGCCCGAATGCGGCTCCTTGCCTACGTCATGCAAGAGTCCAAAAGTATACGCCTTATCCGCGTCTATCCCGGCGTGTTTAGCAATTTTCTCAGCCACATACGCCACGCCTCTGCCATGAACCGCGTCAATCCGCTTGGCACATTCGCGCGCAAAAATCTCATCTGCTCTTTTTCTTAGCTCCATATCCCTTATATTATACCACTAATTGTTTAAATAATAAATCACTTCACCCATCGGCGGAAGCGGCAACCCAATCCAATCCTGAACCACCGAGCCATTATTGTCTACCGCTAAAATCGCCGGATAGCGCACAATGTCTCGCGCCTGCGCAAATATTTCTCCATCTACCGACTCCGGGTCTAAGACTTCAATTTCATCCCGCGTCGACGACCGCGCAATTTCGCTAAGATACTCCTCGACCTCTCGTCCATAGTCCGTTTCCCTCTTGTAAAGACAGACCACCCTCATTTTTAAGCCTCCCTTTCCTTCTTTTCTTTCTGCGCCGCAATGATTTTTTCAAACTCATCCAGCGTTTTAAATTCGCGAAATACGCTTGCAAATCGCACATAAGCCACCTCGTTAATATCGGCCAAAACATCCAAAATCGTCTCGCCAATTTGTTTCGAAGTCACTTCTTCCTCGCCCAACTCGTGGAGCCTGCGCTCAACTTTATTGACTACTTCTTCAACCTCAAGGTCCGAGTCGAAAAACTTGCCAACGCTCCGCCGAACTCCAGTCTGAAGTTTGTCGCGGTCAAATGTTTCAATTTTCCCACTACTTTTCCTAACCATCAAAGTCGGCATCTCAATGCGTTCGTAAGTCGTAAATCGGTGTTTCCCATCTGACGACACGCGTCGCCTTCGAATCATCGTCCCGTCTGGAGACTCTCGACTCTCTAAAACTTTGCTATCACCAATCTTGAACTTATTCATCCCGCCCCCTTAAAAAACTATTTCTTGCGGAGTTTGCCACGAAGAGATGGCGGAACATCCAAATCGTCGTCATCATCAGCCGCCGAAGATTCCTCTTTAGTCGTTTCTTCGGTCGTCTTAATCGAATCCCACATATTGACCTTGTTCTCAGCCGCAAAGTCTTCCGAGGAAACCTGTGGCTTACCATCGTCTTTCTTTTCCTCTTCTTTTGCGGAAACGATAGCCGCCGGGCGCGGAGCTACCGGCTCTGCTGGGCGAGTTTCCTCAAAACTTGGCTGGTGAAGGTCTAAGTTGCGATAATAATCTGAATCAAATCCAGTCGCCACGACCGTAATCACTACCTCGTCCTCGAGATCTGGACGAATCGCCGCACCAAAGATAATATTTGCATCCGGTGAAACTGCGCTAGTAATCACTTCTGCCGCTTCCTGAATCTCAGACATGCTCATATCATAACCACCAGCTACCGAGAAGAGCACGCCACGCGCACCTTCAATCTTGACCTCAATCAGCGGACTCTCAATCGCCTGCTGAGCGGCCAAAACTGCACGGTTCTCACCAGAAGCCCGACCAATCCCCATCAGCGCCGAACCAGCGTTCTTCATAATTGCCTTTACGTCAGCAAAGTCAAGGTTAATCAAAGCATGCTCAGTAATAAGTTCAGAGATACCCTGGACGCCCTGACGAAGCACATCGTCCGCAATCTTAAAGGTCTCAAGAAGCGGAGTCCGCGGGTCAATCGTCTGAAGCAAACGATCGTTTGGAATCGTAATTAAAGCGTCAACTTCGTGCGAAAGCTCATCGATCGCAATATCTGCATTCTCTTTACGTTTCGCACCCTCGAAAGTAAACGGCTTCGTTGCCACGCCAACAGTCAAGATATCGCGCTCACGCGCCTCTTTTGCAATGATCGGACCAGCGCCAGAACCAGTACCACCACCTGCGCCAAGCGTAATAAAGACCATGTCGGCCCCGTCGAGCGCTTTACCAATGTTCTCCTTGCTCTCTTCCGCCGCCTCACGACCTTTTTCTGGATCGCCACCGGCGCCAAGACCCTTACCAATATGAACTTTTGTATCTGCATCAGAATGGTGTAAAGCCTGCGCATCTGTATTGATCGCGATAAATTCAACGTTAGACAGACCGACTTCTTTCATTCGATCCACCGCCGAACCACCGGCACCGCCGACCCCGACGACCTTAATGCTTGCTGCGCTTTCTACCTCTGTTGGCTTAATTTCTGGCATTATATTTTCCTCTCTTATAATATTTGTACTCATTATAATACAGCACAAAAAAAATAGCAACCCCAAAAGCCAATTTTCTTTAACGTTTTAAAACTTTTTTATCCAGCCGAAAAGCCCACCAGACTTTTTCTTGTTCAAGCCAGCCTTCTTTTTGTTCGGCACTGTTCTCACTGCACCACCCCCACGAATCGCCATAATCGCCAGCCCTACCGCCGCTGCATATTCCGGCCGTTCAATCGCTTCACCAACGCCGCCCAGTCCCGATGGCTTCCCGATCTTAATCGACGCCTGGAGCTGTTCTTTCGCGAACAAATCAATTTCCGACATCTTCGCACCGCCACCAACTAATACAATTCCCTCCGGTAAACGATGGTCGTACTTCGCCGTCTTCAATTCTTTCCTAACTCGATCAAAAATCTCCGTCAAGCGATCTCGAACTACCTGTTCTACGCTCTCGCGCGGGAAAATCATTTCTTGTTTATCTTTCTTCACTACGATATCATCTCCACCCCTAAAACCAGCCGTGATAAACCGCTGTTTAATATCCTCAGCTATCTCAGTGTCTATCTCAAGTACAATCGCCAGGTCATTTGTAATATTATTTGCGCCTACCGGTACTACCCCGACGTATTGCAAATCGCCTTCCTCAAACACCGCAACGCTCGTCGTCGCTGCACCTAAGTCCACGACCGCAACCCCGTTCTCCATCTGTTTCTCAGACAAAACCGCTCGCGCCGCCGCTACTACGCTCGGCACAACCTTATCCGCCGTTACCTTCGCGCCTTCAGTCGCTTTCTTCAGATTCAATTCATTCGGCGCCAGGGTCGAAATTACGCTCGCTTTGAGCTCTAACCTCGAGCCAGTCATCCCTAGCGGATCCTTTATTCCGCCCTGTCCATCCAGGGTATAAGACAACGGTAAGACATCTAGGACTGCCCGGTTCGCCGGGATTCGCCCGACTACCGCCGCGTCCTCGACTCGATTCATATCGTCATCGGTAATTTCGTGGTCCTCTGCCCCCACTACAATCATGCCTTCAGCTTTTAAGGACATCACATTTGCCCCGTTGATCGAAACGTAGGCCGAGTCCACTTCATACCCACTCATTCGTTCGACCTCGCCCAGCATTCGGTCAATCGCCTCGCCTGGGCCCGTCAGATTAGCAACGACCCCTTTACGCATCCCTGCGTTCGGGCCCTCGTTGTATCCCACGACCGACAAAGTGCCGTCTTTATTCACGGTCATCACTACCGCCCGCACATTCTCTGTGCCGACATCTAGTCCGACTGCAAATTTCGACGCATTGTCCATATCTGCATTATATCACATTAAACCATAAACGGCAAGAAGAAAAGTCTCGCTATTTCCAAGGCGTCAATATTTCATGCCCATCTTCGGTGACCAAAATCGTATATTCACAGTGGCAAGCGCAGGATCCGTCTTTTAGTACCACTGTCCATCCGCTCCCATCTTCCATAATCCGGTTCTTCGGACTGCCCAGAGACGACATCGGCTCAATACACAATGTATCGCCAGCCTGCAAAACATAACCCCTCCCCCGTTTACCATAATTTGGCACCGCCGGCTCTTCGTGCATCTCGCGCCCGATAAAATGCCCGACATAATTCTCAACTACCCCTAAATGCCCTCGCCGCAAAACCTGCTCTACCGCATAGCCAATATCTCCCAACGTCGCCCCTGGCCGCACCTCGTTCACCCCTGCCTCTAGCGCATTCTTCGTCACCGCGATCATCTCCTTAACCGCCGGCGACCCCTTGGCCTTCCCGCCAGCAACAGCTGGTACGATCATCGTAAACGCCGCATCGGTATAATACCCCTCATACCGAATCACCATATCAAACGACACTTTATCCCCCTCCTCTAAAACATAGTCAGACGGCGCCCCATGAACCAACTGTTCATTCGTCGAAATACAAATCGCCCCCGGAAACTTCTCCGGCAGAAAGTCATACGCAACTTCCGCCCCTCGTCGGACGACTTCGTCTCGAACCCACTTATCGATCTCTTTCTCAGACATCCCTGCCTGGACATAACCCCTTAAATCGGTCAGAAGCTCCGCCAAAATCTTCCCCCCTTCGCGCATTGCTTGAATCTTTTTCTCGTCCATTTTATTCTCCATAACTCTTTTCTAAAATATTAGCATCATTTTCAATTACCTTCGCGTCCGTATTGTTAAATACTTCTTTTAGCTCCGGCATATATTTTCGCGCCATCATGTCAATGCGATCGAACACTTCGTCGTATGTCCCAACTCCGTCGATATGTTCAACCGCGATATTTCGTCCCTCCAACAGGGGTAAAATTGAACAAATATTTTGTTCAAAGACCGAAATCCGCCACGCAATCACTTGTTCAGTATCGTCCGCCCGACCACGCAAATTTATTCGCGCAATTAGCTCGTCTTCCGGAACGTCTAAAACCATCGCGAGATCAATTCGATCGAAAAACTCCGATTCATCATCCGCCAACATAATTTCCGTCTGCTTCTTATCTCGCGGATAACCGTCTAAAACCACGTCCAGCCCGTCAGCATTTGCTCGCGCAATCGCTCGGTTCATTAAGCTCACTACGGTTTCGTCGTCCACCAATTCCCCGTTCTTCAAGGTTTCGTTAAACTTCCCAGTTTCTCTTAAAATCTGCCCCACAGAAAGCCACGAAAGCCCATATTTATCGGCGAGCGCTCGCCCCTGCGTAGATTTTCCTGACCCCGGAGGCCCAAATAGTATAATCATACCCTTATTATATCACAAATCAGGACGCGAAAAATCCCCCTTGAAACTTTTGAAAGTATCTGATATAATGAATACCAATATGGCTATTAAAGTAACAAGAAAAGACCAGAACGAGGCGAACGAGAACATTATTCGCCGCTTTAATCGCAAGGTTTTACAGAGTGGTGTTTTGCCTCTCGCGAAGTCCCAGACTCGTTTTTCGAAGCCAATCTCTAAGCGCGAACGCCGCCAGAAGGCGATCATGCGCGAAATCAGAAAAGCCGAGAAAACCGAAAAGATTAAACTCGGTCTGAAATAATAATAGCCCCCGAAAGGGGGTTATTTTTTCATATCCCCAATCCGCAAAATTCGCCCCTCAACGCTGACCGACCCGTTCCACTCATTCTTCATTACGCTAACCCAGATATCAGCTCTTTCTCCCGGCATAACCTCAAACCAACTTGGCCGTGCAAAAAATGCCACTAACTTCATCATCGTTCCGAGCCCATCTTTTACAGTCAGTCGCAAGTGTTTTTCATCCGCCCCCATTTTTCGGACTTCCATTATCGTTACCCCTGGCAGCAAGAACACTGGCTCTGGGTTCCCATTTCCAAACGGCTCTAGAAGCGCTAGCTCCTCTATAAAATCTAACGTGAACTCTGAGATCGCCTCAACTTCTAAATCCTCACTAGCCTCTAAAAACCGCCCCTGATCCCGCAGACCTAGCCCCTTATAATACTCGTTTATATGCCCCTTAAACGCCTCTAAAGTCCCCTCTTTGACGCGAAGACCGCAAGCCACCGCATGACCGCCCCCCGACTCTAAATCATCAGAGACAGCCTCTAAAGCCTTCGAGAGGTCAAATTCGCCAAATGACCGTCCCGACCCCTTATAGCCCCCTTCCGTAAATTCCGTAAGGACAAACGCTGGTCGCTGGTATCTCTCTGTTAACCGCCCCGCAATAATCCCGAGAATCCCCTCGTGCCACGGCCCTGAAACCACAATCACCGGCTCATCGCCTACTCCTGTTTCAGCCACCCCTGAAACCGCTTCATTCTGCTGTCGTCGCCGTTCTTTGTTCAGAGAATCCAACTCTCTCGCCAACTCTGCCGCCTCTGTTCTTGACTTTGTCCGCAAGAGCCTCAGGGACAGTTCCGCCGTCTCCATTCGCCCCGCCGCATTTAACCTTGGCCCAATCTGAAACCCGATCGCTTCCGAGTCAAGCGTTTTTGTCCCCGCCACGCGCATCAACTCAGAAAGCCCTACGCGCGCCGTCTTCCCTAGTACAATCAGTCCATAATAACAGATAATCCGATTATCCCCCGAGAGCGTCATCGAATCACAGATTGTCCCAATCGCCGCCAGATCCAAGAGCCACTTCTCTCGCCCTTCTGGAATCGCCCCTTTAGAGACTAGCGCTCTCGCAACATAAAACGCTACCCCCGCTCCACAGAGTTCTCTCAAATCACCACAATCCGCATCCTCACGCTTCGGATTCACCACTGCTACTGCATCTTTCGGCACCCCTGATAGCATCTCGTGATGGTCCGTCACGACCACATCTACCCCGGCCGCCGCCAACTCTTTAATCACCTCTCCAGTCCCACTCCCGCAGTCCACCGTCACTACCAGAGAAAAACCGCCCTCTTTAGCCCGAGAAACCACTCGCTTGCTCATCCCATAACCATCAATAAACCGATCCGGCAGCATAATCTCCACCTCGGGGACACCGATCAATTCCAGAGTCTCCGCCATAATCGTCGCCGCCGTCACCCCATCGACGTCGTAATCCCCATAAACTAACACCTTTTCCCCCTCAGTAGCCGCTTTCAGCAGCCTGGAAACCGCCTTATCCATATCTGGCAACAAAAACGGGTCCGAAAGCCCTTCATAACTAGGGTGCAAAAACGAAGAGGCCTTGTCCGAAGCAAGCCCTCTCGCCTCTAATAACCTATCAAACAACCGGCTCAAGATAGCCCCTAACCGATGTTGGTATTATTAATCGACTTCTGTGCTTTTTTGCGTTTCCGCAATTGCTCGCTCTTGATCACTATGCTCTGTAATTCCTTCAGGAGCGGAAATTGTTTATTCGTCTGATAGACTGTCGTATTCCCTTTTTTCGTCGAAATCAGAAACTTACCGCTCTCTAGCCGCCGCAATTCCCTCTGAATATTCCCCGGGTCCTCTTTAATCAACTTAGACAACCCCCGGACGTGCGTCTTGAAATCTGGGTATTTCGCGAACACTGTCAAAACTTTTCGCCGAACTCTCGATGTGATGAATACGTCCAACATATTTCCTCCCTTTCTTGCCCCATTATACCACAGAAAATGTCAAAACCACAACATTTTTTCGCGTGGTATAATTACTGTATGTATTATGAGGTGATACCGACCAAGGTTTTTCGTGCTGGGGCAGATGTTCTGACCTATTCTTCGGAAGTACCTCTAAAAATTGGACAAATCGTGGAAATCCCTCTCGGCAGAAGCAAGATTCCCGGCATCGTTAAAACGGAGGTAGAAAAGCCAGAATTCACAACCAAACCAATCCTCCGCACAGTTTATGACGAACCTTTGCCGGCGCATCTTCTTAGCGCCGTCTCTTGGCTTTCAGACTATTACCTCTGCCCGCTACCCATCGCCGCCAACCTGTTCTTGCCGACAGGGGTTTTAAAAACGCGTAGGCAGAACTTGGCTAGCGACAGAGCTACTGTGCGCGGCAGCTCTGTCGCTAGTCAAATCCCTCTTAACGCAGCTCAAAAACGTGCCCTAGAAGCCCTAGAACACGCCCAAACTGCCACTAAACTCCTCCACGGCGTAACCGGCAGTGGTAAAACGAATATCTATCTTAAACTGGCGGAAAACGCCCTAAAAGCCGGAAAATCGGTTATCTTGCTCGTCCCAGAGATCGCCCTAACTTCCCAGCTCGTCGAGATCTTTGAAAACACCTTTAAGACTACCGAAATCCTAAAAATTCACTCTCGCCAGACTGAAGCTGAACGCCATCTCATCTGGGAAAAAATCCTCAAAAACGACACAGAAACCGCCGCTCCCCAGATCGTCATCGGCCCTCGTTCTGCCCTGCTCACCCCTGTTAAAAACCTCGGCCTAATCCTAATCGACGAGGCCCACGAGCAAACTTATTTCCAGGAAAGTCCGCCAAAATATTCCGCTCTCCGTCTAGCCAGCTTCATAGCGAAAACCCTCGATATCCCCTGTGTCGAAGGTACCGCTACTCCCCTAATCCAAGATTATTACTTAGCCGATCAAAACAACGCTGTCGTCACCCTGACAGAAAAAGCCAAACAGACCGCAAAAAAGCCCAACATCCAGATTATCGACTTAAAAAAGCGCGAAAATTTCAGCAAAAATCGCTATTTTAGCACACCGCTACTCAACGCTATTAAAACCAATCTAGAGAACGGCGACCAAACCCTAATTTTCCATAATCGCCGTGGCTCCGCACCTCTGACAATCTGCGAAAACTGCGGCTGGCAAGCCCTCTGCCCAAACTGTTTCCTACCTCTGACGCTCCACGCCGATTCTTACGAACTCATCTGCCATACCTGCGGAAATCGCCAAAAAGTACCTAAATCCTGTCCAGATTGCGGCCATCCCGAGATCATTCACAAAGGCTTCGGCACTAAGCTCCTAGAAAATGAACTGAAAAAACTCTTTAAGACTGCCAAAATTGCCCGTTTTGACGCCGATAACACAAAACAAAACTCTCTCGATACTCTCTACGATCAGGTTAAGGCTGGCGAAATCGACATCATCATCGGAACCCAAACCGTCGCTAAAGGGCTCGATCTCCCGAGACTTAAAACCGTCGGTGTAGTCCAGGCCGACGCAGGACTAAGTCTTCCTGATTACAGTGCCGAAGAGAAAACTTTTCACCTACTGTCTCAAGTTCTCGGGCGCGTCGGCCGCGGCCATCAAGAAGCCACCGAAGCCTTTATCCAGACTTTCCAGCCAGACCACCCCTTAGTGCTCGCCGCTATCGCCGAAAGCTATGCCGACGCCTACGATTACCTCATCAAAAAACGCCAAAAATCCGGATTCCCGCCTTTTTATTATCTTGCGAAATTGACTCTCACTTATAAAACTGAAGCCACCGTCTTGAAACACTTGAAAATTTACTATTCCCTGTTAAGAAAAAACTCAAATCTACGCGTTTTGACCCCGACTCCAGCCTTCCATGAACGTACTCCGCGCGGATATTCCTGGCAAATCATCATCAAAGCCAAATCGCGCAAAAAACTCCTCGAAGCCCTGAAGAATCTCCCCGAGAATAATGGCGCCCACCTTACAATTGACCCACCGTCTTTAATCTAGTATAATATCTCTTATGGAAATAGTAACGACCCCAGACCCACGCTTGCGCCAAAAATCGACCAAGGCGAACCCGGGTGACCCAGAAATCGCCGCCATAATCAAGGCGATGAAGCAGGATTGCTTAGAATGGGAAAAAGAGCATATTCATGAGCTTTCTGCCGCGATGGCCGCGCCTCAACTTGGCGCAAATAAACGCATAATCATCGTCCGCAATGATTTCGATAACAAAGAGAATAATGAATTTACTGCCCTCTTAAATCCTGAAGTCATTAAAACTGACGGCAAGATCATCACAGATTTTGAAGGTTGTCTTTCTGTCCCCTATTATTACGGCAAAGTCCCCCGTCCCGAAAAAGCCAAAATTAAGGCCGAACTCGAAGACGGCACGCCGGTCCGCATCAAAGCCGACGGCTTTCTCGCCAGAACCCTGCTCCACGAAATTGACCACTTAAACGGCGTCCTCTTTATTGACCACATCAAAGACCAAAAAGACGCTTTCTATAAGATGAACGACGAGGGCGACCTCGAGCCAGTCGACTACGACGCAGAGATTAAAAACAACAAGGACCTCTTTCCCGATGACTAAGCCAAAAGTCATCTTTTTTGGCAACGGTCCCCTCGCCGATAATGCTCTAGAAATCCTAGCGCCAAATACCGACATTATTTTTCATGCCCGAAAAAAGGAAGATTTAGAGACTGTCAAAAAACTAAAAGCAAAAAATCCCGACGCTTTTGGCATTCTCGCCTCTTTCGGCGTCATCATCAAAAAAGACCTGCTAGATTTATTCGACGCAACCGGCGGAATCCTAAATATCCACCCATCTTTGCTCCCAAAATATCGCGGCCCATCTCCGATCGAAACCGCCATTTTAAACGGCGACAAAACCTTCGGCGCCAGTATCATGAAACTCGCCGAAAAAATGGACGCCGGCCCGATTTACTACCAAACTACTCTGAATTTCGATCATAAAGCTCCTAAATCTGAAATTTACGAAGGCTTAGCCAAAACCGCCGCTGACTGGCTAGTAAAAAATCTAGAAAATCTGCCAGAACCAAAACCCCAGGACGACGCAGCCGCAACTTATACAGAGAAACTTGATACTTCCATGTCAAAACTAAAACCGTCCGAAAAAGCCGCCGACGAACTCCTAAACGAATTCCGCGCCTTTACAATTTTCCCAAAATCTCGCTACGATTTTAACGGCATCGACTGTATCATTAAGGCCGCCCACGCCTCCGGCGCCGCAGAAAATGCGCTAAGCTTAGAATGCAAAGACGGTCGTTACTTCTGTATTGATCGCCTCCAGCCCGCAGGCAAAAAAGAGATGGACGTAAAATCCTTTATCAATGGCTATATGAAATAGTGCTTACGCTGCCGCTAAAATCTGCGGCGCACTCTCGCGAATTTCGTTTTTCAGATTTTCCATCACGCCTGCGACAATTTCGCGATAATCTGGCCGATTATTTTGAATCCATTTCACCGAAAGATACTCGCCCAAGATAGCCCAATCGCCTTGAGCAACGCCGTGTTTCTTCAAAATCTTTTGATAAATCTCGTCCTCACGAAAATCCTTCTTCATATCGAGGATCAACTTCCGAATCACTTCTTGGTCGTTTTTCATAATTCCTTCGAACTCGGTCATCTGCTCAACAGACAGACCTTCGCTCATTTTCTCCCCCACCCGCATCTCTAACTCATCTTGCGTATGAGCAAGAAAGGCGTTTTTCTGCTCCTCAGGCATTCCCTGAAGACCCACTTCTGTCAGAAAACTCTCATCTATATCCATAGCCTAAGTATAAGCGATTTGGGACCGATTGTCAACACCAAAATTCGTCTTAACTTATCGTCTTCTGGACTTTTTCCCTAGTAAAGAATTCTAATTTATCCCCAACTTCAAGCTGGATCTTATGCTCAGTCGATAATGCCAGACCACCAACTTCCCCGGCCTCCAGTTTATCAACCTTAATCTTCTCTTTCTGAACACTCTCGACTTTAACCTCGCCAAGCAGCTCTTTCTTACGGTAAGCTCGCGCCAACATCCCGGCCGAAACCGAGCCATCCGTAACCTCACCCCCAGCAATAATCGAAGTTTTCTCGGTCCGGAAAACGCCCTGTACTTTCAAAGCCCCGGTCGGAGTTTCGATAATCTCCGCATCCAAAAGCTCGCTCATCGCCGCTTTAGCGTCGTCTAACAGTTCGTAAATAACTTTATAACATCGAATTGGCACATTATCGCGCGCCGCCATCTTCGCAATATTCGTCGGCACAGTCACATTAAACCCGTAAATCACCGTGTTTTCGCCATTCGCCATATAGACATCGTTTTCCGTTACGTCACCCACACCCGTCGCGACGATATTCAGCGTAATTTCGCCCTTCGTATCAATCATTTTTAACGAATCCACGACCGAAGTTACCGAGCCTAAGACATCGCCCTTAATTAAGACATTAAACATCTTCGAATTATCCGCTGTATTCATCATTCGAAGTAGGTCCGAAGATGTCACGTTCGACGAAGCTGAAGCATCCGCCGCACCTTGGGCATTAAGTAGCGCCATCTTCCGCGCGGTTTTCTCGTCAGCAACTTCAATAAACTGATCACCAAAATTCGGCAGTTCCTTAAAACCAGTTACTGTTACCGGGGTCGACGGCGTCGCCTTGCCCTTCGGCTTTCCCCGGAAGTCCAACATTGTTCGCACTTTTGCATATGACGAGCCAGCAACAATGAATTCGCCGACTTTTAATTCACCGCCCGTAACCAGCAAGTTCACGACCGACCCTTTCCCGACCTCCATATGACTCTCAATCACTAGACCTTCAGACGGGATATCGACGTCGGCTTTTAAGTCCTCGACATCAGCCGTCAAAAGAATCATATCCAGCAATTTATCCAAATTCTCCCCAGTTTTTGCCGAAATCGGCACCATCACAACATCGCCGCCCCATTCCTCTGGCTGAAGTCCATGTTGCGACAAATCCGCCATCGTCCGCGGCACATCTGCGCCCTCGCGGTCAATTTTATTAATCGCGACAATAATTTTCGCATTCGCACCCTGTGCAAATTTAATCGCCTCAACCGTCTGCGGCTTAACGCCATCATCCGCCGCCACCACAATCACTACAATATCAGTCAGCATCGCGCCATGCTGACGAATCGCCGCAAAGGCCTCGTGACCTGGCGTATCCAAAAACGTAATAATTCGATCATCATGTTTTAGTTGATAAGCTGAGATATGCTGCGTAATTCCTCCAGCCTCACCTTCGACAGTTTTCTTATGCAGGAGCGTGTCCAGCAACGTCGTCTTACCATGATCGACATGGCCCATCACCGCCACAACCGGCGGACGCGAAACCGCTTTGTCCGAAAGCTCATGCTGAATATTACCAATCTTCGTCGCCGAATTCTTTTTCTCAAGTCGCACGCCCTCAATCCCCAGCTCCTCAATAATCAAAGAAGCCGTATCAAAATCCAACCGCTGGTTAATCGTCGCAACAACCCCCTCCTTAAAGAGCTCGCCAATCAGCGTCGTAACCGAAAGCCCGAGCTCATTTGCTAGCTCGTCAACAGTAATCGACCCAGCAATCTGGATCACCTTTTCTGGCTCTTGGTTTTCTTTTGCACTCATATCTTTTTATTTTACCACATTCTCTAGGTTTTTGAAAATGCCCATACTTTTTTGAACCAATAAAAAGCGGCCCGGAGCATAAACTCCAGGCCGTGAACACATATATATGTAAAACAGACGTCCATGTCTGTCGTTCAAAGTGTTCACTTTAATGTACTTTATGGGGGGTCGAGTTTTCAGGCAATGTTGGAATTGTTCCAGTCCGGCGTGCAATCTTAAAGAGCGGTTTTCGAAAACTAGTATTTTACTTAATTCAATGCGGTATGGTATTTTGCACCATATGATTCAGAACACAACTGGTTTTATTTACGGGTTACAATAAGAGCGAGGCTTTATTTACTCTTATTGTAGATTACTAATTCCCTCCCCTCTTAAAGTGCCGCCAGCGATCTGGCGCTCGCCTGATTCTCGACCTACCCTTTTGTTTATTATATCACACTTCATAATAAAAATAAATACCCTTGCAAGTTTTTTTGCCTTGCGTTATAATAGTAAACATATTCCCGGGTAGCTCAATGGTGGAGCAAGAAGCTGTTAACTTCGAGGTTGCCGGTTCGAGCCCGGCCCCGGGAGCCACAAAAAAATGACCCCGTAGGGTCATATTTTTGTGAAGAAATTATTCTTCAGTTTCAGCTGACTGAGCCTGAGAAGCTTGTTCCATAGCAGCAGCAGTTGCTCTGATGTCGGTCGCAGTAACGCTCTGATACATCGATTCTGGCATAGTGACAATGAGATACTTGCCCTCAACTTTGTGATCAACATACTTACCAGTTTGCATTCCCTCTTCCACCTCCGGCTTAGCATCAGCGGCCTTTGCAGATTCCTCAGAATCAAACTCGCTATAGACCTTTAAGCCAGTGATTGTATCGCCATCAACGGTGTAAACCTGATGAACTTTTAAGGCTACAGATGAGTCAGCGGCATTGTTAGAGGCAGTACTGATGACAATTTTATCATCAGTAGTCTCGAAGAAGTCATCACTCAAAGTCTCTTCGTTGCTACCTTCATTATTGTTTTCGCTAGTATTCTCGCTAGTATTATTGTCACCATTATCGTTGTTCTTATTGTTATTATTGATGATAATAACGGTAGTAACCGCAGCGGCGATTACGAGAACAACCGCGACGATAATTGCAATTATTTTCTTATTTACGCCAGTTTCTTTGGCCATAAAAATCTCCTTTATTTATTGCTTTTATTATAACACACTATTTCAGCTTCACTGCAGTCCCGTAGGCTAGCATTTCCGAAGCGCCGCCCATGATAGTAGAAGAAGCATAGCGCATCCCAACGATCGCATCTGCGCCCATCTTTTCCGCCTGTTTGACCATGCGCTTAGCAGATTCTGCGCGAGATTTTTCCATCATATCGGTGTAGCTTTTAACCTCGCCACCAACAATGTTTCGAAGCCCGGCCGCGAAATCGCTACCAAGATGTTTGGACATCACGACCCCACCCTCAACGATACCGAGGGTCTCTTTGATAGTTTTGCCTGAAATAGTTTCAGTAGTTGATATGATCATAAAAACTCCTTTTTTACTTACCTAAATTATATCACAAATAAAGTGTAGCGATACAAGCATGAGCAATTGACAATCACCCCTTTTCCGTGGTAAAATTAAGGCATAAATTAAGGAGATGTTTTCTATGAAGAAACTATCTATTTTGGCAGCCGCCCCGCTCGCAGCAGTAGGAATCGGCCTCGCCGCTTACACCGCCCCGACTTATGCCGCCGGCGCAACCACATTAACCCAAGCCGACGTCACCGCCGCGCTCGCTGACATCGACGGCGAAGCCCATAACGGCGTCACCTGTTTTACAGGCGATATTTGTGTCCTCGCCGCTAACGAGTACACGCTCGGCGAAGACTTAAACTTCGGCGATTCAACGCTGTTCATCAGAAACAACGCTACTGTCGATTTAGGTGGTAAAACTATCACTAGCGATACTCAGACGATGTTTGTTAGCGACGCAACCGTTACCTTGAAAAACGGGACCATCGCTAGCACCGTTGACTACGCAGAAGCTTTGGGCGCCGGTAACGATACTGGTACAACTAACTTGACCCTAAATGGTATTACTATTGGCGACAACAACCGAGTCATGTTCGGCGAAAGCGCTACTGTTACGCTAAATGGCAGTTCTATCGGAATCATGAAGGCCGAGAGCAACGTAAATCTGACTATCAACAGCGGTAGCTACGGCAGTATCAACCTAGACAATGTTACTGCCACCATCAACGGCGGCACCTTTACTGGCGCTGGTGGAGCTAGTCCCGTCTATGTTGGCATCGACGCCGACATGACCGGCATTGCCGACACTACTAAACTAACCATCAACGATGGTACTTTCACCAGCGCCGGCGATAAAGGCTTAGAAGCTCTTCACTACGGCTCCATCGCCATCAACGGCGGCACCTTTACTGGCGCAGTCGCTGGCTTCGGCATTGGTGACTATCAGGGCAACATTACTATCAGCGGCGGCACTTTCAAATCCACCGGCAGCGCTGACAACACCGCCGCCATCACAATAATTGGTGCTACTGACACTAGTATCGCCGACCGCCTACTCGCGGCTAACCATCGTTACACTAACCCATCCGTTAAGGCGGTTTCTCTCCCTGGCCTAGGGGGTGGTGATTACCTCTTTATCGGTGGCACCGAAACCAGTGTTACTTCCGGCGCAGCCGAAGAAGACAGCATCTCCGCACCAAAATCCGGTGTGATGACTTCCGAAGCTGGCTCTGCCGCCGCGACCCTCGCCCCAGCTGCAATCGTCGCGCTCGGTGGTGCAGTTGCCTTCGCAAAAGCCAAAAGCAAAAAAGAAAGCTAATCTCGCGCTAGCCGCGAATTAACCAAAAATCCCCGCTGCTAAAACGGGGATTTTTGTCGGCCACCCTAACCTCCCTGGCCATTTCGTCAGCCCGCGCCAAACCGCGCCGCTTAAAACACGCCGTATTCTTTATACTTCGCCCTTAAAGCATAGGCCTTTCCTAGCGCCGTAATCGGCAGCTGGTGCGTCCCGACCAGTTCCTCGATCTCTCCGCGAAAACCCGCCTTGAAATTATAGACGCTGTTCCCCGCGACCGGCTTCACGCCATAAAAATCATACCGCGAAAAACCATTTTCATAGGCGTACTTAATCAGCTCCCAGCGAATCAAATGCGAACATCCGCCCACGTTTTTATATTTCCGCGTCACGCCCGAAAATAGCGAAATCACCTCTGGGCCATATAGCATATACATCACCGCCGAAATCGGCACATACTCGCCCGAAAGCTTGACACCCTCCGGCATTTTATCTAGCCGCTCAACCTTCCCCTCCGCAATTTCCTTCGGCACTTCCGCGACTACGAACTTAACTTTGTCGCCGAACGCCTCCCACATCTCCTGGTAATATTTCAAGTCTTTATCGTGGAAATTATGCGCCGCGACCGCCTCATCTGTCATATCTTTCATAACCGACAGCTCGTCGAACTCCAGATCGCGGATCCTCACCCCGTATCGCTCCGGCGCCTGTTTAATCCTCGTCCGAATATCTTTCCGAAACCCACCAAAAATCTCGTCCAAAGATTTCCGCGCCTTCCCCTTCCCGAATTCTATAATATATTCCCATTTGATCTGCCCAACTTCGCCAAGGTCCTTGTACCCTAGCCGAGAAAGCTCCGGCTTTATTTCCGGAAAAACCTCGCATATGGGCTGATTCTCATAGTCGCGCCTTGACACTGCCGCGTGCGGCGTAATTTGTACCGCAAAAGCTTTTTTCGGTTTCAAAAACTCGCGCATCCCCTCTGTAAAAACGGCCAAAACCTCGCGCCAATCTTTCGCTGAAAAATCCATCAAAGGCCCCATCGCTATCCCAAAAATCTTGCCCAGCCCCCGACGAGTACCCATATTCATCAAAATCCCCGCGGCCAGAACCTTCCCGCGAGCACCACTTTTCCCGACGCTCTTCACGCCAACAAGATACGCCTCGCGTCCATTTTTCAAGAACCGCTCATACATCTCGCGACTTTGCATAAAATTCGCACCGGGCGCTTTTAAAACAAACCGCGAAAACTCAGAAACTGAAAGTTCAGAAAATTCCATATACATATATTATAACAAAAAACCGCCACTTAGGGCGGCAAGATTACCGTTTTCTCGCCACGTCGCGCGACTATTCGTCGACCGCCCCTTGGGACGCGGAAAGCCGAAGGCTTAGCAAGTGGCGAAAAACGATAAGATTGCCGTCCTAAGCGACTGTTAGACTGATTTTACGCGCTTCGCGGTCGATATCCAAGACCTTAAAGCTCTTCCGCTCATTGAGCGTAAAAATCTTCTCAGGGTCAACTTCGCTACCTTCGCCAAGCTCAGAAACGTGAACTAGCGCCTCAACCGCTGGTGAAATCTGCACAAAGGCGCCAAACGGAGTAATACGAGTTACTGTACCCTCGACTTTTGAGCCTTTCTTCAGCCCCTCGACCTCAGATAGCCATGGATCTTCCTTGAGTTGTTTCATCGAAAGAGATAGTCGCTCCTTATCGATTGCAATAATCTTCGCTTCGATCGTATCGCCAACCTTGACATAATCGGCCGGATTGTTCACACGCTCCCAAGAAATCTCGGAAATATGGACCAAACCTTCGATACCATCGACATTTACGAATACGCCGAAATCGACTACGCCTGTGACCAGGCCTTTAACGACATCACCGACTTTCATCTCCGAGAATCGCTCTGCGAGCGCGCCTTTGATGGCTTCCTTTTCAGAGAAGATCAACTTATTGTCTTTCTTAGACGCATCCAAAATGCGTACCTTGATCTTCTGACCAACCAACGAGTTGAGCCGCTGTAGAATCTCATCTTTATCTGCCGAACCAACACGCGGGTAGTGTTCTGCCGAAAGTTGCGAAACTGGCAAGAACCCGCGAATCCCCTCGTACTCAACGAGCAGACCGCCGCGGTTTGCATCAAACGGAGTAATCTCGACCGTTTCGTCCGCATCGACCTTTTCCATAATCTCGTCCCAGCCCTTGTCTTTGACTGCTTTGCGCATAGACAGAAGAACTGTTCCGTCTGGCATTTCCGCGTCAATTACCGAAGCCGCGACCTTCTCGCCAACTTCCAAATTGCGCGCATACGCCGCTTCCCGACGAGGGATCATCCCTACGCCATTTGCTCCAAGATCAATCAAGATCTCGTGTTTCTTTACCGACATTACGACCCCTTCAACAGTATCGCCTGCGGTAAGTTGTTTGATGTCCCCTGCACTTGCTAGGAGCTCATCCATTGTTACTTTTTTGGCTGTTGCCATAAATATTTTCCTTCCTTCGGGCCCGTTCAGCAACGCTAGAACTCCGCGCGCCGCAACTAATTTCGCGTCGCCTCAAGCCTAGCCCTCCTGAACGAGTCCGAAACTCCTTCTATTTTATCATACTCACCCCCTAAAATCAAGCCAATTTTCTCTTGTAAATCTCTCCAAAAGTGCTAAAATGAAATTATGTACTTAACGATCGATATCGGCGGCACAAAAACCTTAATCGCGCTCTTTTCCGAACGTGGCCGAATTTTACGCGAAAAAAGGTTTCTTACCCCTGAAAAATTACCTGATTTTTTGAACAAATTATTTGTACAACTTCAGGAATTCACAGACGAAAAGCCGAAATCCGTAGTCGTTGCCATCCCTGGGATGGTTGAGAGCAACCGTCCAACTTGGTTCGGTAATCGCAACTGGAAAAACCCGCCAATTTATGAAGAAATTCGCAAAATCTGGCCAAAAACCCCTGTTTATTTCAAAAACGATTCCGACCTCGCCGCGCTCTATGAAACTGGCTTTTATCCCAAAAACCATGCGATGTTTCTGACTTTCGGCACCGGCATTGGCGGTTCCCTAGCGAAAAATGGCGTCCTAACTAAAGACTCTGCCGATTTTGAGCCTGGGCATAGTATCGTTATCTGGGACAAACGACCGATGGAGTGGGAGGATGTCGCTTCTTCAAAAGCGATCCGAAGGGCTAATCATAATCTCGATATTCTAGACATTAAAGAAAAACACGCTTGTGATCTAACCGCCGCCCGTCTTGCGATTGGACTTGTTCCTCTGTTGATCGAAAAACACCCTGAAGTTGTAATTATTGGCGGTCCGCTCGGCGAAACCTTTAAATACTACCGAAAAACTCTAGAACGCCTAGTTAAAATCGGTCTGAACGGCACATCCGCCCCTGTTCCAAAACTCGTTAAAGCCAAAAAACCGCGCCGCTCAGTCAATTATGGCGCCTATTATTACGCTAAAAAATTTGATAAAACTATTCGCGGAGGTCGTTCGTGACCGTCGCATCAAGCGCCGTCGAACCGACTAGAAACAGCCTCGTAAACCTCTTAAACTACCTCGAAACCGCTTACCCTAATTTCCGCTTTAAAGTCGGGAATCGTTTCAAATTCTGCTACCCGAATCAAATTTCCCTCGAAAACCCTGAAAATTCAGCTATTCCCCCCGCATTTTTTGCCCTTCAGACGCTCCACGAGCTCGGCCACGCCCTATGTAAGCATAAAGACTATAATACAGACGTTTCTAGGCTAAAAATCGAACGTGCGGCCTGGGAGGCGGCAAAAACAGCATATGAAAAACTGCCCGACGACCTTAGAAATACTTTCAAATGGGATAAAGATTACGTCGAAGATAGCCTCGACACTTACCGCGACTGGCTCCATAAAAAATCGACTTGCAAAACTTGCGGTCTAACCTGTTACCAAACTCCAGATGGCAAGTGGCACTGCCCCCGTTGTGAGAACTTTATCTAGCGATTGTCGCCCTAAAGCGCAGAAGCCGTGCTAGCGATTATCGCCCTTACCGTGAATCGTCCCTCGCTCGAGTCGCCCTGACAACTTCTCGATGTTCCCCTCTGCCACCTCTGAAAACGGCACACCCATATACCGCGAAATCGTCGCAAGATACCAAAGCACATCCCCCATCTCCTTGACGATCTCCCGCTTCGAGTCTTCAGTCAGCTTCCCATTTCCATCCCGAATTACCTTCTTAAACTTCTCCGTCACCTCGCCGGCCTCTCCTGAAAGCCCCAAAATCTTCACTACAAACGCCGGATCAACCGGATCGCTAGACTGCTCGAAAGCGTCAAACTTCTCTATTTCCCTCTGATATTCATCGAAATTCATACCATTATTATACCATGCAGACATCAAAAAGACGCAAGAAGCGCCAAGTAAATTTAAAGAAAGCCTAAAAGGTGGTTAGATTGGCGTTTTCTCCGGACGAAGCGCGCCTTTTCGGCGAGCAAGTCCGGAAAAACGTCAAGATAGTCACCTATTAGGCTTTCTTAGCTGGGCCACGACGAGAGATGCGACCACCTTTAGCCCCAGCGATACGAGCTAAAGCTTTATTTGCGGCAAAGCCGCCAGTATGACCATTACGGCCACCTTTTTGACCAATGCGTGCGTAAAATTCTTTACCGTATTTTGCGCGATTTGTTTCAGCAGCTTTGATGCCGCCGGCTTTGGTTCCTGCCATTGTTCATCCTTCTGCCCACCAATTAACTAATAAAATTCCCTCTCATCAAAGAGGTAATACTTACATTATAGCACAAACGCCTTAAAAAGTCAATACCCTAATGGCAAAAATAAAACCGAACACCGGGGTCTAAAAATGTTGCATAATAATAAAAAATTTCCCGAACAATTTTTGTAAAAAATGCTTGACTTTATTCACCACGTGATATATAATGGTATTAAGTTTGAGTGAGTGTGGAAACTCCACAGATCAAACTGCGAGTTCACTCAAGCCTTATATGACCTACGTCGCCGCCCAAAATAGACGGCGACATCTTTTTTACCAGAAAAATCTTTACATCTCATGGCTTTTTTGCTATAATTACACAGATGGGGCAATAGCTCAGTTGATTAGAGCGCTGCCTTTGCAAGGCAGAGGTCCAGGGTTTGAATCCCTGTTGCTCCACCACGAACATTAAGGGGATATAGCTCAGCTGGTTAGAGCGCTAAACTGATAATTTAGAGGTCTGTGGTTCAAGTCCACATATC
>JAFRLA010000026.1 GCA_017431465.1 Candidatus Saccharimonadota bacterium
GGGGTATAAAATCGACAACGAACTACTGGGGCAACATGCTCGCGAGTTTAGGGATGCGCTGGTACTGGCGAACTACACGAATATTCCAGAGGGGATCAAGGCGAATCCGGGGAAATTGCAAGAGTTTGTGGCGGAGATGCTGCGGCAGTAAGTCTTTCTACTGAGAGATTTTGCGGAAAAAGTTAGCATGAAAAATCTCCGACCTTCAGGTCGGAGATTGAGGCGATTGTGGACAATAACCCCTCATGGGGATTGAGAAATCTGCGTACCCTATGTCGTGCATCTTTTGCTCGATTTCTCGAGCCATAGCCTTGCCGAAACCCTTTATTAAGTGCCATTCGTACTTCGGAAAGCCTACGATATCCGCGACGGTATGCAATGGTCCGTAGCTGCAGTCCCGGAAACTATTATACTTTCCGGTCAAAACATGATAAAGCCTGACCGAGAATCCGAGCTGAATTATTTCCTGGCTCCGTTGGCATGACGTTAGGGGGTCATCCTCGATCAAAGCCTTTAGCTCGACAAGAAGGGCGTCCTGTTTATGTCGAACCTCTTCCAGCTCATTGACGATAGCAGCGATATGTTCGCGATTTACTTCCATTTTCATCTCCTTTCTAATGTGCAAAGTTGGTCATTTAAGCGTGACAGACCTAGTGATTATTGCATCTGCAAGGGCATCTAATCCCTCGTCGTCCTGAGGCGGGATGATCCCGACCGCAGTAAACGCCTGTACGAGACTGGCTTTCTCGTCCTGAGATAAGCTTCTCGCTCCGGTGCTCTCAAGGTGCCCGAATTCATCCATCTGGGCAACCTTGTGCAGAATTTTCGCCCGAAAATCTTTTCTGGGCATTTTTGCAATAGCATCAGGTTCAAAGCTCCTCATGTCTCCACCTCCCTCCTAAAGTGTAACATTGTGCAACTTATGCTTTAATTATACCACATATGCTTTAAAAAGTCAAGTCTTGGCGGATGCTGCTAGTGGATGTCACTCTGTTTTAGCGGTAGAACGACCCCATGCGCATCTCGTAGGCCTGCCTTGCCTCTCGCCTCTTGACTTCAGAGCTGAAGGCAATGGCGTAATATTCCTCTACGATATCCCTGTCATACCGAAAGATCCGCGCTAGTTCTTCGCTTTGACTTTTCTTCGGACACATATCGGACGGCCAAAAATTGCGGGCAGTAAATGGGCGGGTGCCGTATTTTCTAGCAAGATCGTTGATATCATTGAGGCTCTTAATCGCATCATTATGCGCGACAGTTCGGTCGTCATCGCGCGCCTTGGCGCCTCTTGGGTAATCCATGATTTCTGCTGGCGACATATATTTAAAATCGAGATGCCTTGCTACGGCCGGGTAAAAACCTCGCAAAATCTTGGCGTCTTTTTGCTTTTCTTCTTCGGGCAAATCCGACTCCGCAATCGCCGCGTTTAGATCGTTGCGCCGTTCGTCGTAAAAAGCTCCCGCTTGGGCCTCGATTGTAGTTGCCAATTCCGTTTCATACCCTTTACGTGGCATATAGGCGACGATCTTGGCCATCTCTTTGGCAACAAGGTTGAGGTCGCCGGTCAGACCTAAATATACTCCCGACTCATCGATTTCTTTTTTGATTGCATCAAAATATCCTATTGCTTCGTCTTCCCATTTTTCGAACTCCTTAGCGGTCATTTGGCCGGTCGATTCGGTTGCTTTTGACAAGCGCGAGGCAAAGTCATGTTCCAAATCTCTTGATTGCTCAGAATAATACAACAGATTCTCTGCACGCCTAGCGCCGATAGCAGTTTCTGCCATTTTCTTCTGGATTTTGGCACTATCTATATCCGTCTGACGTTCGCTGGCATTATTTAGTTTTTCCATTATATTCCTCCTTGATATGCTTAACATTATAGCACACATACTGGCAAAAATGACGCGACGGAGATTTTGCGGAAAAAGTTGGGGCGAAAAAGCCCCTCAGCCTAGGCTGAGGGGGGCTGGTTGATAGCCTGCGGAAAAGATTTTTGAGTTATACCATATAATCATAGTCGCACTGGCGTGCCATTGTTATTATAGCGATAGCGACGGTTAGCAAAACGGTTACGATTAATAAAATTTTTTTCATTTTCCACCTCCTTTTGGGAAAACAAGTGAAGGAGGATGCTACCTTTTAACCAGAAAACAAGGTGCTCCCCCGAATACATATTCTTATTATGTCATACTTATGTAGAAAAGTCAATAGTTTGATTTTTTGAGGCGTTGTTGAATAATTAGACAACTAAAAAGAGTAATGTTAAAGTTTAATTATGAAAACACAAAACAAAAACATTACTCATATCTATAATAACACTAAAAAGATCAAAAATTGGTCAGAATATAACAAATCACTCAAAAATCGTGGCAATCTATCTATATTTATTTCCAAACTGTTACTTAGCTGTTGATGCGCCCTTTTAGGATTAATTATTCAACAACGCCTCGATAATCGCCCTACTTGATAAAATCTGCATTTTATGGTATTATATAGTAAGGGTGTTAGTACTTTGACAGAAAGGCGGTGAAAAAATGAAACAGCAAGAGATGGAGACTGGCGGAGCTTTTTTGACTTGTTTGCATTACCTAGAACGGATGGTTTTTCGGCTGTATCGGCGACAGATTTTGGAACTCAGCGGCAAGAATATTGAGCTCGCCTGTAGCAAGTTCCTGAACGGTTATCAGGCTTGGTGCTATTTTATGGACGGGGCGGTGAAGAGGCTGGGACAGTACATTGGTCACGGGCTCTGTTATGAAGCAGCCGCGCTCATGATGCTAATCTGGCGCGACGAGCCGACGGCGCGGTATTGTTTTGTGAGTTGTCGAGATGACCATGGGGAATGGGTGGATCATTGTTGGATGGAGTTCAAGGCGTACGGGATTTGGTGGGTGATTGATCCGACCTGGTGGCTCCCGTGTCCGTGGCCGCGGTTTTGGTATCGTCTGACGGTTCGTTCGCGGTATCATCGCGTGGTGGAACATGACGAGTTTTGGCGGATTCCGTTCGTGGAGGAGTTTTATCGCCAGATGGCGGAACCTAAGGGTTCGTATCTGTTTCACGAGCTGACGCTGTTTCGGCGTGCGCGGACGGCGGAAACGGCGATGATTTGGGAGGATTGCGGCATAGAGTCGCTCGCGCAAGTTGGTTGCGTCGGCAAGAAGGCTGCCACGCTGCTGTTTGCGGTGTTTGGGTGGAAGCGGCCTGTGACTCCGCGGATACTTGGACATTTTATAGCTAATCCTCGGGCAAAATGGCCACGGCGCCACGACTATCATCGGGCGCTGGCCTTTACTCGGCGGCTCCAAGCCCATATTGACACTGCCCAAAAATCCCCCGCGTGATGCGGGGGATTTGATGTTAATAACTACACGATTTTAAATGGAAAGGTACGGATAGCCACGAATTGGTGATATAATTAGAAAAAGGAGTCAGGAATGAACAAAGTCAAACCGATTATTTGGGGGATAGCAATTATAACGCTCGGTGTGATATTCGGTGGGAATGCAATTGGGTTATTTAACTTTAACGTTTTCTTTGAAGGCTGGTGGACGCTGTTTATTATCGTGCCGAGCGCGATTAGCCTCATAACCGAGAAGGGGCGGATGGCTAGCTTGGCTTTTTTGGCGGCTGGGGTGATTTTGCTGCTCGCGGCGCAGAACGTCTTTAGCTACGACGCGGCCTGGAAGGTGATACTCGCGGTGGCGCTAATTCTCTTTGGTATCGCCATGATTTTTGGCACGATTTTTCATAGCAAAAGTAACAAGGAGGTCGCCGAAAAGGTCAAGAAGTTAGGGGAGAACGGCAACATGGATGCGCATACCGCGATTTTTTCTGGTAGCGATAAGACCTACAAGAAAGAGGTGTTCTCTGGGGCTAACCTTGTCGCGGTGTTTGGCGGGGTGGATATTGACCTGAGGGAGGCGATAATCGAGAAAGACACGGTGATTCGGGCCTGCGCTGCATTTGGGGGCGTCAATATTGTGGTGCCTAACGACGTCAGGGTAAAAAGCAAGTCGTGCTTCTTCTTTGGCGGGATTGCCGACGAGCGGAAGGACGCATCGAATAAGGGGAAACATACGATTTACGTTGATGCGACTGGTGGGTTTGGTGGCGTGACGATTACTGACCGAAAGTAAAGAGGGCGTTGGGGCTATAATTGAGACATGAACGGCGAGATACGGAGCTGGAGCGAACTTAAAACGGCGCTTGCGCAGGAGGCGGACGAGGGGTATCGTGAATTCGTAATGCGAGGAGTACCGAGCGAACGGCCGTTTCTTGGGGTGCGGATACCAGTAATACGGCGAATTGTGGGGCGAGTAGCGCTCGAGAATGCCGCGCAGATATTAAGAGAGCGGCCCGTGGCGTTTGAGGAAGTCTTGGCACGGGGGATGCTGGTTTGCCGACTGCCCTACCTAGAGATGCTAGAGCAGTTTGACGCTCAGGTAGAGCAGATTGACGACTGGTGCAGTTGCGATACGTTTTCGTCGGAAGTGAGCCGACTCGTGCGAGGGCACTGCACGGAATTTTGGGAGCAAAAAATCGACCCGCTCCTGACTAGCCCACGCGAGTTTGCCGTGCGGACGGCGCTGGTGATTATGAAGTGCGGGTATCTCGATTTTGACCACCTCGGGGTGATTTTTGACCGAGTCGAGGGACTCGCAGGGCGCGAGGAGTATTATGTGCGGATGGCGATAGCTTGGCTTCTGGCTGAGTGTTTTATCAAGTTCCCAGACGAGACTGGCGCGTATCTCGCCGTGTCGCAATTGCCAGAGTGGATGCTTGGCAAATCGATTTCTAAAATTTGTGATTCTCACCGAGTGGCGCCAGAGGTGAAGGAGTATCTACGTGGGAGATTTCGGGCGGAAGCAAGCCACAAACAGAGGAATTAGGGTAATTTAACCGCCAGCCTTTACCATCATTTTGGCGATGAACTCGGCGAGACGACGGGGCAACGCTCGAAAGAGGAGGCGAAGGATTAC
>JAFRLA010000002.1 GCA_017431465.1 Candidatus Saccharimonadota bacterium
AATCGCCGTCGATAGCGCTATTGTAAAGCCATCCGAGTGTTTAGATAGTCGCTTAAACACTCCGATCAGCTTTACAATGCCTCTAACACCGAATCCTTGCCAAGGAAGAGGTCGAGAGTTTGAATCTCTTCGCTCGCACCACATCTAAAAATTCGAGGCATCAGCCTCGGTTTTTTGTTGTGCAATTTCTTTATGCTATAATATAGCTAATGAGTTTAAAAGAAACTGCGATTTATAAAGTTCAACGTTACTTCATCCGTCCGGAAGCGAAAATCAAGGACAAAATCAGCGTAGCGATTTTGGGCGATTTGCATATTAGCCCCATAGTTTCTGAGAAACAAAACTACGAAATTTACAAGCGTCTTGTTAAGATCGAACCAGAATTAATTATTCTTCAGGGCGATATCCTAGACAGCCCGACTGAATTTTTCGACGAAAGTTCGGTAAAAAAGCTAAAAGACACCCTGAATATGTGCTCGCGCATTGCGCCGACTCTAATGGTGCTTGGTGGCCATGATTTTATTATTCCAACCGAGCCAGCAGCCACGATGGACGTAATCCCGCTTTGGGAAGAAGTTTGCAAGGAATGCAAAGTCGAGCTTCTCATGGACGAATGGTACGAGACAAAAGACCTGCGAATTTTTGGCTTTTTCCAGGACAAAGATTTTTGCATTCAAGCGAATGGTGAGCTACGCGATAATCCAGAAGTAATGGAGAAGAAGCTTGCTGAATTAAAATTAGATCCAGACACAGACAAAATCAACTGGTTTGTTTCGCACTCGCCAGCGTTGACTAGGAAAGCGAAGCACCATCTGGCACACTTTGACTTACTAACTTTCGGCCATACTCACGGCGGTTGTGTCCCGATTGGATTGGATGCTGTGATGGACAAGCTAAATCTCCATGGTGGGCTAGTTTCTCCGGACAAGAAACCATTTCCGAAAGCTGTTCGCGGAGCAAAACAAATTTCCGATGAGACTAGCATGATTATCAACTCAGGACTAATTGCCACGCATTATTCTGCGAAAAAACCTCTGCAATATCTTAATACTTTGAAACGCGGCGAAATTACTGAAATCGTTTTTGAGCCAGCCGAACTATGATATAATAATATATATAACATTAAGGAGAAATTATGATTATTGGAATCATCATTTTAGCCGTTGTAGTTCTTATCGCCCTCTTCATTTGGGCCAGCTATAACAGTTTAGTAAAATTAAACGAACGCGTGAATGAGGCTTGGTCGGATATTACGGTCCAACTAAAACGTCGCGCTGATTTGATCCCGAACCTCGTTGAAACGGTCAAAGGCTATGCAAAACACGAGTCTGCGGCGATCAAAGAAGTTTCCGAAGCTCGCGCTAAAATGATGGGGGCTCGTTCGGTTAAGGCTACTGCCGAGGCAGACAATAGCTTTACTGGTGCGCTCTCTCGCCTTATGGCTGTTTCCGAAGCTTACCCAGAGTTGAAAGCCGATGCAAATTTCCAGCAGTTGTCTAGCGAGCTTTCTGATACTGAGGATAAAATCCAAGCTGCGCGTCGCTTCTACAACGCCGGCGCTAAGGAGCTGAATACTAAGGTCAAGATGTTTCCGATTAATCTTTTCCATGGCTTCGGTTTTAAGTCTCGCGAATATTATGAAGTCGAAGAAGCCGAAAAGGCCAAAATCAAAGACGCGCCAGAAGTAAAATTCTAGCCATACTTGGAGAATAGCCGTCTATGATGCAGAAGCAAATTGCCGCGAACAAACGCCATACGGTTGCGATTATGGCTGGCTTTGTGCTGGTGATCGCTGCGATTGGGGCGGCTTTTGCTTTCTGGTTAAATAATTGGTCCACGCTGATTTATTTCGGCGGTATTGCGCTGGCCTATACGCTTTTCCAATATTTTGCTGCAAGTTCTATTGCCGTCGCGATGACCGGCGCAAAGGAGATCCAGAAATCCGATAATCCGCGCCTATGGAATGCGGTAGAAAATCTAACGATTACCGCTGGTCTGCCGATGCCGAAAGTATGCATCATCGAAGACCCGGCGCCGAACGCTTTTGCGACTGGTCGCGATCCAGAACACGCAGTTGTTGCCGCGACAACCGGACTTCTAGATATTATGGACAACAAAGAGTTGTCCGCTGTGATGGCGCACGAATTATCGCACGTCAAAAACTATGACATCCGCGTTTCTACAATTGTTTTCGGGCTAGTTTGTTTGATTGGTTTTCTTTCCGACATTGGGCTCCGTATGCTTTGGATAGGCGATGATGACGACCGTAGTCCGGTTGGTCTGATCGTGATGATTATTACTGCGATTTTTGCGCCGCTTGCCGCTTCTCTAGCCCAGCTGGCGGTTTCGCGTCAGCGCGAATATCTGGCTGACGCTGGCGCAGTCAATTTAACTCGCTATCCAGAGGGAATGGTCGCCGCGCTGAAAAAACTAGACACTCATGCCCGTCCGATGCACCGTCAAAATTCTGCAACCGAGGCTATGTTTATCAACAATCCTTTGAAAAAGAACAAGATTTCCAAATTATTCAGTACCCACCCGCCAATTGAAGAACGTATAAAAAGGATTGAAGATGCCAAGTACTCGTTCTAGGTTTAAGGAGAGTTTTCGTAGTACTCGCGATAAAATCTGGAAGAAACGCTTAGAACGTGTGCGCCTCCACGAGTCTTTTCATCGATCCTATCGAGAAGATTACGAGCGTCCACTAGAAGTTCCAGGCTTGTTGCACCACGCAATGATAACTTTTCGCATCATTTTTAAAAACTGGAAAATTTTTGTCCCGCTAATTCTGCTCATTGTTTGTGCGAATATCATCTTTGTCGGATTAATGAACGAAGACACTTATGTTGAGTTCCAGAACACCCTGGATGAAAGTAGCGAGAATCTCCAAAACGGCAATGTTGGTAACGTCGCAAAAGCCGGACTTTTGTTGGTCTCTACGATTACAACCGGCGGGTTGACGCAGGGCATGACCGAAGTTCAGCAGGTTTTTGCGATCCTTCTTTTCCTGATTACTTGGCTCGTCACGATTTACATTGTCCGCCATCGTCTCGCTGGGCATAGAATAAAAATGCGAGACGGTCTCTATAATGCCTTGACACCGTTAATCTCTACTTTCGCAGTTCTAATAATTGTATTGTTGCAGGCGATCCCAATTTTCATCGTGATTATTACTTATTCTGTTGCGGTTGCGACTGAATTTTTGAATACGCCATTTTACGCATTTCTATTCTTTGTCTTTGCGGCGTTGCTAGTTTTGCTCTCCGCTTACCTCCTATCCAGCACTTTCCTAGCGCTGGTTGCCGTTACCGCCCCAGGCCTTTACCCAATGGCCGCAGTCCATACAGCGCAAGACCTCATTGCCGGTCGCCGCATCAAATTAATCATCCGGATGATTTATCTCATATTTGTATTGGCGATTGTCTGGGTAGTTATGATGCTGCCGCTGATTTTGCTTGACCTCTGGCTCAAGTCTATGTGGGACTGGCTGCAAGGCTGGCCGTTCGTTTCGCTAGAACTCTTAACGATGACCGTCTTTTCTGTAATTTATTTCTCAACATATAGCTATCTTTTCTATCGGAGAATGTTAGATTATGACGATTAAATTATCGCACGCCGAGGCCGAGGATCGCATCGCGAAACTTCGCGAGCTAATCAACGATTATCGCTATCATTACCACGTGCTTGATGAATCGACCATGAGCGAGGCGGCGGCAGATTCATTAAAGCACGAGCTAAGCCAACTCGAGGAAGCCTACCCAGATTTAGTCACGCCCGATTCGCCGACTCAGCGCGTCGCCGGAAGACCGCTAGATAAATTTGAGAAAGTTACACATGAGTCCAGAATGATCTCCCTAGCAGATGTATTCTCCGAAGAGGAAATTAAAGATTGGGTCTCGCGCAATCAAAAATTAGATAGCTCAAAATTCGAATATTTTACCGACATTAAAATGGACGGACTTGCCTGTAGTCTTCATTATGAAAACGGGATTTTAAAACGAGCAGTTACGCGCGGCGACGGTCTTGTCGGCGAAGATGTGACGATGAACGTACGCACGATCGAGAACGTACCGCTGAAACTGCGTGGCGAGAATATCCCGGAGAAATTAGAAGCACGCGGCGAAATCGTAATTTTTAAAGCAGATTTCGAGAAGTTGAACGAGGCACAAATTGCAGCAGGCGAAAAGCCATTTGCGAATCCGCGCAACCTTGCCGCTGGCAGCATTCGCCAACTCGACCCTAAAATTGCCGCGTCTCGTCCGCTCAAATTTATTGCTTACGACCTTGTCACTCCAAACCTTGAAACGAACCAAGCTGCATATGAGGCGTTGAGAAGTTTCGGTTTCCAGACTTCGAAACAAGACAAAGTTTTTAAAACCATCGAAGGCGTATTTAACGAGATTAAGCACCTCGACGAAACTCGTGGCAGCTTACCGTTTAATACTGACGGCATGGTCATTAAAATTAATAACCGCGTAGTGTTCCAGAAACTCGGTATTGTCGGTAAAACTCCGCGCGCGGCGGTTGCTTTTAAATTCCCAGCCGAAGAAACCACGACAAAAGTTCGCGACATCGTAATCAGCATTGGCCGAACTGGCGCCGCTACTCCGGTAGCGATTTTAGACCCAGTCGTTGTCGCTGGCTCCACTGTTCGCCATGCCTCATTGCATAACGCCGACGAAATC
Organism: Candidatus Saccharimonadota bacterium; assembly: GCA_017431465.1. GTDB lineage: Bacteria > Patescibacteriota > Saccharimonadia > Saccharimonadales > Saccharimonadaceae > Nanosyncoccus. The sequence goes on from JAFRLA010000002.1 coordinate 4,686, forward strand.
GCGCGTCTCGATGTCCGGATTGGTGATACCGTAATTATCTATAAGGCTGGCGATATCATCCCGCAAGTCAAGGAGGTCTTAAAGACTTTGCGCCCGAAAGATGCCGAGCCGTTTAACTACGAACAGGCTCTTAAATTGCAGTATCCAGAATTAGAATTTGAGCGTCCGGCTGGCGAAGTAGTCTATCGTGTAAAAGGCGAGACTCCGGAGCTAGTTCTAAAACGCGCGATTGAATATTATGCGAGTAAACCAGCCCTAAACATTGAGGGGCTGGGCGAAAAAAATGTTGCGGCCCTGATTGATGCTGGACTAGTTCATTCCATTGCTGACTTATATCGTTTGAAGCCAGAAAAAGTCGCAAAACTCGAACGCTTTGCTGAAATCTCTGCACACAATTTGATTGATGCGCTAACGGCCTCAAAAACTGCGCCACTCGGTAAATTTATTACCGCACTCGGCATTCGTCATGTTGGCGCCCAAACCGCGATTGTTCTCGCAAATAAATTTCATTCGATTGAAAACCTCAAAAACGCCACTGAGGAAGATTTGCTCGAAATTCCCGACATCGGCAAAATCGTTGCCGAATCAATACTCGCTTACTTTGCAGATGAAGATAACCTAAAGTTGCTAGACGAATTAAACGAACTCGGCGTAAAGCCGACCTACGAAGATCTGAAGGATGCGCCACTCGCCGGAAAAAGTTATATTATTTCCGGGACTTTAGAATCCGGCGGTAGGGAAGAAGCCGAAGATAAACTGCGCGCACTCGGGGCTACGATCACTAAATCCGTTACTAAAACTACAACGGCCCTAATCGTCGGCGACAAACCAGGAAAATCTAAAACCGATAAAGCCGCAAAATTGGGCATTCCAGTTATTGATGAAAGAGAATATTTAAAACTAATAGAAGCCTAAAGCTCTCTTGATTTTTCGCCAAACTGTGGTATAATTTAGAGAGTTGTGGGCGGCACATTAACAAGGAGGTGGTTTTTTATGGACAATGAAATTATGGCATCGCTTAGCCTGGCGAAATATTTCGCTGGGAAGGGGCAGGAAGACAAGGAACTGAAGGCGGCTCTTGAAAGTGGCGCGTACGAGATGGTAGGAATGTTTTACCTCCATTCACTGAGTACGCTGTTCTATCAGGAGCATAATCTCGCGTGGCCGAAGGGAGCAATTGAGTTTTTAGATCTTTTTGGCAAGATTCAGGAAAAATACATCCCGAGTTGCTTGCAGTGGGGTCGGAAACAGCTCAAAAATCGTCTATGTCCGGACAAGCGAAAGCCCATCGCAAAACATCCGGAGCGTGACATTTTACTTACGGTCAAACACGATTTGGAATGGAACGGCTATGCTCCGGATATATCGGCGGAGCCTCCGCAACTGGTGTCGCTTGCTCTTGCGCGGCGCGAGTCTTCGTATCCCGGGTTTGGCGCGGCCGTAAACCTCGTCTGCTGGGACAAGAGCCTTGTCAAATCCAAGGAAAAGTTTAAAAGTTGGGCTAAGGATTTCATAGAGTTAGTACTAGGTGGTTTCGGCGCAGATATTTTAGAGAATGGCAAAGAAATTTCAATCATCGTACACGAACCTGTTATTTATGAGCAGCTAGAAAGTATGGATTGTGCAGCTAGACTTATTCTCGATGGAGGTGATAATGATGTCAGAATTTCCTGAAGAAGAACATCTGCGAAAAATCGAACGGTTGCCCGGAAACATGATCGCCCTTTTGGACTATCCGATGAATTGGGGCCCCGACAAAAAGCCGAAAGCCGTAGCGATTCTCGAAGCTCGGATTACTAAGGACCGGCCAAAAGTCGGAGCAATTGTCGAGATTGCCTACTTCAACAAGGACTATTATGCCGACGGAGAAAAAACTGTTTTTCCGATCGATCCGGATCGCGGAATCAAGGTAGCGCCACGAGACGCAGAGAGAATTATCAAAGATTGTACTAGCGAGATGTTTGAGGCTATTCGGGCCGAGATTAGAGATAATCTCTGCTCTGGTGGAATCCTGAAGATCTACTTGCCGGATGACAGGGCTCTCTATAGTGGGTTCGAACTTGCCGTCAGCGCACAGCTCGAGCCAAAATATCGCAACAAAGTCGAGCTCATCAAAGAGCCCGAGGCTTCATAAACCGCCCCATTCTTAAAACCCGCCGAATTTTCGGCGGGTTTTTCCTTACTGCACGGTATTTTATTATATAATAGATTTAATGGAACGATTATTAGATTTTTTTAAGCCAACAAATTATCAGATCAACTTGAGCATTGATAAACATAAAGGCGCAGCGAAAGGCGTTGTCGTTATTACGGGCGAGCCAGAGCCAGGAAATTGCGCCGAGAGAACCAAATTCCATGCGAAAGACTTGACGATCGACCGCGTCCGCGTTAACGGCAAAATCGTAAAGTTCGCACACGAAGGTGAAATTTTAGAAACCCCAGCTGGAAAAACCCTCGAAATTACTTATCATTTTAACCTTAATACAAACATGGAGGGCGCCTACCTTTCTAGCTACGATCATAACGGCGCGGAAGAGCTGCTTGTTTCGACTCAATTTGAAAGTCATTATGCGCGCGAGTGCTTCCCGTGTATCGATGAGCCGGCCGCGAAGGCGACTTTTGATCTTTCGATCACCATCCCGGACGAAGACGACATCGTAATCTCAAACACTCCCGTAAAATCACACAAAGACAATACCTGGACATTTGCGCAGACGCCGAAAATGTCGACTTACTTGCTCGCTTTTTGTATCGGTCGTTTCCACAAAAAATCCAAGACCTCAAAAAACGGTATAAAGGTTACAACTTACTGTACTTTAAACCACGAACCGACGAGCCTGGACTTTGCGAACGACATCGCGACCGACTCGCTAGACTTTTATGACCGGAAATTCGGCATTAAATACCCGCTTGAGAAACTTGATCAAATCGCGATTCCGGATTTTGAGGCCGGCGCGATGGAGAACTGGGGGCTGGTTACCTACCGCGAATCTTGTCTGCTTGCTGACAAAACGACGTCGAAGTCCCAAAGGGAATATATTGCGACGGTCATCGCTCACGAACTTTCGCACCAGTGGTTTGGCAACCTCGTAACTATGAAATGGTGGGATAATCTCTGGCTGAACGAGTCTTTTGCGACCATGATGGAATATGTCTGCGTCGACAATATCCGCCCGAGTTACCATATCTTCGAGGACTTTTTCACTGGCGAATGTCGCGCGGCTTTGAATCGCGATGCTTATCCCGATGTCCAAGCGGTCCAACAGGACGTTGACGACCCAGCCGAAATCGCCACGCTCTTCGATGGCGCGATCGTCTACGCGAAGGGCGCGCACCTCATGTTTATGCTCTATCGCTTGATGGGCGAATCGAACTTTTTCAAAGGCCTAAAAGACTATTTCAAGGCACATAAATACGGGAATACCGTCGGCGACGACCTCTGGGAGGCCTTGCAGCCGTATGCTGATTTTGATATCAAGAGTTTTATGGACGCCTGGATTCTTCAATCCGGTTTCCCAGTTATTACCGATGGGGAGCAGCAGCGCTTTCTCTTGACCGGCGCAGTCGATGACACAAAGTGGCCGCTTCCAGAGATAACCGACGATATGTCCGGCCATTATATCATCAATTTAAGTTCAGATGAATTCGAAACTGCCCTAGAAAACTTTGGTGATCTCTCTATCGAGCAAAAGATTCGGCTGCTTTTAGACCGGTCGCTCCTTTCGCGCACCTCATTAGTTTCTTCGGCGACTCTTCTTAATCTTGTTCCGAAGTTCCGCCAAGAGGAAAATTACCCAATTTGGTCGCCAGTTTTGGGCTTAATTGCCGATTTGAAGCTGTTTTTCACCCCTGATGACCCAGATTATGCAGATTTTCAAAAATATGTCGAAAATGTCGCCAGACCCCAGTTTGAACGTCTTGGTTTTGCGCCAAAAAGCCCGAAAGAGGATGATTCTAAGACTAAACTCCGCGAAATCATCTTAGGATTGATGTTTTTCTCTGAAAATCCAGAGTTTTTGGCCGAATTGGCTGCGAAATACAGCAAAAATCATGCCGTATTGGACCCAGAACTACGTTATTTTATTATGGCGGCGAAAATGAAGGTTGACGAGAAAAACGCGTTCAGCGAGCTCCTAGAGGCCTACCAGAACACATCTGACCCAGAAGTCAAGTCTGACCTGCTATTTACCCTCGCAAATGCTGAGAATCACACAGGGCGGCTGATAAAGCTCCTAAAAGAGCCGAAAATCGTCAAGCCCCAGGACCACCTCTATCTATTTGCGCGCCTAATTCGTAATCATAAAACGCGCCAAGCGGCGATCTCCTGGCTATACGAGAACTGGGATTACCTCTGTGAGATGACCGGAGATAAGTCGATCGAGGATTATCCGCGTGTTCTTGCCTCGACTGTTCGCACCTCTGATGAGGCTACTGCTTTTGAGGACTTTTTCTCTGAGAAAGCTGATAATCCGGTCCTCCGGCGCACTCTGAAGGTTGCCAAGACCGAAATCACCGCCCGTCTCCGTCTCTTAAACCTCGATAACGCTACTGTCCATCAGCGCCTCGCCGAAATAATGGCATAAAATCGACTCTGTGGAAAACTCCTTCAAAAAGTGCTTGACAATTCACGCCGGGGGGGGGGTATACTCTAGTTATAAGGGTTATGCATAAAATAATCTATTATTAATAATATCTAACAAGAAAGGAACTCCACACTCCTATGAAAAAACAAACTAACAAAAAGACCGTATATGCCGGCTTTACAGCCGCTCTCGGTCTTGCTGCCTTCTCCGCAGCTATTATCTCCCCCTCAATCTTCGCCACCAGCACCTCCGGCAATGTCCAGTTAGACACCGAGGTCGCTACCTCGATCGCCATGAAAATTGCTTCTCCGAACGACACTAACCCAGAATGTATGACTCAGCCCGGCGTAACTTATGGCGAGGCTAACCGTTATGCTACTTCTAACGGTGCCGAAGGCTCCAAGCAAGTAGATACCTTCGATGGTACCGTTGGCGGAGCAGATGAAATAAACACTAATACCTCCTGTGCTATGCTAACTATGAATCCTAACGCTTATGATTCTACCTATAGCGACGTTACTGTCTATACCAACTCAGGTAACGGCTACGCTCTAACTCTAGAAGCTGCAGAACCAAATCTCGTAAATACCACGGACAATACTCAGTATATCCCAGCTGGTACTCTAACTGAACAAGATGGCACTGGCGCACAAGCCGGCACAAGAGTTGTCCCAGGTGGCCAGAATCTCTGGTCCTATAAGACCGATAACGGCATTATCACTTCCTGGACTCCAGTATCTAGTACCGCCGCTACCATCAGGGCTTATGATCAAGAAACCTCCGGCGGAGAAACTACTCGCGTAACCTACGGCGTTTCTTCCGGCAACAATCCAACGGGGAAGTACGCTACGACCCTAACCTATACCGCCACCATGTTCGATGGCAATAACCCATACGTAGGAGATGTAGAGATAGAAGATGTTCCTAACGCTTCCGTCTCTCCTTCTTCTCTGAGCATCGCCAAAGGCCAGTCCAAGACTATTACCATCACTCCAGAAACCGGCTACTACCTATCTAGTTTCACTTGTCCAACCGGCTACGAATGTACCGGCTATACCACAGACAAGGGCGATTCAGCCTCCGCAGCAGCCCAAACCATCACGATTAAGAGCATCAGCGCCAGTTCTACGCCTGTGAATATTAGCTTTACTGTAGCTCCATTAAAGACTCTAGCCGATCTAACCTACATGCAGGATATGACCAGCACTTACGTCTCTGGTGTTAGCGTTGGAGATTCAGCTACCTTAACTGATACCCGCGATAACAAAACCTATACCGTAAAGAAACTAAATGACGGCAACATCTGGATGACCCAGAACCTCCGCCTAGTAGGCTCAAAGACGCTAACTTCTGCCGATTCCAACGTTACGACGAGCTTTAATCTCACCGCCAGTAACTCTGGTACTTGGTGCCAAGAAAACAGCTCCGCCTGCGACGACCAG
>JAFRLA010000027.1 GCA_017431465.1 Candidatus Saccharimonadota bacterium
GAGCACCTTGTCCCAACCTTCTGCCAAAACTCCAGCCAGTCCGTGCTCATCGCACCACCTTCCAACCTCGTCATTATAGGCTAGCTCGGTGTTACGAAAAACTTGCGGCTTGTAGTCGAAAGTCTGGACGATCTTCTGATAGTGCTTTTTAACTTGTTCTTCAAATTCGGAACGATCATAGAAAAAGCTCATCGAATGATAATAAGTCTCGGCCAAAATCTCTACTCGGCCAGTCGCCACCATCTCTCGAATCTGCGAAATCAAATCCGGCGCCCAGAGCTCTGCTTGCTCAATCCAAGTACCGGTAATCGACAGGGAAACCTTGAAGCTGGGATGTTCCATCAGGCTTCGCTCGAGGAGCGCTAGCATCGGCCGATAAGATTTTTCCGCAACTTTCTCAAAAATCCGTTGGTTATTTTGTTTATCGTAATAATCAATTTCATCCCAATAATTATGGTCGTGAGAAACATCAAAAATACTGTAACGCTCGTAGCGCCAAGGCTGATGCATGTGCAGATACAGGCAAATTGCCCGCATTACTTTACCTCCTTATTACGTTTATGTTTCTCTACTTCATTATAAACCGAAAGCACCTTTTTCGCAACGTCATTCCAGGAGATTTTGCGGTATTCTTTTGATACACCGCTTTGCAACGTGTGACGGAGCCCAGGAGAGTTCGAAATTGCGATGATCTCGTCAGCCAGTTTGTCTACGTCCCAAAAATCATATTCCATTGCGCTACGGATTACTTCCGCGACGCCAGACTGTTTGGTCAAAATCAGCACATCGCCGTGGTGCGCCGCTTCAAGTGCGGTCAGACCAAACGGCTCCGATACTGAACTCATCACGAAAATATCGGAAACTTGGTAGATGTCTCGCAGTTGTTTCCCGCGCACAAAACCAGTAAAGACTACATTCTTGGAAATCCCGAGCCGTGCACTCATTTCCAAAAGCTCTGCTTTTTGCTCGCCATCGCCGGCAAACACAAAGATCAGCTTCGAGTCTTTCTTCAATGCTTTCGCCGCGGCGCGCATCATGTTCGCGAGGCCTTTTTGGATCGTAAACCGCCCGACCGTCGAAACAATCGTGTAACCTAAAGTCTTCATCATCTCGAGATAACGATAATCATCCTGGTCATAAGTATAGGCTGACCTTAAAAAGCCCTCGTCTAGCGAATTATATACCACGTCAATTTTCGAAAGCGGAATATCGTATTTCTCATGGATGATCTGGCGCGTGGCTTGCGATACGGCGATAATCTTGTCGGCCATTAAAAGCCCCTCGCGTTCGATTTCGTGCACTAACCGATTTCCTCCGTTCATCCCCGAACGATCATACTCAGTCGCATGGACGTGCGCAATTAATGGAATCCCATAATTTTTCTTGGCGAGTACTCCCGCTTCAAAAGTCAGCCAATCGTGCGCATGGACGACATCCGGTTTATATTCCATCAAATAATCTTCCACGAACTTGCAATAATCATGTTGGACCTCGCGGATCGAAACCATTTTATGCTCGTTGCTTGTCGGGAGGATTTTGTCCTCGACCACATCCGAGTCGTAAGCTCCGGCACCATAGCGGAATAGCGGATCAAGTTCGGTCGCCGATAAAATGTTCATAAATTTGATATCAGAATGATCAGCAGCATAGGGAACAACAAAATCAATATCCGCACCTTCTTTCGCGAGTGCGCGGGAAAGATTAAGACACGCTACCCCCAGCCCCCCGCTGTTATGTGGCGGCAGCTCCCAACCTAGCATAAGTACTTTCACACTTCTATTGTATCACAAGAACTTATTTTTTATAAGTATTCTTAAATTTAAGTCACTTAGAAAAAATAAGTTCTTGTGGTATAATATGAATATATAGGGGTATAGCTCAGTTGGTAGAGCACAGGTCTCCAAAACCTGGTGTCGGGGGTTCAAGTCCCTCTGCCCCTGCCAAGCAAATTTCAAATTTTATATGAGAAGCAGGCTAGACAGATTCAGATTTTTTCGCCAGTCAAGGTTACGCCGTAGGCGCCGCCCAATAGTTAGGCTGGCTTTTTTGATTGGTGCGGTCGTCATAATTCCAATTGTTTCTGTGCAACTCATCAATTTATCGGCCAAGAATGGTGCCGAAAACTCTATGACCTCTTCTACGGTTGCGCCGGAGACCGACCAGCCGATTTCTGAGACTATCGAAGTTGCCAAAACTGCCGAGAAATTAACGAAATGCAGCAAAAACCATATCAAAAATTTGGAAACCTATGTCGACAATAAAGAAGTCTCGGTCGAGAAAGTTTTGATTCCCGAAAAAGACGAGCAGGCTCCAGAAATTACCTTGAACGGCGCCGAAAAACAAACCCTGGTCGTCGGCGCTACTTACGAGGAGCAAGGTGCGACCGCTACGGATAATTGTGACGAAGTCGCCGTGGAGACTCTTGGCGAAGTTGACACCAAAGTTGCCGGAACTTACACACTAACCTACCGCTCAACTGATAAATCCGGCAACGTGGCTGAAAAAACTCGCACGATCAGAATCGTTAATCCAGCGGCCGGCGACGGCGTAATTTACTTAACTTTCGACGACGGACCAGGGCCACAGACCGGCGCCCTCCTTGACATTCTGAAAAAATATGGCATAAAAGCGACGTTCTTCGTCACGGGCGCAGGGGATGACGCGTTGATTGCTCGCGAATATAACGAGGGCCATACTGTCGGCGTACACTCTTTTTCCCATCGTTATGACTACATTTATGCCAGCGCCGATAATTATTTTGACGACTTAAACAAGGTTCAAGAACGCGTGAAAAACATTACCGGCGAGACACCGATGCTCATGCGTTTTCCTGGAGGTAGTTCCAACCTCATCAGCAAACGCTATGATGGCGGCGCTCATATTATGAGCTATCTCGTCCAAGAAGTCACAAATCGAGGCCTCACTTATTTCGACTGGAATGTGCTCTCGGGCGATGCTGGCGAGACGACCGACCCGAACCAAATTTTTGCTAATGTCGTAAATGGGCTAAAGCCTAGTGGGGCTTCGATTATTCTCCAACACGACACCAAAGACTTCTCGGTCGCTGCGGTTGAGAACATTATTCAATACGGTTTAGATAACGGCTATGCTTTCGCTAAATTAGACGCCGGTTCGTTCACCGCGCATCACGGAGTATCAAACTAATGGAACGTCTAGCGAGATACCTAAAAACCATTGACCGACGCTGGCTCCTCATCTGGTCTTTAATCTACGCCGGCTTCCTTTTACTGTCTATTTTCGCTCCCGATGCGCTCGGAGTCTTACTTTTGCGCTATTTTGGTATTGTCTTGGCTTTTGTTTACGCTTGCCAAAAATTTCCGAAGGATCATCTCTTAAAACTTGCCCTCGGTTTTACGCTGGCGGCCGATACTCTGCTCGCGATTGACAACGTCTCGGTCATCGGCGTCGCAGTTTTTTGCTTCGCGCAATTTTTCCATTTTTGCCGGCTTCACCGGACGAACCCATATCTTGTTCCTGGCTTCTTCGCAGTTGTTGCTGCTGCCTTTACCAGTAGCTTAATTTTCGGACTAGACCCAATGTTCGCTGTTGCCGGAGTCTACGGTCTGACCCTGCTCTCTAACGTCTTCCTTGCGATTCATTGGCACCATAAAAGCCCCTCTGTACATAGCGCCTGTGCCATGTATGGCTTTATCTTGTTCCTACTATGCGACGCTTGCGTCGGGGCTTCTTACTTGTCCAATACCGCCATCTTGCCGTCCGCACTCTACCCATTCGCCAATTATTTTGCTTGGGCATTCTACTATCCATCGCAAATTTTATTGTCAAATAGTTCCAAACTCAAAAAACTATGATACAATAGAAGTATTATGGAAGGTAATAAATCACAATCAAGAGCCATTCTGGTTTTCGGTGCGCCAGCTAGTGGCAAGACAACATTCTGCGAGAAGTTCTCGCGTCAGTTCCGAGCCCCTTACTATAACTTAGACGATCTTGAATCGGAGCATGGTTTTAAGCGCAACAAACAGCTAGTCATCTTAGACTTGCTCGCTCAGACCGGCCAGAACATCATTATTGAGGGTGGTCTCGATACTTTCGCCGAGCGTGAGGAAATCAGCAAACTTTTCCGTTCGCGCGGCTATACTCCGTCGCTGATCTGGATCCAGACCGATGTTAATACTATCAAATCGCGTCTCAAGTCTCGCCTGAAGTCAGTTTCTACTGCAAAAGAAGTTTATGATTCCAAGATGGAAGTTCTTGAAGCTCCGGCCGAAGAAGAAGAGCCAATCGTTCTTTCCGGCAAACATACTTTCGAGACCCAGCTCAAGGCTGTCCTCTCTCAGCTCGCCTAATGATTATCAGAGACAAAGAATTTGGCGAAGTCCTAGTTCGCAGAAATGCTCTATCGCGTGGAGTTAGATTTTCAGTATCTACTTCTGGACGGCTTCAGATGTCCGTGCCGAAATATACCTCTGAATTTCTTGCGAAGCGCTTCCTTAGTCAAAATCGTGATACGATTCGGGCTAAACTACCGGTAAAAGACCCGGCTTCCCAGCGCGCTCGCGATGCTAAGAAAAAAATTCTCATGAAGAAAGCCAAAGATTATCTTCCGTACCGCTTAGAGTATTTTGCCAAACTTTATGGCTATAGTTACGAAAAAATCCGCCTCTCTCACGCCAACACTCGTTGGGGTAGCTGCTCATCGAATCGCACGATTTCTTTGAATATTGGCCTGATGAATGTGCCGGAAATCTTACGGGACTATGTAATAATCCACGAACTTGCGCATTTAAATCACATGGATCATTCCGCTGCTTTCTGGCGCGAAGTTGGTTCGCACGACCCAAGGTATAAAGAGCATAGAAAGAAATTAAACCAGTTCTCGCCGGGGGTATAATTTTCTTGCCAAAATGCTTGTAATATGTCCTAGTTTGTGATATAATTAGGGCATAAACTAAGAGTGTTATGGGAGTTACACGATGAGTTTAAAACAGGTGTTTTCTGATATCTCTCGGAAAACCTGCCGCGAGAACGTGGTAGGGGCCCTTGTTTTGAGTGCTCTCGCCGTCTTTGGGTTTGCTAGAACTGCCTCCGCGCTCTCTAAAATCTCAACCAAACCAGCTACGACCGATTCCGTCTCGCTAACTTCGCGCGACAAAGTCGAAAAAATCGCTATTGCTAGCACGGTTGAAAAAGCTTCAGAAAAAGCTATCGCAACGAGTTATAAATCCGCCAAAACTACTGCCCGCGCTGTCAGGACAACAGCAGCCCAGACCGCAAGTAACGGATCTAGCTCGTATATCACTATAGCCGGCAAGAATATCCCGCTATTTGTGGCTGGTAGCACTTCTGTGAATCCGGGCAGCAGCGCCGCGTCATTCGGGCATCTCCTTTTTGGCCATCGTGGCACCGCTTTTGGCAACATCGCAAGCCTACCGGCAGGCGCTACTTTTACGATCACTCGCGGCGGAGCGACTGAAAACTATGTCGTCGCTGGCTCAGCCACCTTGGGCAAAGACGAGACTAAGAACTTCATGTACTCTCTAGTAAACCAGGCTAGTTATAAAGGCCAAACTTACTCGCTGGTCTTAATGACTTGCGCCGGCGCGCCAGGCGACAACGGCGACGCCTCTCATCGTACTATTGTTTTCGCGAACCGTATTTAGCAGCGTTTACCTAGAATACCGTTTATGCTATAATATAGCAAAATAGCTTCAAAAGGAGAATATATTCTATGGCAAATAAACGCAAATATACTGAAAGCCACTGGCTGGTCTTTGCTTTTCAGGGCATTGTCGGGCTCTTGTTTGGCTGGTATGTAATGTTCACGAACGTAACAAATCTCTCGACCTTGCTCACGATCGTCGCCGCGACTCTGCTCATTCTCGGCATTATCAGCATTTTTAATCTAATCCATCGCAAGCGGCTCCAACATGCCTGGGGTTTGACCCTCTTAGACGCGTTAATCGAAGTCGCAATTGCCGGTGTTTTATTCTTCGCCAAAGACGCCGATTATACTTTTAAAATTTCGCTAGTTGCTGGATACACCCTCTTTAGAGGAGTCCTAGAAATCCTGATCGGCTTAAAATCGTTAACCGATTCAACAGATCGCTTTATGTGGACTGTCTGCGGAATTTGTGGCGTAATCCTCGCCTTTGTTATCTTCAACGCCGGGGCTTTCCACGAAACGACCTTCATCCAGTTCTTTGGAACCTACATGATGATTTATGGCATCACTAACTTAATATATGGCGTCCATAACAAAAACGAGCTAACCGAGCAAAAAGCGCATCGCAACAAGCTTGCCAGAGAAAGGAGGCGTAAATCAGGTAAATAAACGTTTCGAAGGACCTAAGACTTGGCCGCTCGCCCCTTGGGACGCGGATAGCGGCCCGGAGCGGCCCGAGAAAAGTTTATTTACTTGATTTATGGTATAATGAGTCTATGTATAAGAAACCTACAAAAGCGATTATTACAGATGCTGGTTTCGCGAGCCGGTATCTGCCAATTACTAAAACTATCCCGAAAGCGATGTTGCCGCTTGGCAACCGCCCGATCATGCAATTCGTAGTTGAAGAATGCGCTGAGGCGGGGATTGAGGAAATTATTATTGTTGCGACTCACGAAGGCAAGCCGATTTACGAGGATTATTTCAATAATTCCGTAAACCGTATTAGGAAACAGCTTGCTTCTCAGGGCAAAGAAGATCGCTATGCGCCGATTCAACAAGTTTTGGATTTCCCGAAAATTGTAGTTATCGAACAGGACCCGGCTTATCCATACGGTAATGGCTCGCCGATTGCTAGTGCGCGCCCGTTCATTAATGACGACGAGGCTTTTGTGGTAGCTTACTCGGACGACGTCGTATTTGGTAGCTCTGATATGAAAACTCTCATCGAGTCCTACGAAAGACATCCAGACGCCAAGGCAATCATCATTTCGCAAGAAATGCCGCGCGAGGTTCTGGATAAATACGGTATTATTAGGCTGAAAGACGAAGCTGCTATGACGCTCGACAACATCGTCGAAAAACCAGCGATTGAAGATGCTCCTAGCAACCTAACTTCCTACGGACGTTATCTTTTAACTCCAGAAGTATTTGCGCATCTCGACCCGAAGAATACCGGGCTAGACGGGGAACTTTGGACGGTAGACGCGATTACTAAAATGGCAGAAAGCGGCGAGGTTTACGTCGAGAGAACTAAGGGCGAGTGGATGACCACCGGCGATCCAAAGAACTATTTCATGGCCCACCTGAAGTATACTTTAGACAACGACGACTTTGGCGACGAGATCAGAAATTTTGTTAATAACTATAAGGAGAATTAGAAATGAATGTAGCAGAATGGATTTTAGTTTGCATTTTATCGGTAACACTTTTTGTGTTTTTGATTGTCGGAATCGTCTTTTTGATTAAGCTCATGGGTTTAATCAAAGAAGCTAAGAAAATTACAGTTACCGCCCAGTCGATCGCTGAAAAAGCCGATTCGATTGCGGGCAAAGCTGACGATGTTGCGAGCAACGTCAAGAGAATGAGCTACATGGGTAGCCTTTCTAGCCTTGCGAATTTAATCAAAAACCGTTATAATGCAGGAAAAGCATCAAAGAAAGGAAAAGAATAATATGGGTAAAAAAGGCGGATTTATCTTAGGCGCAGCGCTCGGCGCAGTAGCTGGCGCAGTTGCCGGGATTTTAACTGCTCCAAAATCTGGTAAAGAAACTAGAAAAGACCTAGAAAAGCAAGGCAAAAAGGCTTTGAAGGCCGGAAAAGCCGAAGCGAAAAAAATTGGCGCAGAAGGAAAAAAGGTTGCGAGAGCCGCTAAGGTCGAGGGCAAAAAAGCCATCAAAACAGTTAAGACCGAGAGCAAAAAGGTCGCGAAGACTGCCGAGAAAAAAGGCAAACAAGCCAAAGCTTCCGCGAAAAAAGTTGGCAAAGTTGCAAAAACCGAAGCCAAAAAAGTTATCAAGGCCTAACTAAAATAATATAAAAACCGCCAGATTCTGGCGGTTTTTTGTGCGATAAGCTTTGATTCGGTATGCTATAATAATAATATGGCAAAGGAGGGAGAGACATTGGAATTAACTGCGGTGTCCAAAAAACCGGACGGATCGGATTTGACACCGGCAGATTTTGTGCATTTGCATAATCACACCCACTACTCACTTCTTGACGGCTTAACTAAAATACCAGACCTAATTAATTTCGTTAAAGAATCTGGTATGGAGGCTGTCGCGGTGACTGATCACGGTACGATGTCTGGCCTTGTCGAACTATATAAAACCGCCCAGGCGAACAAAATCAAGCCGATTCTTGGCATCGAAGCCTATGTCGCGGCCAGGAAACATACCGATAAAGATCCGGCCCATGATAAAGAACGTTTTCATATTACGCTGCTTGCTATGAATAATAAGGGCTACGAGAATCTCTGCCGGATGGCGACGGAGTCAGAGACTAATGGCATGTATTATAAGCCCAGAATTGACCACGAACTGATGGAAAAATACAACGAAGGGATTATTTGTCTCTCTGGTTGCGCTAGCTCCGAGATTTCTGTCTGCCTAAAAGAAGGCGACGAGAAAAAAGCGAAAAAACTCGTTGATTGGTATTCGAAGGTTTTTAAAGACCGCTTTTACCTCGAAATGCAGGATCATGGCCATCCCGATTCCCCGACCCATTGGTCTTCTCAAAATCGCATTAATGAAGGGCTACAGAAAATCGCCAAAGAAACCGGTCTACCGCTAGTCATTACTTGCGATGGCCACTATTTGAAACATGAAGATCAGGATACGCACGAAATTTTGCTTTGTGTTGGTACTGGCTCAAACCTTTCCGACCAGAACCGCATGTCTCTAAAAGACTTCGAGCTCCATGTCATCCCGCCAAAAGATATCATCGCGCGCTGGGGTAAAGATTTCCCGGAAGCGATCAGAAATACGAAGCGTATTGCCGAGCGTTGTAACGTCGATCTCCAGCTCGGACGGATTTTAATCCCGAAATTTCCAGGTATTCCGAAGGGTGATGACGAAAAGTCCTACCTCGATAAACTGGTTTTTCGTGGCCTAGTGCAAAGATACACCGACAAAACCGAGGAAGAGACTGAAAAACTGAGCGTGGCCGAGTGTCGCAAATTGTTAGACAAGCCGGTTCTAGAGAGAATCGACTACGAACTTAAGGTCGTCGACGGTATGGGCTATAACGGCTACTTCCTTATTGTCCAAGACTTTATTAACTGGGGCAAAAAACAGCGCATTGTTTATGGCCCGGGTCGTGGGTCGGCGGCTGGATCGCTGCTCGCTTATGCTCTAAGAATTACCGAGCTTGATCCCTTAAAATACGACCTACTTTTCGAGCGGTTCTTGAACCCAGATCGTATCTCCATGCCGGATATCGATACCGACATTCAGGACACACGCCGGGATGAAGTGATTAAATATTGTACCGAGAAATATGGTCGTGGCAGAGTTAGCAACATCGTGACTTTTGGTAAAATGATGGGGAAGAGCGCTGTCCGCGATGTTGCCCGGGTTATGGAAGTTCCGTATGCCGAAAGCGATCGCATCGCAAAACTCGTTCCGGATCCAGTTATGGGTCACCATGTTCATCTAGCGGATGCAATCAAAGAAGTCCCAGATCTAAAACAAGAATACGAGACTAACCCGACCGCAAAAGAAGTTATTGATTTTGCATCGAAACTCGAAGGCACGATCCGCTCGCACGGTGTTCACGCCTGCGGCGTGATTATTGCGCCGGATGATTTGGTCAAATTCCTGCCACTTGAAGTTGCTAGAAAAACTGGCGTAGACGGCGAAGTAGTTTTGTCTGCTCAGTTCCCGATGACCCAAGTCGAAGAGCTAGGTCTTCTGAAGATGGACTTTCTCGGTCTTTCGAACTTGTCGGTGATTAATAACGCGCTTCGCATGATTCGCAAAGTTTATGGCGACGATATTGATATGTATTCTGTCCCGCTTGATGACGAAAAAACCTATGAACTTTTGCAGCGTGCCGAAACGACCGGTGTGTTCCAGCTTGAGTCTGCCGGTATGAAACGCTATCTAAAGGATCTAAAGGCCTCGACTTTTGAGGATATTATCGCGATGGTGGCGCTTTACCGCCCGGGTCCGATGCAGTTTATCGACAGTTTCATTCGCAGGAAGCATGGCAAAGAGCCGATTACCTATCTCCATCCTGGCCTTGAAAATTCCCTGAAATCGACTTACGGCATTCTAATTTATCAGGAGCAGTTTATGCAGATTTCGCGCGAGTGGTGTGGCTTTACCGGCGGCGAGTCGGATACTCTACGTAAAGCGGTCGGTAAGAAAAAGGTTGATTTGATGAACCAAATGAAGCCGAAGTTTATCGAAGGTGCGCAGAAAGTTGGCGGGGCAACGAAAGAGCAGGCGGAAACTTTTTGGAATCAGCTCCTCGATTTCGCGAACTATTGTTTTAACAAGTCTCACGCCGCGTGTTACGCTCTGATCGCGTATTGGACTGCGTATCTCAAAGCGCATTACCCCGACGCCTTTATGGCCGCGCTGATGACTTCCGATATGCGCTGGACCGATCGTTTAGCGATTGAAATTGCCGAAAGTAAGCGCATGGGACTCAAAGTTCTTGGTCCAGATGTCAATGAATCCTACGGCAACTTTGGTATTGTTAAAGGCGAGAAAACTATTCGTTTTGGTCTTTCCGGGATTAAGAATATGGGCAAAAGCCTGGTCGAAGAAATCGTGATCCCAGAGCGTGATAAAAACGGGCCGTTTACTTCAGTTTTCGATTTTAGCAAGCGCATTAGCTCGACAAAATTCAACAAAAAATCTTGGGAAGCAGCGATTAAAACAGGCGTATTTGACTGTTTCGCGAAAAAAGACGAGGACATCGGCGCCTACCGTTCCAATTTACTTTTTAACCTTGAAACAATCCAGGGTTATGGTGCAAAAATTCAGAAAGATCTAGCCTCTGGCCAGACCGACTTGTTCGGCACTTTTAGCGCTGCTGGTGCAGTTCCGGTCCCAGAAATTAAGGCCTCCCCGGCGAAAATGACTGAAAAGGAAATGCTACTGAACGAGCGTGACCTTATGGGGCTCTATCTCTCGTCGCATCCGCTAGACAAATACGACACTTACTTCAAAGAACAGACTCACTCGCTTTCGCTAGTCACTCCCGAAAATAATGACCGCCAAATAGTAGTTGGGGGGATCATTACCGATGTTCGTACTATTTTTACCAAAAAGAACGACAAGATGGCTTTCGTGAAAATCGAAAATAAGGGCGGCGAACAAGAGCTCGTGGTTTTCCCGGGTGTGTTTGCTGGGGCTGGCGGAAAACTGGTTCAAGATAACGTCATCAAAGTCACCGGTCGAGTCAACGCAACTGACCAAAACGGCAATATCATTTCCGACGCGAAGGTAATTGCGGACGACATCGAGTTAATTTCCGACGAGCTTCTCGGCTCCTATCAGCCTACCGGTGAGACGTTGCCAGCGCCAGCCGCTGCAAAACGAAAAACCTGGACGCGCAGCACTCGCGTGAGTAGCGGAGCCGGTAACGACGCAGGACGAGGCGCCTCGACTTCTCAGGCTTCTGCTCCAGCCCCTACCCCAGTTCCTGCCGCCCGCAAAAGACTGTACTGCCTGGTCAAAAACTACAACGATACCGAAGTTCTAGCCAAAATCAAGCATATTTGCGATGAATACCCCGGCGCCCAGGAAATCATCTTAGTAATCAAAGAGAAAGGCGAAAAACGCGCCCTGAGAATGCCGTTTAAAATCGACCTCTGTTCGGAGTTGACTGCACCCCTGGAAGATTTGCTCGGTAAAGATTGTGTGGTGGCAAAATAACGTACTGACTATTCTCGCCCCATCAATTCATATAAAGCCACCCCTGTTGCGACAGACACGTTAAACGACTCTTTTGCGCCTCTCATCGGGATCTCGAAGATACAGTCTAAAAGTGGCAAAATTTCAGAGGAAATCCCCGAAACCTCCTCTCCGACGACCAAAATGACTCGTGAGACGCCCGCTAAGGCCTTTTTTGCATCAGAGAGCGGTCTGACCCTACTGTCGGTCAAATTGTTCTCTAAGCCTACAATACGCGCTCCAGACGCCTTTTCGCTTGACAAAAAGCCTAGAATATCGTCTGAAAATGTGACATGGAGTGCTTTTTCCGCCCCTAATGCAGTTTTTCCGATTTGGTGGTCTAATTTTTCGGCAAGATGCGGAAGAACCTCTGGGCGTACTTCTCGCTTATCGTCTGCGTTTGTTACATACCCGCAAGGCGTCACCCCTGAGCAAACCACCTTCTGCCCGCCAAAACCCTCAAAAGTCCGAAAAATCGCTCCAACGTTATAAGTTGAGCGAATATTATGCAGAACCAGGATAATCTCAGGGCTAGACATGGCAAGAAAATTATACCATAAAAAAGCCCGCAAGTCTAAAACTCACGGGCTAAAACAGAGGTTTTCCGACCTGGATGTCCATAATCCCACGATAATCGACTAGCTGGATCATTGCCTCATTCCAGCCATAGCTCCAGAAATAGCTAGATAATTTAACAGAGAAAACTAGATAGGCTATTCCGTAGGGAATCACCCCTGTTAGCCAGACTACTATTGTGCTGGCAATGATCGGCGGCCAGGCCCCAAGCGCAAACACGGCGAAGATGGTTGTAACTAAGCAGATCCCCGTAAGAATCTCGCTTAGCATCATCCAAAGCGAGATTTTCATATGCTTCAGCGCGATTCGATCGACTTCTTCCAAGAGATCCGCATTGACCTGTATTAGACAGATGCGTTCCTCCTCGAGCTCGTCCGGCGTCCAGTCGCTTATATCGGTCGTTTTCATGTACGCTTCGGAATATCCCTGGAGCCGACAGTTTTGGTACCTCGTCGCGCAATCCTCTTTATAAAGCCTCGCGCCACTTTGTAGAGTATCTTCTCGGTCCCAGATGGCCGACCGAAGAATGATTATCGACTCCTGCAAAAATTGGAACATTTTCATCACCTCCTTAAGGAGCAAAATCGCCAACAGCAGTTTCTACCCAAATTATAACATTTTTTGCGAAATTTAGCAATTTATAGTATAATACTCTCTGTAATAAGAGGACAAATATGGACAGATACGATCCAAAAACTATAGAAGAAAAATGGCAAAAAATCTGGGAAAAATCTGAGGCTTTTAAGGCTGGCGAAGACGAGTCGAAGCCAAAAATGTATCTCGCGGAGATGTTCCCGTACCCTTCCGGCGCTGGTCTCCACGTTGGCCATGTCCGCAACTTCACCATCGTCGATGTCCTCACCCGCTTTTATACCCAGCAAGAGATGAACGTCCTCCGTCCGTTTGGGTATGATACTTTTGGTCTCCCGGCGGAAAACTACGCAATTAAAACCGGTACCGCTCCGCAGGATGTCACGAAAACTAACATCGCAAATTTTAGGAAGCAGGCCAAGCGTCTCGGCCTAGCGATTGATTGGTCGCGTGAGATTAATACCTCTGATCCGGAATATTATCGCTGGACTCAGTGGTGCTTCTTGCAGCTCTACAAAAAGGGTCTGGCTTATCGCAAAGAATCGTATCAATGGTGGTGTCCAGTAGATCAGACCGTCCTCGCGAACGAACAGGTCGAAAGTGGCAAGTGTTGGCGTTGTGGTACCGAGGTAGAGAAGAAGAAAATGAAGCAATGGTTCTTCAAGATCACTGACTATGCCGACGAGCTCTTAGACGACGTCGATGCTCTCGACTGGCCAGAGAAAATCAAGACCATGCAGAAAAACTGGATCGGCCGCTCCGAGGGTGCGAACGTCGAGTTTGAGATCGTAGGCAGATACAGTGTCACTGTTTTTACTACTCGGCCGGACACGCTATTTGGCGCGACCTTCCTCGTCCTCGCCCCAGAACATCCACTAGTTAAGAAGCTGGTTAATGATAAAACTCGCGAAGAAGTTGAAAAATACTGCGCGGATGCGATGAAAAAGTCCGAAATCGAGCGTCAGGAAAACAAAGAAAAAACTGGGGTCTATACCGGCTCGAACGCCATCAACCCGGCGACCGGCGAGGAAATCCCGATTTGGGTTTCTGACTATGTTTTGATGGGCTATGGCGAAGGCGCAATCATGGCCGTCCCAGCGCACGACGAGCGCGATTATGAGTTTGCTAAGAAGTTTGACCTGCCGATTAAAACCGTAATTGAAAAACCAGAAGACTCGACCGACGAAGACAAATGTTATCACGGCGAAGGCGAACTAATAAACTCCGGTCGCTTCGACGGCGTACGCTCCGAAGACGCCCGCGAACAGATTGTCGCTTGGCTCGAGCAACAGGGGCAGGGAAAGGCCAAAGTGACTTACAGGATGCGCGACTGGCTAATTTCGCGTCAGCGCTACTGGGGCTGCCCGATTCCTATCGCTTATGACGAAGAAGGTAATGAATATCCGATTCCAGAAGACCAGCTCCCGGTCATCATTCCAGAGGTAGAAGATTACAAGCCAGACAATACCGGCCGCTCCGCGCTCGCAAAAGCCACCGATTGGCTGACTTTTGAGATGGAAGTCGAGGATCCGAAGACCGGCAAGAAAGTAAAAAAGACCTTAACCCGCGAGACCGATACTTTGGATGGCTACGCCTGTTCTTCTTGGTACCTCTGGCGCTATGTTTCCCCGCACGATTCCGATCACGCCTGGAATCCCGACGCGATCAAATACTGGGCCCCGACCGATGTTTACGTCGGCGGCGATCACGCCGTGGCGCATCTCTTATACATCCGTTTTTGGGCGAAATTCTTCGCCGACCAAAAACTTCTACCATTCCGCGAGCCAGTAAAAACCCTGCTTTATAACGGCTACATCAACGCTCCAGACGGCAAGAAAATGAGCAAGTCCAAAGGCAACGTAATCGATCCGCTCGATGTTATCGACTCTGGCTACGGCGCTGATACTCTGCGAACTTACGAGATGTTTATCGGCCCATACGACCAAGATGCCGCTTGGGACACCAAAGCCATCGGCGGCGTTTACCGCTTCCTAAACCGCTGCTGGAGCTTGGTCTTTGAAAAAGAGCTAAGTAAAGCCGACAATAAAGTCATTAGGAACCAGACTGCGAAGAAGGTAACCGAAGATCTCCATCGCCGCAGCTTCAACACCGCCGTTGCCGCTCTGATGGAATATGTCAACGAACTCTATAAACAGGGCGCAACCGAGGAAGATTTGGTCGTTCTCTCGAAACTCTTAAAACCATTCGCGCCGCATCTCGCTTCGGAAATGCTAGAAAAATTAGAAGAAAATGATGTTTGGCCGACTTGGGATGAAAAGGCCTTAAAGGCCGAAACCGCTCTGGTTGTCGTCCAGGTAAACGGCAAACTCCGCGCGAAACTCGAAGTCCCGACCGATGATCTTAAGGACCAAGAAAAAATCGAAAAACTTGCCCTAGAAGATGAAAATGTCAAAAAATTCATTAAGGGCGAACCAAAGAAAATCATCTACGTCGAGCGCGCAAAAATCTTAAACATCGTCGCCTAAGAAACCAAAAGAATCCCCCGCAGACTAATCTGCGGGGGTATTTCGCTGTGCTCAGCGCTAGGCGCTCTGCAGCCTCGCTAATTGCTCGGGAATCAAATCCCGGCTAGGGCTGAGACGGATACTTGCGCCTAGATAGAGCGTAGTTTTCCGAAGGAGCGTTCGGTAATTACTGTCGCTATAAACAGCCGTCACGATAGTTATACGTTCGCCAATATTCGGCAGCTTCGCATTACTATCGGAGCTAGACAGCCGCACTTGGCTGTCGCTACTACCATCGACCCGGATAACAACCTCGCAACCTGCTTCGGTTGCTATCTCGTCAATTATCCTTCCGGTCAAAGTGTAGAAATTCGGACCACGAGTGGCCTTCCTAGAAAACCACCACCGATAGATCTCCTCTCTGTAAAGCGATAGTGCCAGCCCCAATAGCGACATAGCTAGCAGCAGCACCAATGCGACCACTAGCCCAACGATGTTGCACCACTTAGGCAGTAGCTTTACGCAGTGCGTCGCAAACGGCATTGCTACAAGCACACCGACGGCCCCGAATAGTAGCCAGACTATCATTTTGTCCAGCGTCTTCGTGACATCTACGACTCGTTCCTCGTGTACCACAGAAACCACCTCCCCTGGTTTACTAGATTGTTAAATCTCTAAAGGTTATTATACCACATTTAAAGAAAAAGTGTGACCCCGCCTAAAAAGGCGGGGTCTAAGTATAAGTAGGGTGTTTGTTATGTATTCGCCGATTTCTCGGCCTTGTTGGCAGTTTCGTCCGGCTTTTTCTTCGCCGGTTTAGGCCCTCTCTTGACCTCGATCATCTCTGTCTCCAGGACGGTTTTATCCCTGTCCCGATAGACTTTGACGAATACGTCGACCAAATCTTCCGGTTTGAGCTGGTCAGCCAGCTCCTCATCGACCGGAATGTCGATCTTCTTTTCGCCAAGTCGAACCCTTAAGAAGTAATACTCCTCGGCTTCGCCGACAATCTTGTAGCGACGACGAGTTTTCTCGATTACCTTTATTACCTTCCCAGGTTTCTTGTACTTCTGAACCATGATCGTATCAGATCTCAACTTCAGCGGTACTTTTTTCAGCTCCTTAAAGTCGATAGCCAGCAGTAATCCGATTATGCCGACTATGATCATCACGCCCCCGAGCTTCGGGTGCTCGAAAAAGAAAAATACTCCCGCCGCAATCAGCAGCAAGGATATCCCTATAAAGCTTCTCTTGTTCATCAGAGACACCTCCTAAACACAAACACCTACCTCTTAAACTACAAGAGGCCACAAAAGCAGCCTCCATACCATCATTATAGCACAAAACCTCTTAAAAGTCAATACTTGACGCCAGCGACATACAGTGCTAAAATAGAACGCAAGTTATTACACAATATTAAAGGAGCATTTAAATGCCTGAACCTAAAAAACAGAGCAGCCCACGGAAAACTGGTTTGCGCCGGAGTCATCTCCGCTTGAAGCTTGCTCGCGCAGTTAACAAGAAATCCCCGGTCAAAGCTTTTGAGACCGCTAAAAAGACCCCGAATTTGAAGGTCAAAACCGTCAAAAAGGAGGCGAAGAAGAAATAAGCCATGGCCAGTAATCGACACCTCGGCAGAATTATCACCTTGCAGAGTTTGTACGAACTCGAGTTTAGGAAAAAGGCGGGCGATGCCACAGTCGACCTTGATACGATTATTGCCAAAAATATTGAGCCATACGAAAAGGCGCTCGGCGATACCGAGTTCGTCTACGCTCTAACTCGTGGCGTAGCGAAAGAATCTAAAGAGTTGGACGAATTTTTGACTCCGCTTGCGCCAGAGTGGCCGATTGCCGATATTGCGGCGATCGATCGTAACGTCCTCCGAATGGGCGTCTATGAGCTCAAGAACTCTGGGGAAGCTGTTCCCCCGAAAGTTGCTATTAATGAAGCCGTCGAGCTTGCAAAAGCTTTCGGCTCTGATAATTCCTCTAAGTTCGTCAACGGCGTGCTCGGCACGGCTTTCCGCGAACTTGGGCTAGAAGATACGAAGGAAACTAAGAATAATGACAAATCAACCAAGAAACCAGCAGGATCTGCCGCCGAGAAGGCGTCAGAACCGGCCGACAACGGAGCCGCTAGCTCGGAGGAAAGTTCCCGAGGCTCTGCCGACGAAGCCTTATAAGGAGTCGCCGCTCAAGAAGATTTTTAAACGCCCGGCTATCAAAGAGTTGGTGCGCGAACCGACCGCTGGTGGCGTGATTTTCCGGATGAGCAAGGACCAGAAGGACATCGAAATTTTGTTGATTCAAGATTCCAAAAACCGTTGGACTATTCCAAAAGGCCATATCGAGCCAGGCGAAACCGCGAAGGAGACCGCGATTCGCGAGATCGGCGAGGAAACGGGCCTACATCACATTTCCGTCCTCTGTTGGCTCGGCAAAATTAACTTTAAGTATCGCCGCATGGACAAGTTGGTTCTGATGAGTACGCAGATCTACCTAGTCCGCTCGTTGGACAACCATGAAGTCGCCCAGAAAGAAAAGTGGATGAACGGGATTAAATGGTTTAGTTTTAACGATGCGTTAGATGCGATTGAATATAAAGATATTGAGAAATTAATGTTGATTGCGAAGAAGAAAATCAGGGAAGGAGAGTTTTAAGTGGACCAGAAGAATGCTCCGGCGAGGAAGCCGGCTAAATTAACCCCGATTGATGCGACCGTAACGAAGGCTCAAATTGAGGAATATCGCAAGTATGCACGCGAGAAATTAGGAGCAGAGTTTAAGGATATTGGACTTCTGATTACGGCATTCACCCACCGCAGCTACGTCAATGAGCATCGCAAAATCAAAATTGAACACAACGAGAGACTAGAGTTCCTTGGCGACGCCATTCTCGAGATGGTAGTAACAGATTATATTTACCGTAATTTTCATCAAAATGAAGGGGTAATGACTTCTTGGCGCTCGGCCTTGGTTCGGACCGAGGCGAACGCCGCCGCCGGCGAAGAATTAGGGTATGAATCCTTGATTCGACTTTCTCACGGTGAGAGAGATGGCCTGGTGGCCCGTGCCCACTTGACAATTATGGCAGATTGTTATGAAGCTGTAATCGGCGCGCTCTATATTGATCAAGGCTATGAGTTTGCGTCGAATTTCATCAAGGAGCATACGCTCTCGAAGCTAAAAGGCATTTTGCAAGATGAATCATGGCGCGATCCAAAATCGCATTTCCAAGAGCTCGTCCAGCATTTTGACGGCGGCGCAGTGCCGCATTACCATACTCTCCGGGTCGAAGGCCCTGACCATAATCGCGAGTATACCGTCGCCCTGTTTGTTGGCGACCATAAAGTCGGCGAGGCTACTGGCAATTCTAAGCAGCAGGCTCAGGTCGAACTTGCCAAGCGTGGCGTAGAGATGTATCGCCTGGCCGGGAAGACTTTGCCGATAATCGATATGGACAACCTCTAGACTTTTTCTAGGGGATGTGCTATAATCAAGGAAGTTTAAGTAATTTAAGGAGAAATATGCTAGCAATTCGCATGCAACGTAATGGCCGAGCACATTACCCTGTGTATCGGATAGTCGTCCAAGAAGCGCAGCGTCATCCCCTCTCTGGGCGTGTCGTAGCTGAGGTCGGCAACTACAACCCCCACACTAAGGCGACAGTCTTAGACAAAGAAAAAATCGAGTTTTATTTGAGCCACGGTGCTCAGCCGTCTTCGCGCGTCGCTCGCCTCTTAAAGGCGAACAAAATCAAGCTCCCGGCCTGGGTTAAAGAGGCTACGAAGAAGTCTGCCGTCGCAAAACACGCAGACAAACTTCGCAAGAATCAGCCAAAGGAAGAAGCTCCTGCCGAGGAAGCGCCAGCCGCTGAAGCGCCTGCTGAGACCGCTGAGGCCCCTGCCGAAGCTGCCGAGGCTCCTGCCGAGGAAAAACCAGCAGAGGAGGCTCCCGCAGAGGAGCCGAAAGCCGAAGAAGCTCCGGCTGCTGAATAATTTCTAAAAAAGAGCCTTGTTGATGAGGCTCTTTTTTGGTATAATGGTAGTGTATTATTAACAAATAATTTCGGAGAATACATATGTCAACTATCGACCAACAATTCGTAGAATATATCGTAAAAACCCTTGTGAATAATCCCGACAAAGTAGAAGTCAAACGTAGTGTTGATGAAAAAGGCGTGCTCTTAGAGCTTACCGTTGATCCAGAAGACGTCGGCCGCGTAATCGGTCGCCGCGGTATTACTGCTCAGTCTATGCGCACTCTTCTTCGCGCTCTTGGTACGAAGAATGACGCCCGCTATAATTTGAAGATTGTCAACGATGATGAAGGCGCGCCGCGTTCGGTCGCCGAAGATGCCCCGGCTGCTGAGGGTGTCGCTAAAGAAGCTGCCTCGCCTGCCGCTGATGCCGCCGACGAAACCATTGATGCTGCCGAAGAAGCCTCGGCCGAAGAAGAGACTTTTGGCGACGACGAGGAAGATAATACCCCTGGTATTGCCGAACGTACTCGCGCCGAACTTGCCGATCTCGACGATCTCGACATTTAATTTCAAAAAACCCTTGCATTTTGAATTCGCCTATGCTAAAATTAAGAAAGGCTTAACTGCGAGTTTTGCTTTCCTACTATTTGACAAGAGGTTGAGAGTTTATCTGTTCAAAAACCCACCCATTTATAACCAGGGTGGCTATTTGGTTGTCGCCGAACCAGACTGTTTCATAAAAAAGCCCCGATTTCTCGGGGCTAGCCACTTTTAGATTTTTGCAGCTTTGCGCCAAGCCTTCTCGGTCTTCTTCTCAGCCTTCTTCTCGGCCTCCTCGGCCTTCGACTCAGCCTTCTCGACTTTCTTCTCGGCTTTTAGCTCGGCCTTTTTGGCCGTTTCTTGCGCCTTTTTAACCTCTTTATTGATCGATTTAGCCTCCTTTTCCATTTTTCGCCTCTTGGTGTTGCTTAGACTGGCCATCGCGCCTAGCCTCAAATCCGCCATCGAAACTGCCTCACCTTCCACTTTCTTTGCTTCAGCAAGATAAGCCTCTCGGGTTTCATCATCAAACAAGCAATTGAGCAGGAAAGAAGTCTCCCGGTCAATCAATTGCTTGCGCAGCAAAGGGTTTTTCTCGCCCTCGCCCATCATTGGCAGGCCGATCAAACCAGCCGCCTGATCTAGCCTCTTGACCAGGGCGAGGTTTAGGATATAGTACTCACTAGTCCCTGGCTGGCCTTTGCGTAGCCTCTTCGCATATTTTTCCGTCGATTCGCAAAGCTCTCTAAAAATCTTCCAGTAGTTATCAATGTCCTCTCGCATTTTACCACCTCCTGTCTCGCGAGCTGAGCCTTATTATAACATAAAAAATATTCCCTGTAAACATGGCACTATCTCAAGAAAAAGGGAGCCGTAATGGCTCCCTGCAGGGATTAATTATGTGCCGCCTGGTACAGCTCAACGGCAGACATAGCTTCACACCGGCCCCTATAAGGGTCGATAATGCGAGCATATTTCCGTCGGAGCTTCGGATCATACAGATCCATTTCGATGTTATCTCTAGTCTGTTTATCAAGATGCCAGAATCCGACTGCTCGGCCGGCCTCTGAAAACATATTCATAGCATCATTTACGCGACGCGGTAGATAACCGGTAAATTGGCCAGTTTTTCGCTTCCGCCCAAGTTCCGAGCAAAGCCCTACTAAGACATCCCATTTATGCCAATATTCCGAAGCATTGGCATACTCTTCCAGAGACCTCTCTGTGGCACGTCTTTCGCGCTCTTTTGCCTGATTATAGGCCATCTGAAGTTCAATTATTGTACCAAACTTCAGGTCAGCTTCGTCGTAGTCCATGTATGCTTCTTCGTATTCTTCGGCATACAAAAACTCCTCGCGACCGGATTCATCATCTACTAAAATAACCCCTAAATCGTTAAATTCCTTAGTCATATTCCACACCTCCTCAGTGCAAAACTATAGCTACCCTTTTATTATACCACAACCGGAATAAAAAGTCAAGAGAGGCGGGCGAAAATGGCGGACGTGAGGAGTCATTTTGTGGACACCTCGGCCATTTTCGCCCAAAAACCCTATTGACTTTTAAAAATTATCCGTGTAGAATAGATCTTAAGAAGTAGTGTGTTGTATTTTTTGGGCGTACCCGAAAATGGCGAATTCAGGGTGCGAAAATACAACAGTATTCTTCGGCGCTAAAGAATATCAAACCACACTAATAAAAGAGGTAATAATGGCTACAAAGCAGAAACAAGAGAGTCGCGTTCTGTTTACTGAAGGCGACAATGCCCTGCCGATTCCTGATTTGATTGCACATCAAAAGGATTCCTGGGCTGATTTTGTCGAGTCGGGCCTCCGCGAGGTATTTACTGAGCTGAATCCGCTTGACGACTATACCGGACAGAAATTGTCCCTCCGGTTCAAAGATTATAAATTCCACGAACCGAAAGAAAACGAACATGACGCAAAGCGTAACCTTGCGACCTACGAGGCTCCGCTTCATGTCCAGGTCGAACTTGAGAACAAGGTTACTGGCGAGAAAAAAGAACAGGATATTTACTTCGGTGATTATCCTTGGATGACCGACCGCGCAAGTTTCATCATCAACGGTACCGAGCGCGTCGTCGTCTCTCAGCTCATCCGTTCCGCTGGCGTATTCTTCACTGCCGACAATATCGCAGGAAAGAATTACTACGGCGCTAAAGTTATCCCGGGCCGCGGGGCTTGGCTTGAGTTTGAGACCGCCCAAAACGGTGCGATCTACGTCAAGATTGACCGCCGCCGCAAGATTCCGGTAACGACCCTTCTTCGTGCCCTTGGCATTTCGAAGAAATCGGAAATTAAAGAGAAGTTTGAGAAAATCGACAACGGCGAGTTTAGTTATATCGACGCGACCTTGGAGCGCGACGGTACCTCTGGTCAGTCCGAAGCCCTAATCGAGGTTTACCGAAGACTCCGGCCAGGCGATCTTGCGACCGTCGAAAACGCAAAATCGATGATCGAAAAAACTTTCTTTGATTACAAACGCTACGATTATTCGCGCGTTGGTCGCTTTAAGATTAACCAACGTCTTGGTTTTGACACGCCGAACGACGCAGCTCATCGTACTCTTCAGATGGAAGACCTAATTGCGATTATTAGCGAAATTATCCGCTTGAATAATACCCAAGAGCCGGCCGACGATATCGACTCTTTGAGCAATCGCCGCATTAAGCTCGTTGGCGAGTTGGTCCAGCGCCAATTCCGCCTCGGTATGCTTCGCTTACAGCGAAACATTTTAGACCGAATGTCGATGGCTAATATCGAAGAGGTTACTCCTTCCCAGTTGATTAATGCTCGCCCAGTTACGGCGGCGGTCAAAGAGTTCTTCGCCAGTTCTCAGTTGTCCCAGCTCATGGACGAGACTAACCCATTCTCCGAGCTTGCCCATAAGCGCCGTCTAAGTTCGATGGGCCCTGGTGGTTTGACTAGGGAGCGTGCCGGCTTTGATGTCCGCGACGCCCACCCTACCCACTACGGTCGTATCTGTACCGTAGAAACCCCAGAAGGTGCAAACGTCGGTTTGGTGCTTAACCTCGCGACTTATGCCCAAATTAACGATTACGGCTTTATCGAAGCGCCATACCGCGTCGTGAAAAACGGCAAGGTTACCGATGAGGTCGTTTACGTTGACGCTGCCGAAGAAGAGCATATGATCATCGCTGATACCTCGGCAAAACTTGATAAAAATGGTAAATTTGTTGACGCTCGCGTCTCGGCTCGCGTAGCTGGCGCGCCAGTCCAGGTCGAATCAAGCAAAGTTACTCATATCGACGCTGCTCATAAAGAGATTCTTGGCGTCTCCGCTAGCTTGATCCCGTTCGTCGAGAAAAACCGTGTCGACCGCTCGCTCATGGCCTGCGCCATGCAGAAACAGGCGGTTCCTCTACTTCGCCAGGACAACCCAGTTGTCGGTACCGGCATCGAAGCCGAAGTTGCAAAAAATACCTCCCAGCTTATTGTTGCTGAAGGTAAAGGTGAAGTAGTGAAGGCTGACGGCGAATCTGTAGTCGTCAAGTACGAAAAAGGCGGTGAGAAAGAGTACAAACTTTCGCATTTCGAAATGACCAACGATTCTCGCTGTTACAACCAGCGCGTAAAAGTTGCGCGTGGCGAAAAAGTCAAGAAAGGCGACATCTTAATCGAGGGCGCCTCGATCAACAACGGCGAGCTCGCGCTCGGTCGCGATCTACTTGTCGCTTTCATGCCATGGCGTGGCTATAACATGGATGACGCGATCGTTATCTCTAGCCGCTTGGTCCAAGACGACACTTTGACTTCGATCAACATTAAAGACTATGACGTTGAGGTCCGCGAGACTAAGCTCGGCCCAGAGCAGGTTACTCGCGATATCCCTAACGTTTCTGAACACTCTCTCCGCCACCTCGGCGAAGACGGCATCGTTGCGATTGGCTCTGAGGTCCAGAATGGCGATATCCTCGTTGGTAAGATTACCCCTAAGGGCGAGCAAGAGCTCAGCTCTGAGGAGCGCCTGCTCCGCGCCATCTTCGGCGAAAAGGCCAAAGATGTCCGCGACACCTCTGTTCGCATGAACGGTTCTTCGACCGGCAAAGTCGTCGACGTCCGCGTTTATACCCGCGAACAGGGCCACGATCTTAAGGCTGGCGTCCTGATGCAGATTAAAATCTTTGTTGCCGAAATGCGCAAAATCGGCGTCGGCGACAAGTTGTCTGGTCGCCACGGTAACAAAGGCGTGGTTTCCCGCGTTCTCCCTGTTGAAGACATGCCGTTCATGGAAGACGGTACTCCGATCGACGTGATTCTATCCCCGATGGGTGTGCCTTCTCGTATGAACCTCGGTCAGCTCTTCGAGATCCACCTTGGTATGGCCGCAAAGGCTCTCGGCTACAAAGTTGCGACCCCGTCCTTTAATGGCGTACCGGACGAGATTATCTCAGAAGAACTTGAAAAAGCCGGGTTCAGCCGTGACGGCCGCGTCCAGCTCTACGACGGTCTAACTGGCGAGCCGTTTGAGGAAAGAACCTCTGTCGGCGTCATGCACATGTTGAAACTTCACCACATGGTTGACGACAAGATTCACGCTCGTTCGACCGGTCCATACACCATGGTTACTCAGCAGCCGCTCGGTGGTAAGGCCCAGAACGGTGGTCAGCGCTTCGGTGAAATGGAGGTTTGGGCGCTTGAAGCTTACGGTGCAGCGACCATTCTCCAGGAAATGTTGACGATTAAGTCTGATGACGTTTACGGACGTGCGAAGGCTTACGAATCGATTATTAAGCAGCTGCC
Source organism: Candidatus Saccharimonadota bacterium (assembly GCA_017431465.1). GTDB lineage: Bacteria > Patescibacteriota > Saccharimonadia > Saccharimonadales > Saccharimonadaceae > Nanosyncoccus. The sequence continues at coordinate 24,776 of JAFRLA010000027.1, forward strand.
GATCGAAGGTCCAAAACTTCCAGAAGGCTTTAACGTTCTCGTGAAAGAGCTTCAGGGTCTTGGCCTGAAGGTTGACCTCTTGGATCACGGCGAGTCTAACGACGCCTCTGATGTGATCGAGGAAACAACCCGCGCGATTGAGAAATCGGAAGATGACAGTTTGATTTATGCTCAGGCTAAAGAGAATGCCCAACTCGACATGGATAACATCGATGACGAGACTGCGGCAGAACTCATGGATGAGGATGAAGAAGATATTCAAATAACAACAGAGGACGACGACGATGGTACGATCGACCTCGGGGAGGATTTCTAATATGGCTTGGATGGATAATTTTATCAGCGCATCGGATTTCGACTCCATTCGTTTGAGTGTGGCTTCCGCGGAAGACATCTTAAACTGGAGCTATGGCGAAGTCTTAAAGCCTGAAACCATTAACTACCGTACACAAAAACCAGAGCGGGACGGTCTCTTCTGTGAGCGCATTTTCGGCCCAACGAAGGATATTAACCCGCACGATTCGAAACTAAAAGGCGTGCGTTCGCGCGAGGCGGCGGTCGATAAAGAGGGTAACCTCGTTACGAAGTCGATTTCTCGCCGTGAGCGTATGGGCCACATCGCCCTTGCCGCTCCTGTTGCGCACGTTTGGTTTATGCGTGGCACCCCTAGCGCGCTAGGTCTATTGCTTGATTTGACCGTAAAAAACATCGAGCGCGTTGTTTACTTCGCTTCCTATCTGATTGTCGAGAGCGATGATGAGAAAATTGAGCAAAAATTGGCCGATTTGGACGCTCAGACGGCCGCAGGACGCCAGGCGATCCAAATGCGCTATGATGAGGCTCTAAAGGATAAAGAGGCCGATAAAAAGGCGCTAGAGGCTCAATTTAGCAAAGAATTCGAGGAATTAGAAGCCGAATATAACGCTAACAAGACCATTTTACAGGGTTTGAAGCGCGGCAACGTCATCTCTGAGGTGGATTACCGCAATCTCGAGGCTGACCACGAAGACTACGCTGAGCTCGTCAAGGTTGAAATGGGCGCAACCGCGCTAAAGAAGATGCTTGACGAAATCGATGTTGATCAGATGATCGAAGACCTCCGCGCCGAAGTTGAGGAAGCCAAGGGCCAGAGAGAGAAGAAACTGACCAAGCGCTTGAAACTAATTGAGGGAATGCAGGCCGCTGGGATTAGCCCATCTGATCTGATTCTCACGGTCATTCCAGTCATCCCACCAGATCTTCGCCCGATGATTTCGCTCCCTGGCGGTCGTTTCGCGACCTCCGATCTAAACGATCTCTATCGCCGCGTGATTAACCGTAACAACCGTTTGAAGAAATTGCTTGATTTGAACGCTCCAGAGGTAATTTGTAGAAACGAAATGCGCATGCTCCAGGAAGCGGTTGATGCTCTGATCGACAACGCCGCTGCCCACGGCAACCGCGCCGCAAACTCAACCAACGGTCGTAGAAAGCTCAAATCGCTCTCTGACCTCTTGAAAGGTAAGCAGGGTCGCTTCCGCCAGAATCTTCTCGGTAAGCGCGTCGACTACTCTGGTCGTTCGGTTATCGTTGTTGGCCCAGAGCTAAAACTCAACGAATGCGGCCTGCCAAAACAGATGGCCCTAGAGCTCTTCAAACCGTTTGTTATCTCTTGGTTGATGGAAAATGAGCATGCCGCAAACATTCGCGCCGCCACTCGCATGATTGAGGCTAACGAAAACGTGGTTTGGGATGGTCTCGACGAGGTAATTAAGGGTAAATACGTGCTTCTTAACCGTGCTCCGTCGCTTCACCGTCTTTCGATTCAGGCTTTCCAGCCGAAACTAATCGATGGTAAGGCGATCCAGCTCCACCCGCTCGTTGCGACCGGCTTTAACGCTGACTACGATGGTGACCAGATGGCGGTCCACCTACCTCTGTCCGCTGACGCTCAGGCCGAGGCTCGCGAGTTGATGGCCGCGACCAAGAACTTGTTGAAGCCTGCTGATGGCGCCCCAGTACTTTCGATTTACCAGGATGTCGTTCTCGGTATTTACTACCTAACTTACGACAAGCCAGGCACTTCGACTGAGGAAGTCAAGCCATATAGCTCCGTTTATGAGGCAGAAATGGCTTATGACCAGGGAATTATCCATCTCCAGACCCCAATTCGCGTATTTGCGAAGAAGGAAATCAGAGAGACTACTCTCGGTCGGGTCATCTTCAACGAAGTTCTTCCTGAGGATTATCCGTTTGATAACTCGGTCCAGACTTCGAAGCAGTTGAAGAAGGTTATGGCGGACATTTTCGACCGCTATGGCGCCGAGACGACTGTCGAGATTGCAGATGCCGTTAAAAATCTCGCTTTCGAATATGAGACTGTCGCCTCTGTTTCGACCGCAAAAGATGATTACCCGACCTACCCTGAAATCCAAGATTTCTTGGCTGAGGGCGACGGCAAGACTGCGCTGATTCAAGAGCAGTTTGATCAGGGCTTGATTACCGAAGACGAGCGCTATAACTTGACCGTCAAGAACTGGCGCGAAATCGACGACAAGATCTCTGATTTCCTAAAGAGTAAACTTTCTGAGATGGACACCGATATCGCTGTGATGGTTAACTCCGGCGCTCGTGGTTCCGTTTCGAACATCAAGCTTGCTTCGGCGGAGATTGGTATTATGGTTGACATTAACAACAACGAAATCGAGCTCCCAGTTAAATCTTCGTACAAAGATGGTCTGAACACCCTTGAATCCTTTATCGCGACTCGAGGTGCGCGTCAGGGTCAGGTTTCTACCGCGCTCCGTACTGCGGACTCCGGTTATCTTACCCGCCGCCTTGTCGATGTTGCTCAGGACGTCTTCACGACCGACGAAGTCGCCGAAGATCCAGGCTTCACCGTTTACAAAGAAGAGGTTAAGGAATCTGGCGTTGAGTTCTCCGCTTGGATTTCAGGTCGCTATACTGCCCAGCCAATCCCAGGCTACCTTGAGGCAGACCAGTTGATTACCCCTGAAGTTGCTGAGAAACTTGAGGATGACCCGAAGATTACCGAGGTTACGATCCAATCGATTCTTACGACTACTGCCAAAGGTGGCATCCCACAGAAAGCCTACGGTATCGATATGTCCACTCGCGAACTTGTCGCTCCACATCAGCCAGTTGGTGTGATCGCAGCCCAGTCGCTTGGTGAGCCAGGTACCCAGCTTACCCTCGATACCAAGCACGGCTCCGGTGTTGCGGGTTCTGGTGCTATCGCTCGCGGTCTTCCGCGTGTCGAGGAGCTTCTTGAGGCTCGCTCGCCGAAAGGTCAGGCTTGGATTTCGCCAATCGATGGCGTGGTCGAGGTCTGGGAAGATAATAACCATTACGTCGTCCAGGTTACCCCTGAAACTGGCAAGCCAGAGCGTATCGCGCTTGATGGCCGCAAAGCCAAGGTTAAAGATGGTGCAGACGTCAAGGCTGGCGACGTGATTGCTTCAAAGGCTAAAGGTGCCGACCCGATTATCGCGAAGTACGACGCGAATGCCCAGCTTACCGATGATGCAATTATTCTCGTTAAGTCCGCTAGCGGTCCAGTCCGGGTCGAAATCCCAGGCGACGCCGAACTCGTAGTTAAGAGCAATGACTCGGTCAAGGCTGGCGATCGCCTAACGACCGGTTCCTTGAACCTCCAAGATCTCTTGAAGTTCAAGGGTCGCGAGGCTACTGCTCGCTACATCATGAACGATGTTCTCTCGGTCTATGCTGCGCAGGGTCACGAAATCTCTGCAAAACACCTTGAGATTATCGTCCGCCAGATGTTCTCGCGTGTCATCATCGACGACGCCGGTGACTCCAGCTTCGTGATGGGCGACATCGTCTCTGAGACTGCGGTCGAAACCGAGAATAAAGAGTTAGTCGAAGAGGGTAAAACCCCGGCGGCCTTCACTCACCTACTTCTTGGTATTACCAAAGTTTCGATCTGGTCCGATTCGTTCCTTTCCGCCGCATCCTTCCAGGATACAACCCGTGTACTTATCAACTCGGCCATCTCTGGTCGCGTGGACCATTTGCACGGTCTGAAAGAGAACGTCATCATCGGTCGCAAGATCCCTGTCGGTACTGGCGCTACGCCGCTTCCGTCCGAGGACTTGCCGTCCGAGCCGACCGAAGAAGACGTCGAAGGCGTCTAAAAACAAAATAGATAAAAAACAAGCCCGAAAAGGGCTTGTTTTTTATCCCAGAGTGTGCTAAGATAGAAACAGTATATTCTAATAAGTAGGACATACAGCTAGACGCAAGGAGTAAGTCTGGACGGCTTGGCCGTCGCCAAAGCGCAAGCAGAAGCGATCGCCACCCCTGAAGGAAACTGCCCATAAGTCTAGTTTCAGTCGTGTTTTGGGCTCTTCTCTAGTCCTACGGGGCGCAAAACAGGGCGAATAATATCAAATTAACGAAAGGAAGCAGATGCAAGTCATCCTAGGCACCAAAATTGGTATGACCCAGATCATCGGCGAGGATGGTATCGTGACCCCTGTTACGATTATCCAAGCCGGCCCGGCGACAGCGACTCAGATTAAAACCGTCGAAAAAGATGGTTATAACGCTGTCCAGCTCGGTTACGGTCAGGGTAAGAATCTGAGCAAGGCGGTTTCCGGTCACGTCAAAAAGGCCGGAGAAAATCTCAGCCCGAAGGTCTTAAAAGAGTTTCGAACTGAAGATACTCCAGACGTTAAGGAAGGCGACGTCTTTACTGTCGAGCAGTTTAACCTCGGCGACAAGGTTACCGTTACTGGTACCTCTAAAGGTAAAGGTTTCGCCGGTACGGTCAAACGGTGGAACTGTATCGAATCCGGGAATACACACGGGTTCAATGGTAATCTACGCCGGGTCGGTTCCATCGGTTCGATGTACCCGCAGAAAGTCTGGAAGGGCAAGAAGATGCCAGGCCGTATGGGCCACGACCAGGTTACCGTTAAGAACCTCGTCGTTGCTTATATCGACAAAGAGAATAACCTCTTAGGTCTAAAAGGCGCGGTTCCGGGCCCGAAGAAAGGGATTGTAACTGTGGAGGGAAAGGAGTAGTATGGTACTAAATAAAGACATTTTCTCTCTAGAAGTTGAGAATCACGAACTATTAAAGACCGCTTATGACGCCTATCTCGCAAACTCAAGGAGCTCCCATGCGAAAACCTTGAAGCGCGGCGAAGTCAGAGGCGGCGGCAAGAAACCATGGAAACAGAAAGGTACCGGTCGTGCACGTTTCGGTAGCACCCGTAACCCGATCTGGCGCCACGGTGGTGTAGCCTTCGGCCGCACCGGTGAGGAAAACTTTACTAAAAAACTCAGCAAAACTTCTAAGCGTGTCGCTGTTCGTCAGGCTCTGAGCCTCCAGAACAAAGACAAGAAAATCGTCACGATTGCTGATTTTGCAATCAAGAACGGTAAAACCAAGGAAGCTTTGAAGAATTTCGAAACCGCAAAGGTTTCTCTGAATGGTAAAGTTCTCCTGGTCATCCCAGAGAAAACCGAATTAGTCCTTCGCGCGACTAACAATATCAACGCTGTTAAAGTTGTTCGTCCTACTTATCTGAACGTCTTTGACATCTTAAATGCTGATAAAATCGTTATCAGCGAAAAGGCTATGCCAGAATTAGAGGCATGGCTCATCGGAAAGGAGGAGAAGTAATGGCTACTAAGGCTAAGACTACCGCTAAGGTCAAAAAAGTCGAAGAGAAAGCTACGCCTAGCATCCTCTCCGCTCCGCGCGTAACTGAGAAAACTTATTCTGCGCAGGTTAACCGCACCTACGTCTTCGAGGTCCCAGCAAAAGCCTCCAAACAGGCTATCGCTAAAGCCGTTGAAGAAGAGCACAAGGTTACGGTTACCTCTGTTCGCGTACTAATTAGAAAAGGCAAGAAAACTCGCTACTCCCGTGGCAAGCACGCTTATCCTGGCACGACTTATCGCCAAGATAAGAAGTTTGCCTACGTGACCGTTAAAGAAGGCGACAAGATCAAAGTTGAAGCCTTTGAGGAGGCAGCGAAAGAGTTGGAAAAATCCGCAAAGACCGAAGAAAAAGCCAAAAAGTCTTCGGAAAAGAAAGGAGATAAGAAATAATGGCAATTAAAGCTTATCGCCCGACTACCCCTGCGCAACGCCAGAAAACGACTCAAGATTTTGATCAGATTACTACCCGTAAGCCGATGAAATCTCTGACTATGGCGAAAAAGCAGAATGCTGGGCGCAACAACAGCGGTCGTATTACCGTTCGCCATCGTGGCGGCGGCGTCAAACGCCACTATCGTATCTTGACCCATAACCTACCGAAGGGCTTAAACCTCGAAGTCATGGAAATCGAGTACGATCCAAACCGCAGCGCACGCATCGCTCGCGTTAAAGATCAGAACGGCGTTTATTACTACGTTCTCGCCGATACGAATATGAGAAAAGGCAACAAATTCACCACTGGTGATGAGGTTGCGATCGAAGAATCCAACCGTCTTCCGCTAGAGAATATCCCAGTCGGTACTTTCGTTTACGCGATTGAACTTACCCCGGGTCGCGGCGCTCAGATCGCTCGCGCTGCTGGAACTTCGGTCCAGCTCATGGCGAAGGAAACCGGCTACGCTACCCTAAAGATGCCGTCTGGCGAAATGAGAAAAGTTCTACTTTCCTGCCAAGCATCTATCGGTACCGTTGGTAACGTCCAACATCAGAATATTAAGCTCGGCTCCGCCGGTCGTGTTCGCCGCAAAGGCATCCGCCCGACCGTTCGTGGTGTCGTAATGAACGCCGCAGACCACCCACACGGTGGTGGTGACGGTGGTCGCCACGGCTCTGGTAAAGCGCCACGCACCCCTTGGGGTCAGCTCACGCTTGGTTACCGCACTCGTCGTAATAAGAAAACTAATAAGTATATCGTGCGCAGTCGCCACGAAGGAAAGAGGAGATAGTCTATGTCTAGAAGTCTGAAAAAAGGCCCTTTTGTAGACGTTAAACTACAGAAGAAAATCGAAGCTCTCTCCGCCGACGATCGAACTGTGATTAAAACTTGGGCGCGCTGCTCCACTATCTCTCCAGAGATGGTTGGTCGCACCATCGCCGTCCATAACGGCAAGGTCCACGTCCCAGTTTTCATCAGCGAAAATATGGTCGGTCATAAACTCGGCGAGTTTGCTCCAACCCGTAAATTCCGTCGCCACGGCGGTAAGAAAGCTGCAGAGGGAGGTAAGTAATGGCTGATAATACTCACTTTGCAC